>NZ_JBIAFE010000030.1:0-42693 GCF_042869115.1 Micromonospora sp. NPDC007230 | reverse complement strand
GCCGGATTCCCCTGCCAGGAGGCAGATAGAACGACGGCCACGAGGAAGAGCTCACCAACTACGGTGGGTTACGGCGGGCGATCCGGCAACGCCCGGATCTGCCGATCAGCGGGCAGGCAGAGTGAGTGCTCAAGACACCCGCCAGAGCCCTCCGGAACGCCAGTTGTCGGTCAGGGCGAGCTGGCCCCCAGCAGCTGTCCCAGCTGGTCGGGTGTGGCTGCGCGACCTGGATCTGGAGACCAAGGTCGCGCTGAGCGCGCCCGCGCCCGCGGAGACGATTCGGCGCAGCCTGCGACGGCCAGGAGCGCCACAAGCCCGACAACGGTTGGCGCCGTCGGCCTCGTGCCGAATGGTAGGACTGCTCAGACCAACTCGCCGCGCTTCCTGCTCAGGTAGGCGCACTCGGCGGAGTTCTGGGTGGCGGCGATCGCGGCGTCGTACGCCTCCTTCGCCTCGGCGCTCCGGCCAAGCCTGCGGAGCAGGTCGGCGCGGGTGGCGTGCCACGCGTGGTAGCCCGTGAGCGGCAGCCGGTCGACCAGAGCGAGAGCGACCTCCGGGCCGTCCAGCTCGGCGACCGCGACCGCGCGGTTGAGTGCGACGATCGGCGACGGGTCGAGCCGGGTCAGCTGGTCGTACAGCGCGACGACCTGTGACCAGTCAGTGTCCGGCGCCGTGGGGGCGTCGGTGTGGACGGCGTTGATCGCGGCGAGTATCTGGTAGCGGCCGGGTCGGTTGATCGCGAGGCACTCGCGGACCAGGTCGTGGCCCTCGTCGATCAGGGCGCGGTCCCAGCCGGCGCGGTCCTGCTCATCGAGCGGGACCAGCTGCCCATTCCGCACGCGGGCCTCACGCCGGGCCTCGGTGAGCACCAGCAGCCCGAGCAGACCGGCCACCTCCGGCTCCTCGGGGAGCAGATGGCGGAGGATCCGCGTCAGCCGGATTGCCTCGCCGGTGAGCTCGGCTCGAATCGGGTCGCCATCGCCGGTGGCGAGGTAGCCCTCGTTGAAGACGAGGAACAGCACCGCCAGCACGCCGCCGAGCCGCTCGGGGAGGTCGGCGGCCTCGGGCACCCGGTAGGGCAACTTCGCCGACGAGATCTTCTTCTTCGCCCGGGTGATCCGCTGCGCCATCGTGGTCTCTGGCACGAGAAACGCCTGCGCGATCTCGGCCACGGTCAGCCCACCGAGCAGCCGGAGCGTCAGCGCGATCCGCGCTTCCGGTGCCAGCGCCGGGTGGCAGCAGGTGAAGAGCAGCCGCAACCGGTCGTCCTCGACTGGGCCGGTGGGCTCGTGGGGCGTGTCGTCGTGGTACACGATGGCCGCCTGATGCTTGGCGTCGCGCTGTTTCTCCCGGCGGATCCGGTCGATCGCGCGGTTGCCCGCGGTGATGGTGAGCCAGCCGCCGGGGTTGGGAGGTACGCCGGACTCCGGCCAATTCTCCAGCGCGGCCACGAGCGCCTCGCCCGCCGCTTCCTCCGCGATGTCGATGTCACCGAAGCGGCGGACGAGCGAGGCGATCAGGCGGCCGTACTCCTCGCGGAAGACCCGCTCGACGGCCGCCGTTGCGGGCTGCATCGATAGTCGCCGGTCGCGCTGGCTCAGGCGAGGCCGTCGAACGGACGGACCTCGACCTTGCCCCGGCACGCCTTGGACCCCTCGGCCGCGAGCTTGAGCGCCACGTCGAGGTCGGGTGCGTCAATGACCCAGAAGCCCCCGATGATCTCCTTGGTTTCGAGGTAGGGGCCGTCGGTGATCACCGGCGTCTCGCCCCGGCCGTCCACGACGGTCGCCGTCAACGCCGGCTGAAGCCCACCGGCGAAGACCCAGTAGCCTTCGGCGTGCAGCTTGTCATTGAAGGCGCCGGTCGCGGCGAACGCCTCCTCCATCTCCTCCTTGGAGCCGTAGTTGCCGAACTCGTCCATCTCGGCGGGGCCGTGCACGGCCAGCAGGTAGTGCGTCATCCCACTTCTCCTCAGTTCCGGCGGTCCCGATGACTGCCTTCCACCTCACCACGAACGGCGTCCTGCCGATACGACAACCTGCCCCGGAAACCTCGCGGTCGTGTTCTTCGTCGGCCAACCGAACGTCCTGCGCCAAGCACAGGACGTTCGTGTGCTCAGCCGCGCCTTCGTGTAGGGCGTACCCGACGGGACTGGCTGCGCCGGCGTCACAGCCGGGTCCCGCGCCGGCCCGTCCCGACGCTGCGTCACCGCGCATCGACCCGTAGAACTTTCTTCTCGCGACCTGTCGAATCCGGACCCGCCCGTTCGTCGAATGGGTGTGAGCGGGTCGCACCGGGCGACCTGCCGAGGAAACGGAGCCCGACATGTCCACCACCACCCAGGTCCCCACCCGCGTAGCCCCCAACGCGCCGGCCCCGGCCACCAAGCGACAGCCGGTGTGGAAGCAGGGCGTCGCCGCAGCCGTCGTCGCCTCGGTCACCACGACCGTCCTCGCGGCGGTCGCGTCGGCCGCCGGGATCTCGTTCGCCGACAGCACCGGCGCGAGCATCCCGATCGCCGGGTTCGCGCAGCTGACGCTGGTCTTCTCGCTCGTCGGCGTCGGGATCGCCGCCGTCATGGCGCGCAAGGTACGCCGACCGCGGCGCACGTTCGTGCGGACAGCGGTCGCCCTGACCGCGCTGTCGGTCGTCCCGGACCTCACGTTCGGATTCGACGCCGGCTCCGCGGCCACCCTGATCACGCTGCACATCGTCGCCGCCGCGATCGTGGTGCCGACCCTGGCGGGGCGGCTCGCCCCCACACGCTGATCCGGTTCGAACCGTGCCATTGCCCTTTCGCCGGGCCGGCGTCATCAGTCCCACCCCGCTCGCCGCCACCCCGGTTGCGGTGGTGAAAGACGCCGGCGACCTGACGAAAGGGCAGATGGCCGCGTTCGCACGAGGGCTCGCGGCGTATTCAAGACCGGTCCCCGTGAGCAGCACAGCATCCGTTCCATCACGCCGGGCGCTTGATGACGGGCTCGCAACGCTTTGACCAGTCTGCTCAGACCGGCGCGGTTGTGCACGATGGCGGCCGCACGGGCGTAGGCTCGGTGCCGTGGTAGGGGCGGGGCGTCGATACCGTTATGTCGGCCCGGCGGACGTGCGGGCGTCGGTCGCCGACGCGCCCGAGGGCTGGCCCGTCCGATCACCGGCCGATCTCGACACCTTTCTGGCGGCAGCAGATCCGCGCGACCGTGACGAGCCGTTCACGTACGTCATCGACACTGGCGGTACGTTGCGTCTCGCACCGAGACGCAGCGAGCACGTCGCCTGCGCCGGCGGTGGGAAGGTCCTCGGCGCGGGGGAGATCGCCTTCGCCGACGAGCGGGACGGCTGGGTCGTGGCCGAGGTGAGCAACCAGTCCACCGGCTACTGCCCCAATCCCACCTCATGGGCGGCAGTGGCGGACGCCCTCGATTGGGCGGGTATCGGCCGTCCGGAAGCCTTCACCGTCGCCGTCGTCTTCCGGCGCTGCCTCGACTGCGGCGAACACAACCTCGTCCGCGACGACGACTACATCTGCGTGCTGTGTGGTGCTGAGCTGCCGGAGGATGTGGAACCTCGGCTGACTGCCCAGCCGTCAACCGGCCAGCGTTCCCGTTGACGACCGAGCCCGGCTGATCGTCACTCCCGCCAGGCTGGCGCCATGCGCCCGGGACGTGCCATGTCACGGCGGAATTTCCCCTGTGCTGACTCGAACATTCCACTGCTGGACGCCGGCCCTACTCCGGCGACGAGACCCGACCGAGCAGCTCCGTGAGCCGCTGTGAGCATCTGTGACTGGCCTGCCTGTGAGCGGGGCAGGCGTTCGCCAGAGCACGCACACGCGGATTGAAGAGTGCCGGCCACGATTCGGCGTTGTAATGGGAGTTGACGAGGCGCCAGCGCCAAAGGCCGGTGCGAGATCAGGCCGTTGGCGGCGGACACCTGTCGGGAAGCGTCACCTGCCCTGGCCGGTGCCTGAACGTGTCCATCGTGAACCACTCATCCAGCGCCGGATCGTAGAGGTTTTGGATGCCGAACTGCAGCACCTGCCACCAGCGGCTTGGATCCCTCTGGTCGACATAGACATCACCGAGCGCGAGCGGGATCCGAGGAACTGCTCCCGGCTGGGTAAAGCCCGCAACCACACTCACCCGCCAATGATCGACGTGCCGATCGTCGTCCCCTTGCAGAATCTCCGGTCCCACGAAGCGCGCCGTCTTCAGCGCGTCGTTGAGTATCTGGCGGTTGAAGAACCCCACCTCGTGGCAGGGCTGCGGCGGAGTCGGCGGAATGCCCGGCCACTTGTAGGTGAGCGTGTAGAGCGTGTTGTGGTAGATCAGGTTTGTGAACCAGATCGGATACTCCGGGCCCCCGGCGATCATCTGACTGTCGCCGTCGCCTCCCTGCCAGCTGAAGGGAACATCGATGCCGAGGTCGCGAACGACGTACCGGCCCGTTCCCTGAAAGTCTGCCGGGAGTAGCGGGGGGCGTGGCTCTTCCGGCGCAGCGGGTGTGGTGCCGCCGGCCAGGGCCGTGCCGGGATCCGATGGAGCCGTGGCCACGGCCGGTGCCGCCGCGGCGATGGCGATCAAGCCGCCGACAGCCGCCGAGACCAGCGTCCGAAGTGCTCGGGTCGGTGCCATGTCCCCTCCTGCCTGTAAGACGGCTCGATCAGGCTGGCGCTCCGACAGCGCGGGCGCTTCGGCGATCGTAAAGTCGGCGATTCTGAGCGATGGGCGAATCGGAAAATGAGTCACCTTTCGGGTCGGACGGGACGGCCGTCGTCAAGTTCGATCCTGACCGTGACCGCTCGTCCGCATCGGCTGCTGCCGTCGCCAAGAACGACCACGACGCGACGCTGTGCGATCAAGGACGAGCATCCCGGATGGCGGGAGCGCGGGTGAAGAGATCATGAACAGCGCATGGAGCGAGACCGATGCGGTCTGGCCACCTATCGGCGACGATGAGCCCATCGGCGCAGGTCAACCAGGGTGGTGTCAGTCGGGGCCGCCAGTCGGGGACGTCAATTCCTCTGTAGACGATCATCGTCACGCCGTGCAACCGTGCAAGTCACGTACGTGCCGGCACCGCTGGCGCGACACCGCTACCCGATGGAGTGAACGTGATCCGAAGTTCGCTGAAGGCAGGCTCGAACGCGGCGACCACCGACGGACGTACGCCTTCCGGCCGCGCCATCGCCGCGGCCGGTACGGCCGGACTGTTGGTCGCCGCGCTGCTCGTTCCGGCTGCCGCCCTGGCGGCTCCCACCGCAGCGGCTGACCTGCCGGACGCGGCGGCCGCGCTCAGCAGCAAGGGCCAGCAGGCGCAGGCGCTGGTCGGCTCGCTGGGGAAGGCCCGCACCGGCGGCGTCTACCTCAACAACAGCGGGCAGCTGGTCGTGGCCGTGACCGACCAGGCGGCCGCGCAGAGCGTCCGGGCGGCGGGCGGCGTGGCGGAACTGGTCACCTACAGCACCGCGACGCTGGAGTCGGTCCACACCGCACTCGACAAGCTCGCCGGCATCCCCGGCACCTCGTGGGGTGTGGACCCGTCCACCAACCAGGTCTCGGTGGAGCTGGACAGCACGGTCAACCCCGCCAACACCGCCAGGCTGAAGGCCGTCACGGACAAGTTCGGCGGCGCGGTCCGGTTCGAGCGGATCTCCGGGAAGATCACCAAGGACGAGATCTACATGTCCGGCGGAGACTCGATCCGCAACACCTACAGCAGCCTGTACTGCTCGATCGGTTTCAACGTGGCAACCTCCAGCGGAAACCGGCACTTCCTCACCGCCGGGCACTGCGCCGAGGGCACCCAGAACTGGTACGACACGGCGAGCGGCCTCTACCTCGGCAACCGGGTCGCCGTCAGCTGGCCGGGCAACGACTGGGCCGACATCGACTACACGCCCGACTACGTCACGGCGTACGGCAACGTCGACAACGGCGCCCAGGACATCGCCAGCTCCCGCTACCCGTACGACGGCGAGTCGGTGTCCCGCGTCGGCGCCACCAGCAAGGATCTGGTCGGCCAGGTGCTGCTGACCAGCACGACCGTGACCTACTCGTCCGGAGAGACCCTCTACGGCATGATCAAGACGAGCCTCTGCGGCAAGGGCGGCGACAGCGGCGGCCCGGTCTATCACGGCAGCGTCGCACTCGGCATCCACTCCGGCAGCAACACCGGCGACGACCCGTGCAACACCAACGTCAGTGACAAGCGGGCCTACCACCAGCCGGTCCAGGAGGTCCTCAACGCTCGCGGTCTGCACGTCTACTGACCCCGTTGGGGCTCCGTGACACGACCGCTCTGTGGAACCGGCTGTCGGGCATCCCTGCCCCGGCAGCCGGTTCCTGCCAATCCGCCGCCGATGATGCGTCGTCCTTCCAGCACAATTCGCCGAAGCCCCGCCGTCGATTTGGAGGCGATCATCGCCACCACGGGTTGAAGATCAAGCCAGGGGCTGGCAGCTCGTGGCGTCTAGTCCAGCCAGATGACGATGCCGGTCAGGCGGTTGAGTACGGCCGCGACGCCGGCCCGGACGGCGCGGCCGGCGCGCTCGGGGGTGAAGGTGGCGGGGTCGTACGTTGAGGACATGCCGAGTCCTTCGCCGCGGAACGACGCACCCGTCCAGTCGGCGGCGGTGACGTTCGCGGTGGGTTCGGCCAGTTCGGCGCCGAGCACGAGGAACTGTTGGTCGAGGTGGTGGGGTGTGACGAGGGCCATCGGGTCGACGAGATCGTTGCCGGCGCTGATGATGAGATCGGGTGCCAGGTCGATTGCTTTGCTGATCTGCGGAATGAGCTGATCGGGCTCAGCGGCGGTGATGGTTTTGAGGCTGGCCTGCTCGTCCTCGGCCCACTGCGTCACGGCGTTCACCAGCGTCCTGGTCTGCGGGTCTTCCCCTGCGGTGAGCAGCACCACCCGGTAGCCCTTCGACGGACGGACCCCGTCCCAGGAGCCGGGCCGTGGCGTGATCGTCGCCTCCGGGGCGGGCGGTGCGGCCGGGTCGAAGAACCCCGGGCCGAGAGTGCCGACGGCGGTGGGCTTCGGGTGCGGCCGGGACCAGTCGTCGCCGGAGCTGCATCCGGTGATCAGTACGGCGGTCGCTACTGCCGCGGCCAGCGTGCCGGCGGGCAGAAGGCGGGAACGCATGGAGACCGTCCTCGAGGTGGCGGTAGGTGCGCCCTACTTCCTACCCCACGGCCGGCCGTTTGCGAATGCGCAGGCCAGCTCGGTCGGGCGGGTTTCGTCGCTGGTTTGCGCGCAGGCTGCCGTTCGTTCATCTGAGCCGAGCAGATTTCGGTCGCCAACCGAAGAGGAGTCACATGCCCCACGCCGCTCGATGGCGCGCTGGTGTCGTCGTTGCGGCCCTAGCCGTCGGCGTCCTGCTCAGTGCCGCGCCCGCCCTTGCCCACGGCTTCAGCTCGACCGCGTACGTCGACCTCGCCTCGCCTGAGACCGGGCACGTCCGCGCCGAGCTCGGGCTGGAGTACGACCTGCTCGTCGTTTCCGCCGCCGACTACGAGAAGGATGATCAGCTCTTCCGGGCGGGCACCGCGGTGTTCGAGGACGGCGATGCGGCGGAGCAGGCCGCCGCGCTCGACGCCCACGCCGACACGGTGGTCGCGTACGTGACCGAGCGTTTCGACGTCACGACCGAGGGCACGGCGTGCACCCCGGTCCGCGACGGCGACTTCACCGTCGAGAAACGCGAGGCTGTCCCGTACGCGCTGCTGGTTCTCGACTACCGGTGCCCGGAGTCAGCGGGAGCGCACGAGGTCCGCAGCGGGCTGTTCCCGGACTCCGAGGGCTATGTGCGCGACACCAAGACGATCGTCACCTACGACCTCGACCTGAGGTCGGGAAGCACCGCCCTCGACGCCGAGCATCGGTCGTTCTCCACGCAACAGTCCTGGGCCGAGCGGTTCCGGGAGTTCTTCCGGCTCGGAGCTGAGCACCTGCTCACCGGGCTCGACCACATCCTGTTCCTGCTGGCGCTCATCGTGGGGTCCCGCCGCCTGCGCGAGATCGTGCTGGCGGCGACGACCTTCACGCTGGCCCACTCGGTGACCTTCATCCTCGCCGCCCTCGGCCTCGTTCAGCTGCCCGCGTCGTTCGTCGAGCCCGCCATCGCCCTCTCGATCGCGGCCGTCGCCGGTTGGCATCTGTGGCGGATCCGGCGACGCCGGTCGCACGCCACGGACCTCGAGACGGCCGGTCACAGCCACCTCAGTCTGGACCGTGCGGGCTGGGCCCGGCTCGCCGTGGTGTTCTGCTTCGGCCTTGTGCACGGACTCGGCTTCGCCGCGGCACTCGGGATCGACCAGGCCTTCTCGTGGACGCTGCTGTGGTCGCTGCTCGTCTTCAACGTGGGCATCGAGGTCGTCCAGCTGACGATCATCGTGGTCGTCTTCCCGCTGCTCGCCCTGCTGCGCCGCCACAGCCCGGCCGCAGGGGTGTGGACGACCGGGGCGATCGCGGCGGGGGTGTCCGTGCTGGGCCTGGTGTGGTTCGTGCAGCGGGTCGTCGGAATCTGATTGCCCGGGACAACTTCCGGCAGGCGCCACAGTCCGCCTGCCCCGGGTTCACCTGCTGGACACCGGTTTCCGCGAGCTTGACCAAGGCTTTTCAATACTCCCTCGAATCAGAACGGATGGAATCTGATGAGGCTCGATTGGACACAAGGCCGCGGGGTTGCGCGCCGCCGGGTGGCCGGGGGCGCCAGCGCGGCGGTCCTCGGCGTCGCCGCGGTGCTCGGCAGCGGCCTGGCGTCGGCGGCCCACGCTGCCGATGTCGCGGCGCCCACCGGCATCGTCCTCGGCGTAGGCGCCAGCGAATCGCAGCGCGTTGTGTCGTGGTACTCCTCGACCGGCATCCCGCAGACGGTCGAGGTCGCGCCGGCTTCCCAGCTCGTCAACGGCGAGTTCCCCGCCAACGCCGTCACCTTCTCGGCCAGCGTCGCCGCGAACAGCGTCAATGGCGGCTACAACGGCCACGCCACGATCGACAGCCTGCAGGAGAACACCACGTACTCCTACCGGGTCGGCGCGGCGGGCGGCTGGTCCCCGACGTACTCCTTCAAGACCCAGGCCTTCAAGGGCGACTTCGACTTCCTGTTCTTCGGCGACCCGCAGATCGGCTCGTCCGGCAACGTGGCGAAGGACGGTGAGGGGTGGCAGGACACGCTGAAGGTCGCCGTCGCTGCCAACCCGAACGCCGAGCTGCTGGTCTCCGGTGGTGACCAGGTCGAGACCGCCAACACCGAGACGCAGTGGAACGCCTTCCTCGCGCCCGACGAGCTGCGCCAGTACCCGTGGGCCGCCACCATCGGCAACCACGACGTCGGCGGCAAGGCCTACGAGCAGCACTTCTGGACCCCGAACACCGACCGTTCCACGCCGTTCTACAACGGCAGCGCGACGACCCGGTCCGGCGGTGACTACTGGTACATCTACAAGGGCGTCCTGTTCATCGACCTCAACAGCAACGCGTACGCCAACGGCTCGGACGAGGCGCACATCGGCTACATCACCGACGTGATCAAGTCGCACGGCGCCGACGCCAAGTACACGGTGCTCGTCTACCACCACGCGATCTACTCGCCGGCCGCCCACGCGAACGACAGCGACAACAAGAAGCGCCGTCAGGACTTCCCGACCGCCTTCTCGAAGCTCGGCGTCGACCTGGTCCTGCAGGGTCACGACCACAGCTACTCCCGTAGCTACGCGCTCAAGAACGGTGCCAAGTCGCACCCGGATGAGCAGCCCGGCGCCGAGCAGGTGGCCCAGGGCCCCGGGGGTGTCATCTACGTGACGGCGAACTCCGCGTCAGGTTCGAAGTACTACGACCTCACCGCTCCCGTCCCGGGCTCGGACTTCGGCCCCGACCCGCTCAACCCCGACAACCACTACGCCAACTCGGTGGAGAACCAGGAGCACGTCCGCACCTACGTGAAGGTCCAGGTGCGCGACAACAAGCTCGTCGTCGAGAACATCCGCAGCAGCACCTGCGACGGGCCCAACGCCGCCGTGGAGCTGGGCAAGGTGAAGTGGTGCGGCCCGAACAACGGCACCAGCCCCGCTCAGCCGGTCGGATCCACCGCCGACAAGGTGGTCATCCACCCGTACCGCGGCAAGGGCTGGGACAAGCGGGCCGACGTGGCCCGGACGACCCCGTCCGCGTGGGTTGAGCAGACGACCGAGGGTGGCGCCGGGACCACGCTCACCGCGCTGAGCTGATCCGGTCCGCTCCACCCGGTGGGGTGGGCACCGTCGGGTGCCCACCCCACCACACGTGTTCCATCCCGCCGCTCCCAGACCGTCCGAGGATCATCAGATGCACCTGCCCAAACCGCGTACGACCGCAGCAGCCCTCGCCCAGGCCACTGTCGTGGTGCTGCTCGCCGCGATCGGCTTCCTCGCAGTAGGGGCCGAGCCCGCCGCCGCGGCGGACGGCGACGTCTCCTGGGCGGTCAGGACGGCCTCCAACAACCTCGGGTCCGGCCGGCAGAACTACACCTACACCCTCAACCCCGGCGGGCAGCTCAAGGACGGTCTCCTCGTCGTCAACCACGGTGCCACACCGCTCAACCTGGCCGTGTACGCCGCCGACGGGTTCACCACCAAGGAAGGCCAGCTCGACCTGGTCACCCAGGACGCGAAATCGACAGGGATCGGTGCGTGGGTCCACACGGATCGCCCCGACGTGACGGTCGGGCCCGGCCAGTCGGTTGAGGTGCCGTTCCAGCTCACCCTTCCGGACAACGCCGCGCCCGGCGACTACCTGGGCGGCGTCGTCACCTCGCTGACGCAGGCCAGCAAAGCCGATGGGACGAATGTGGCCCGGCGTGTGGGCATTCGGATCCGCCTGCGGGTCGGTGGAGCGCTGAAGCCGAGCCTGTCGGTGGAGGATCTGCAGGTGCGCTACTCGGGCACGCCCAATCCGTTCGGGAAGGGTGACGCCACCGTCACATACACGATCCGCAACACGGGCAACGCCATCGTCACCGCTCGGCAGGCAGTGTCCATCTCCGGCCCCTTCGGGGACCTGAACGTCCGCGCGGGGCAGATCGAGGACTCGCCCCCGCTGCTCCCAGGTGACACCTGGAAGGTCTCCGTGCCGCTACCAGGAGTGGCTCCAGCGGTGAAGCTGACGGGGACCGTCACCCTCGTCCCACTGCTCACCGACGTGTCGGGCTCGATCGCTCCACTCGCCACCGTCGAGGCCACGACGCACGCCTGGGCCCTCCCCTGGCTACTGCTACTCCTTCTCGCAGTCCTGTCCGGGGTCCTCGTCGTCACGGCTCTGGTTCCTCGCCGCTGGCGGGCCCTACGGCGGTGCGCGCCGAGATCACCGAAGGTCGCATCGTCGGCACGAACGGCACCAGCTGGCACTACAGAAGGCCGCCGACACGTTCAAGGGGCTCAGCCAACTGTTGGAGGAGGACCGCAACGCGCGGCGCAAGGGTAGGTCGCCGATCCTCACCGATCGCGAGCGGCAGATCGCGCTGGACGAGGCACGGGAGTTATGGAGTGCCCTGAACACGGAGGACAAGAGCGGAAAGTTCAGGTCCAGAGTGACCGCGACCGCGCAGGGCGTGAGTTGCTGGCCGGCGCCAAGGCGAGCATGGAGGCGGGTGCGAGGAACTACTCCGTCAAGGAGTTCACCGGCACGCCCTTCCGGGAGCAGCGCCTCAACGGCAAGGTCATCCGCATCGATCCGGTCGGCTCGCCGCAGCTAGCCGGGGTAGCCAACATGCTGAGCATCGTGGGCGACGCCCTGCTCCTCTACGAGGTCGGCAAAGCGTTCGTCTCAGAGACCGTCGGGTAACCGGGTGGCTACGCGGCGAGAAGTCGCTCAACGTTGATGTATCGGGCGGCTTCGCGTTCGGTGGCGTTGGTCCAGCGGATCGCTTGACCAGCCAGGCGTATCGTCATGAGTCGAATCATCGCTACCTTGATCATTGCTTCGGAGTTGGCGGTCAACCGCTCGTACCCGCTACCTGGCGCGGACCGCAGCCGCGAGGATGACGGACCATCCGCACCGCTCTCGCCGCGCGGCCTGGAAACTGCACCCCGAAGTACCAGCGAGCAAGGCCCGACGAACGCCCCCGGCTCGGCGTTCGACCCGAACTCAGCGCCGCGGCCACACCTGGCCTACTCGGTGCTCGGCGCGACCGTGCTGGCTTGCGGGTGATCGGCCGGCGACGGGCGGCGGTGCGGACAATGGGGCCAAGCTCCGTTCCCCGAGGGTCCGCACGAGCGCCGAACGGCGGCCCGCTGAACCAGTCGGGCCGCCGTAGCAAAAGGGTGGATCAGAGCGAGCGGATGCTCGCCGCCTGCGGGCCCTTGGGCCCTGGGTGATGTCGAACTCCACCCGCTGGTTCTCCTCAAGGCTGCGGAAGCCGCTCGCCGAAATCGCCGAGTAGTGGGCGAAAACGTCGGCCCCGCCGCCGTCCTGGCTGATGAAGCCGAAGCCCTTATCGCCGTTGAACCACTTCACGGTACCGGTAGCCATGTCTGCTCCGGCCGGGTTACCGGGCGATTGTGTGACTACCGGTCAGGTGGGCATCGACCGACCATGTCAGTACAAGTCGATGGTGATGATAAGGGGATCATCAGTTCTGTCTGGCGCTGGTTCCCGACGTGACGTGCGAGGTTCGCTGCGGCGACACGGCCGGCAGGGGAGGTCATACCTGGCCATTCCTTAGTCTAGTCGCTTTTACTTGTATCGTCTATTACACTAGACTTGCGGTGTGAAGCGAACTGACCTGATCAGCAAGATCGGCAAGGCCGCTGCCGACGCGGGCACCACCTTCGAGAAGGTCCGCGAAGGCGGCAGCCACACCATCTACAGGTACGGCTCGCAGAACGTCGTCATACCCCGACACAAGGAGATCAACGAAAACACGGCGCGGGGCATCCTGCGCACGCTCGGCTTGAGGTAGAAGGGGCCACCGCCGATGAAGTACACCGCCACATGCGTCCGCTCCGGCGGCTGGTGGGCAATCACCGTCCCCGAGATCAACGGTGTGTTCTCGCAGGCCCGCCGACTCGACCAGGTCGAAGACATGGCCCGCGAAGCTATTGCCCTCATGCTCGACGTCAACCCGAACAGCTTCGACGTCGAGGTGAAGCCGGAGGTCCCGCAGGAAGTTGCCCGCGCCCGCAAGGCGCGCAGCGCCCTGCGGAAGGCCGAACAGTCCGCCGACGAGGCGACAGTCACCGCCGCACGGGCGCTGCTCGCCAAGGGCTACACCGTCCGCGACGCGGGCGCGCTGCTGGGCATCTCGGCGCAGCGCGTGTCGCAGCTGGCGCCGAAGAAGGCGCCAGCCCGCAAGACAACCCGCAAGGCCGCGGCCGGCGGCGCCGGCACGTTCGGGAAGGGCGGCAAGGCGGCCCTCAAGCAGGACCGCGAGGTCGTGGCCGCCTAAGCAAACCCACACGCCCCGGATCCTGCCCCCCCGAGCAGGTCCGGGGCGTTTCCCTTCGGGAAGGCGGCGCAGCGCTTCGGCGTCCGCCCGGCTGCCTTTGATCATCAGGCACCAGTCGTCGGCATACCGGACAAGCTTGAAGTTCGGCAGGCCGCGCCGAAGCCGCCGAGCTTTCTCGACCTTGCTGGTGGACGGGCCACCGGGACGCTGGGCGACATACTCGTCCAGCACCGACAAGGCGATGTTGCTCAGCAACGGGGACAGGATCGACCCTTGCGGGGTGCCGGCGTTGGTCTCCCGCAGTTGGCGGTCCTCGCCGAGGATGCCCGACTTCAGGAACGCCTTCACCAGGTCCAGCACACGCTTATCGGCGATACGCCCACGTACCCGTGCCATCACGGAAGCGTGGTCGATCTCGTCGAAGCAGGCCTTGATGTCACCTTCCACGACCCACTCGTAGCTGCGTGGTCTCGTGGCCAGGTAACGGATCTCGGCCACCGCGTCATGGGCCCGGCGTCCCGGGCGGAACCCGTAGGAACACGGGAGGAAATCCACCTCGAAGATCGGCTCCAGCACCAGCTTCAGTGACGCCTGCACCACCCGGTCGGTGATCGTAGCGATCCCCAGCCGGCACAGCTTGCCACCGGGCTTGGGAATCATCCGCTCCCGCACCGGCACCGGCCGGAAGCTGCGGTCCCTCAGCGAGGCCCGCAGCATGTCGAGGAACTCCTCGACCCCGACCCGCACGACGATGGACAGCGCAGTCGCGCCGTCCACCCCAGCGGTCTTGGCGCCCTTGTTGCTCCGCACCCGATCCCACGCCACCAACAGGAACGCACGATCGGTGACGAGGTTGAACAGGTCGTCGAACACGCGACGAGGATCATCACGAGCCCAACGGTGCAGCTTGGCCTGGATCCCCAGTACCCGGTCTTCGGCCCGACGAAGGGCCGACTCCAGCTCGTCGGTATTCACCGGCGACAACCTCCTGGCATTCCGGCATCCGTACTGCTTGACTTGCTGGCCCCCTTCGCCCTGCGTCCGGCTCTCCCGGACCCCGACGGCGGGTCGTCACGCCCGCGACTACTACGAGGCCTCCGCCCCGACCAGCCACCCCATCGAGGCCATCCCATGGGACCGGGTGGGGTGACCTGGCACGGATGGATCGGCAGGCCTCATCACCGCCTGGCTTTTCACTCCCGCCTACCGTCGATACCGCCACGTACCTGGCTTACCGACTCGGCGAGACGATCAGGATCCACGCCTTCTATGACCAAACCACCTGCAGCCGCTCTGGTCGCACTGTCCATTGCGTCCGTGATCCGCGGCGATGAACCCGGCGCGGCTTCTGGACGCGTCGGCGGCTGGCCGGTTTCCGCACGAGTTCTCCGGCGGCCAGCGGCAGCGGATCGGAATCGCCCGGGCGTTGGTGCTGCAGCCGAAGCTGATCGTCGCCGATGAGCCGGTTTCCGCGTTGGACGTCTCCGTCCAGTCGCAGGTGCTCAACCTGTTGGCCGCCCTACGGCAGCAGTTCGCCCTCACCTACCTCTTCGTCGCGCATGACCTGGCGGTGGTGGACTACATGTCGGATCGGGTGGCGGTGATGTACCTCGGCCGGGTCGTCGAGGTGGGCGCTGCTCGGCAGATCCGGACCAACCCGCTGTACCCCTACACCCAGGCCCTGCTCTCGGCGGTGCCTGGCCGTGAGCGACAGCGCATCGTGCTCTCCGGCGAGGTGCCCAGCCCGCTGATCCCACCGTCAGGCTGTCGATTCCGGACCCGGTGCCCGATGGCCCAGGAGATCTGCGCCCGGGTCGAGCCGGCCCTCGACGCCCATCCGTCGGACGCCCGGGTGGCCTGCCACCTCAGCCACTGACAGGCCCCACCGGGCGGCTACCCGCTCGGTGGGGATGTTGACCCGGTCGACGATGAGGTACTCCCAACCGCGTCGGCGGCCAGGCGGATGACCTCGGTCAGCGGCAGGGCGCGGCGGGCGAGGACCTTGATGCCCTCTTGCACGAGAGTGCGGCAGATGCTCTTGGGCACGCCGTTGCCGGCGCCCAGTGACCGGTAGGTGTGCCCGCCCTCCAGCCAGGCGCAGGTGAGGATGCCCCGCTGGAGCGGGGTGTGCAGCCGCCATCGGGTACCGATGCGACGACGGTGGCGGACCAGGGCGTCGACCAGGCGGTTTACCACGACGGCTGGCGTGGACAGGGCAAGACCGTAGATGATGGGCGCGGAAGCCTCCGCGTATCTGTTTGTCACACAACCGACATGCGGAGGCTTCCGTCATACTCGGGTCCCGGCACGCCGGGGGCGAGATCACATCGTTATCGTTTACAGTCGACGATGGTCGTTTCCGTGAGACCGGAAATTGATCTTCTCGTGGCCAGCGGCTGAGTGTCGACAGTCATCTTGTCAACCCTCCCCAACCTGCCAAAACGAGGTTGGGACACGCTCATTCAGTGCTCGCCGGCCGCCGGCTCATCGTGGGTCTGCATTTCGCGCAGCGCCTCGTTGGCGGTGATGACTTCCTGGTACCACTGCCGGTGCACCTTGTACGTGCGGTCGAGCTCGAACTTGTGGTAGAGCCCGGTGGGCTTGCCAAACCAGCAGTCGCGCGGGAGACGCTGTACCTGGCCGCGGCCAATGACGAGGATCGCGCGGTCGGTGACTACGAATGTCTCCGCCGGCACCGTGAAGATCCCCGAACCGGTCACCGTGATGAATCCCGTCTGGATCTGCTCGCCGGGCTCCAAATGTGGCGCCGCCCGGGTGGCGATCAGCTTGACCCGTCGTTCCTTGTAGCCCACGGCCTTCCTCCGATACCAGACGCGCGTCCGGGTGGCCTGATCCCAGGACGGGGGTGCACTGGGGATTCGACTTTATCACTGTCACCCGCTCCAGCCCGATAACCACCTATCCCCGGTGTTGTTCTGGCTTGAGGCGTTCTGTCCGTTGGGGACCTGACGGGGTTGGAGTTGTGGGACGAGTGCTACCGGCAGCACCCAGCGAAGAGGCATGCCTGTCGCCGATCGAGCGAGGTGGGAGCAGGGGAGCCGCCCTGCTCGGCCTTGGGCTCCGATGAGCCCGGCGACCCGATCATCGGTGCCTGGGCGGCCGGCCGTCCCGGGCGATCCGCGCGGCGACGGTCGCGAAGGTGGCGATCATGGCGTCGCTGGCCGGCGTGTGCCACCGATCGGCGAGGCGGGCCAGCAGGACCCGCCGGACGGGGGCGCTGTCGCCGAGCGGGATGGCGGTGACGTCGTCGCGCGTGCTGCTGAGTGCGAGCCGCGGGATGAGGGCGACGCCGAGGCCGACCGCGACCATGGCTTGCGCCTCCTGGTAGTCGTGTGCCTCGAAGGAGACGCTGGGTTCGAAGCCGGCGGAGCGGCATGCCCGGACGAGCACCTCGGCTCCGGGATGGGCGTCGGCGCGGATGATCCAGCGATCTTCGGCGAGTTCGCCCAGCCGCACCCGTCTGCGCCGGGCGTAGCGGTGGCTGCGGGCGACCACCACCTCCATCGGGTCGTCGAGGATGTGCCGGATCGTGATGTCGGGCAGGTCTGCGGTTTTCTCGATCCGGCACCAGGGATAGTCCCAGAGCAGGCCGACGTCGATCTCCCGGCCTTCAAGCAGGCGCAGCATCTGGGCCAGCCGGGCACTGCGCACGGAGAGTTCGACCTCCGGGTGGCGGAGCTGGAACTCGGTGATCGCGTGCGGCACGAGGGACGCGCCGGCGGTCGGGAACGCGCCTAGTCGTAGTGATCCACGCCGCAGCCCCGCGATCTCCGCGAGTTCGTTCTCCGCGGCCTGGAGCAGGCGCTGGATCTTGTCGGCCGTGTCTGCGACCACCCGGCCGGCGTCGGTCAACCGGACGCCGCGGGGGTGCCGTTCGAGCAGCGGTAGCTTGACCTCGCCCTCGAAGAGCTTGACCTGTTGCGAGATCGCCGACGGTGTGTAGGAGAGAGCGTGCGCGGCGGCGGTGATCGAGCCATGGCGGGCGACGTCGGCCAGTAGGAACATCCGTTTCACGTCCATCTGCTCCGCCTTCCGCCTTAAGTTCAGCTACAGGATCATGAAGATCTCCGTGATTGTGCTGAAGGGTAACTCGCCGCAAGCTCGTCACACCTTCGAAACAAGGAGTGGCGCGGACGTGAGAGCCACGTGGATGCGGGGTGGCACCAGCAAATGCTGGGTGTTCACCGAGTCAGACCTGGACGCGGCCGGCGAGGACCGAACGGAACTTCTCGTTCGGATCTTCGGCAGCCCGGACATCCGGCAGATCGACGGGATCGGCGGCGGGACCTCCACCACGAGCAAGGCGGTACTGCTCCGGCCGTCCCGGCGGCCGGGGGTGGACGTTGACTACACCTTCGGCCAGGTCTCGATCACTGAGCCCACCGTCGACTGGGCCAGCAACTGCGGCAACTGCTCGGCCGTCGCGGGCCTGTACGCCCTGCAGGCCGGCTGGGTTCGCCCCAGTGGGGAGCGGACGACGGTCACCGTACTCAACACCAACACCGACCAGCTCATCCGCCAGGAGGTGCCGACCCCGCGGCGTCGGGTGGTGAACGCCGGCGACAACGAGATCGCCGGCGTTCCGTACCCGGCGCTGGGGGTCCGGATGGGGTTCGTCAAGCCGGCCGGGCGCACCACGGGACGACTCTTCCCGACCGGCGAGCGCCGGGAGCGGATCGACGACGGTGCCGGCGGGCTGGAGGTGACGCTGATCGACGCCTGTGCGCCGGTGGTCGTGGTCGACGCCGCGGCGCTCGGACTCGGTGGCGCGGAGGCCCCGACCGAAGTCGACGCCCGTCCCGGATTGCTGGCCCGGTTGGAGCGGGTTCGGGCCGGCGCCGCGCGACGGACGGCGACGGGACCAGCTTCACCGCCCGCCGAGGTGGTCACGAGTACGAGATCGTCCTCACCGGCAGCGTTACCTCGACCATAACGACCACCGACGGCAAGATCATCGGTGATCAGTCCGATGTCGACGGTGAGATGGTCGCCAAGGTCGACGGATCGGAGGTCGACCGGACGGCCATGCCGGAGGATTCGGGCTCCGAGTCATCGAACTACCAGTGCTCGGACGGCTCGCTGAGCAGGAGCGGGTCGGGTTGGCAGAGCACGTCGGAGCGGATCAGTCGGGATCCTGACGCCAAGGCCTGACCAAGTCCCGCTCGGGCTTGCCCGCGTAGCCGACTGGTCACCGAGGAAGCCGCCATGGTGACTCGGAAACACCACGGGACGTGCCGTGCCCAGACCGCCGTCCGGTCAGGTTGCCTCTACTGGCGGTTCGGCTTCAGGCACTCGAGCTTTCGGTACCAGCTCCTCGGCGTCGAGCTGCGGCGGTCGTCCGAAGACGGGCCGTGGCGTGTTCTGCCGGGAGCGTGATGGCGACGGTCAGTCCGCCGTCGACGTTCGGTGTCACCCTGACCGTTCCGGCGTGTACGTGCACGATGGATCTCACGATGGCGAGGCCCAGACCGGTCGACCCGGCGTTTGTGGTGCGGTCGGACGCCAGGCGCTGGAACGGCTCGAACAGCCGCTCGACCTCCGCCGGGGGTATACGCTCGCCGCTGTTGCGTACCGTGACGACGGCTGCCCGGTCACGGTGGCCGGTGACCACATCGACCCAACCGCCCGGATGGTTGTGTCGGATCGCGTTGTCCACCAGATTGCTCAGCAGGCGGTCCAGCAGTGCCGGGTCGCCCTTGACCAAGGCCGGACGCAGGTCGGAGGTGATGGTCAGCGCGGCGCGTTCGGCTTCGCCGTCCGCCTCGCCGAGTGCCCCAGCCGCCGCGACCGCTAGGTCGTGCGTCTCCTCGGCGACGACGCCGCTGTCGCTGCGAGCCAGTGTCAGCAGGCCGTCCAGCATGCGTTCGGCCCGGCTGGTCGCGGTGAGTACGCGACGCGCCATGGCCTGCCACTGTTCGGGTGTGCCGTGCCGCTTGGCGAGCAGGACCTCGGCGCCGGTACGCACCACCGCCAAGGGGGTACGCAGTTCGTGCGAGGCGTCGGCGACGAACCTTCGCTGGCTGTTGAAGGAGGCTTCCAGCCGGGTCACCATCTCGTCGAAGGTGTCGGCCAGTTCCTTGAGTTCGTCGTGCGGGCCGGTGAGCGCGATGCGCTCGTGCAGTCGGTCCTGGGAGATCCGCCGGGTGGTGGCGGTGAGCGTTCGCAGCGGCCGGAGCATACGGCCAGCGACGACCCAGGAGACACCGAGCCCGATCATGGCGGTGATCGCGAGTCCGATCGCCGAGGTTCCCGCGGTGCGCAGAAGCGTGTCGGCCCGTAACCGGGCGATCTCGGCCTGGTCGAGCTGTAGAGCAGCCTCCTTCGTCTCCTCGGGTGAGGCGTTGGAAACCATCGCGGCCACCTCGGCCGCGGTCGGTCCGTCGATGTCCTGGTAGAGGCTCTGGTACAGCAGCCCGTAGTTGAGTGCGAGCAGGCCCGCGCAGGCCGCCACGAGCACGACCGCGTACACCAGGGTCAGCCTCAGCCGGATCGACGGGTGCCGGCGGCGCGGCCTCACAGCCGGTACCCCGCGCCAACGACGGTCTCGATCAGCGGCGGGTCGCCCAGCTTGCGCCGCAGCCGGGCGATGGTGACCCGGACGGTGGCGGTGAACGGGTCTGCGTGCTCGTCCCAGGCCCGTTCCAGCAGGTCCTCGGCGCTGACGACGGCGCCCTCGGCGCCCATCAGGATCTCCAGCACGGCCAACTCCTTGGTCGTCAGCGGGATGATGCGGCCGTCGCGGGTGACGACGCGTCGAGCGGTGTCGAAGGTCAGTGCGGCGCGTTGGAGGACCCGTGGCGCGTTGTTGGCCCGCCGGGCCAGCGCTCGTATCCGCAGCACCAGCTCATCGAAGACGAACGGCTTGGGTAGGTAGTCGTCGGCGCCGAGCATGAGGCCGGCGACCCGGTCCGCCGCCTCGCCGGCCGCGGTGAGCATGAGGATCCGGGCAGTGCCGCCGCCTGCGGTGAGTGCCGTACACACCTGGTCGCCGTGCACGACTGGCAGGTCGCGGTCGAGTACGACCACGTCGTACCGGTTGGCGCCGGCCTTGTGCAGGCCGTCGAGCCCGTCGGACGCGAGGTCGACCGCGATGCCCCGGTCCCGTAGCCCGTCGGCGACCTGTTCGGCCAGCAGTGTCTCGTCCTCGATCAGCAGTACTCGCACGCTCCGTCCCTCCGCTCCGCAGTCTCGGTCATCGGGCATTACACCCGTGTTACACATGCTGTGACGGTGGCGTTGCGACTCCACTGTTGCACTCGGGCAATGACGAAACGCGCTGCGACGAAACGTGCCATGGCCGCCTGCCTGCTACCACTGTTGCTGGTCGGGGCGGTTGGCTGCTCGACATCCGCCGACGGCGAGGACGTGGCTTCGGTGAACGGTTCCGCCGCGCCGAGCGTGACGCCGAGCCTCGACACGGTGGAGCAGGGCAGGAGGCACGCCCAATGCCTGCGGGAGCACGGCATCCCGGCGTCCGACCCGCAGGTCCAACCCAACGGCACCGTCCGGTTCGGCGGGGGGTTCGACAAGGGCTCGGTGGACGCGGAGGCGCTGGCCAGGGCGATACAGGCGTGCAGACGGTACGAGCCCGTCCTGAGCGGCGGCGACCGGGATCGGAAGACGGCGGGGGCGATCGAGTACGCGCGGTGCATGCGCGCCAACGGAGTGGCGGACTTCCCCGACCCGGACGCCAACGGCGAGATCCAGCTCCCGCCGGAACAGACCGACCCGGACTACGACCAGGCGGAGGCGACCTGCCGGGCCCAGGTCCGGGAGCCCAGCCCGAGTCCGGGAGCGACCCGGTGACGCCCCGATCCGCCGTGCGGCGGCAGGTTCGGGTGGCCGCCATGGTCGGCACGGTCGTGGTCGCCGGGACCGTGGCGGCTGCGGCCGCGGTCGGAATCGGCGGCGGCACGAATACACCCGACGCGCCGGATCTGCCACCGGCCACTGCGCAGGTCACCCGGCAGACGATGCTGGACAGCCAGGAGATGCCCGGGGACCTCGGCTACGGCGCCAGGACCACCCTCGTCGGCCGGATCCCGGGTGTCCTCACCAAGGTGCCGCTGGCCGGCGACGTCATCAACCGGGGCCAGCCGATCTACCGGGTGGACAACGCGCCGGTGGTGCTGATGTACGGCACCGTCGCCGCGTACCGCAGCCTCGGCCCGGGCGTCACCGGCGTCGACGTACGGCAGCTGGAGGCCAACCTGAAGGCGCTCGGGTACGGCGGATTCACGGTCGACGACACGTACTCGGCGGCCACCGCGACCGCGGTGAAGCGCTGGCAGCAGGACCTCGGCCTCGACCAGACCGGCCAGGTCGAGCTGGGTCGGTTGCTGTTCGCCCCGGGCGCGATCCGGATCGACACCGTCACGGCCGGGGTGAACCAGTCGACCGGCGACGGGCAGGAGGTGCTCCAGTACACCGGAACCGGCCGCCAGGTGACCGTCCTGCTCGAGGTCTCCCGACAACGTCTGGCCCGCAAGGGTGTCGAGGTACAGATCCGGCTGCCCGACGGGAAGCAGGTGGCCGGCCGGGTGGATCGGGTCTACTCGGTGATCGAGCAGGCGCCGTCACCGGACAGCGCACCCGAGACCAGGATCGAGGCGCCCGTCTCGCTCGCCGACCCGGCGGCCGCCGCCGGAATCGAGGCGGCCGTGGTCACCGTGACCTTCACTGCGGGTGAACGCCGGGACGTGCTCACCGTGCCCGTGGCGGCGCTGGTCGCGCTGGCCGAGGGCGGGTACGGCGTCGAGGTCGTCGAGGGATCGACGACGCGCTACGTCCGGGTGGAGACCGGCCTGTTCGCGGGCGGCCGGGTCGAGGTCACCGGAGGCGGGTTGACGGAGGGTACGACCGTGGGGCTACCGGCATGATCGAGCTGACCGATGTGAGCAAGGAGTACCCCGGGGCTGTCCGGGCACTCACCGGCGTCACCCTGACCATCGGCGCCGGCGAGCTGGTCGCGGTGGTCGGCCCGTCCGGCTCGGGCAAGTCCACGATGCTGCACCTGCTGGGCACGCTCGACCGGCCCAGCTCCGGCCGGGTGGCCGTCGACGGCCACGACGTGTCGCGGCTGTCCGACCGGCAACTGTCCGCCCTGCGCGCGAGCCGGATCGGTTTCGTGTTCCAGCAGTTCCACCTCGGCGCCGGGGTACCGGCGCTGGACAACGTGGCCGACGGTCTGCTCTACGCGGGCGTACCCATGAAGGAGCGCAGGCGGCGGGCGGAGGCGGCGTTGGCGCGGGTCGGGCTCGGGCACCGGCTCGACCATCAGCCGCACGAGCTGTCCGGCGGCGAACGGCAGCGGGTCGCGATCGCCCGCGCCGTGGTCGGTGACCCCGCGCTGCTGCTCGCCGACGAGCCGACGGGCAACCTCGACTCCGCCTCCGGGCAGGGCGTCATGGCCGTGCTACGGGAGCTGAACGCCGCCGGTACCACGGTGGTGGTCATCACCCACGACCGTGACCTCGCCGAGAGCCTCGACCGGCAGGTGCGGATGCGCGACGGCCGGGTGGTCGACGACCGCGCGAATGGGCCGCGGGCGGCGGTGACGGCCCGATGGTGAGCGCTCCACCGGCCCGGCGCCGGCTCTCGCCCGCCCGGCTGGCCCCCGGAGACGTGCTCCGGGTCGGTGCGGCGGGCATGCGCACCCGACCGACGCGGGCGCTGCTGTCCGCGCTCGGTATCGCGATCGGCATCGCCGCGATGGTCGCGGTGGTAGGCATCTCGTCTTCCTCCCGGGAGGAGTTGGACCGTCAGCTCGCCGCGCTCGGCACGAACCTGCTCACCGCCTCCCCCGGACAGACCGCGGACGGCCAGAGCGCCACCCTGCCCACCGAGGTCGAAGCAATGATCGCGCGGATCGGGCCGGTCACCGCAGTCTCGGCAACCGGTGCGATCGGCGGCGCCAAGGTGTACCGGTCGGACCGGATCCCCAAGGCGGAGACCAACGGGCTGACCGTGTTGGCCGCCCGGCTGAGCCTGCCGCAGACCGTTGGCGCGACCCTGGCCGGCGGCACCTGGCTCAACGGTGTGACCAGCCGGTACCCGGCGGCGGTGCTCGGCGCCGACGCCGCCGACCGGCTCGGCATCGGCCGGCCCAGTCCGGAGATGGAGATCCTGGCCGGCGGCGCCCGGTTCACCGTGATCGGCGTACTCGACCCCGTTACGCTCGCGCCCGAGTTGGACCCGGCCGTGCTGGTCGGCTGGGACGTCGCCGCCGACACGTTCGGCTTCGACCGGCGGGCGACGACCGTCTACACCAGGTCGCGGGAGAACCGGGTCGAGGCGGTGCGCGCCGTCCTCGCCGCCACCGCCAACCCTCAGGCACCCGGCGACGTCACCGTCTCCAAGCCCTCGGACGTCCTGGCCGCGAGGCGGGCGGCCGACGCCACCCTGAACGGGCTACTACTCGGCCTGGGCGCGGTGGCGCTGCTGGTCGGTGGTGTCGGGGTGGCGAACACAATGGTGATCTCGGTATTGGAGCGACGGGCCGAGATCGGACTACGGCGCTCGCTCGGCGCCACCCGAGGGCAGATCCGGCTACAGTTCCTCGCCGAATCGCTGCTCCTCTCCGCGCTCGGCGGTGTCGCCGGGGTGGTCCTCGGCATCGCCGTCACCGGTGGATACGCCACCCACCAGACCTGGCCAACCATCGTACCGGCCTGGGCGACCGCGGGTGCCCTCGCCGCCACCATGCTCATCGGCGGCGCGGCCGGACTCTACCCGGCGCTCCGCGCGGCCCGACTGTCCCCGACCGAGGCGCTCACGGCACCCTGACCCGACGTCAACAGCACCGGCGCCTACACCGGCAACGCCGACGCCACGATGTGCGGCACTGCTCCGCCGGTCAGTGGCGTACCGGTACCGGGGGCATCGCGACGGGAGTGTTGCCCCTGATCTTGGACACTTGAACCCTGGATCGTGATGGTCCGGGAGATCAGGAGTCCATGAGGTCGAGTAGCCGGGAGGCTGACCAATTTGATTATGAATCGTAAGTGATCATAGATTGGTCGTGTGGACCTTCTTCGATTCTCGCAGACCGCGGCGCGTCTGTCGGTGTCCGCCTCGTGACGCCTGGTGTTTGGGCTGGTTCGGGGCGGATTCCGGTGACGCGGCCGGCCGTGAGCGTTGGTTCTGCTCGATCGATGGTGGGTCGTTGAGCCGGTGAGCGGGAAGCTGCGGCTGGGCGAGGGCGAGACGGCCCGGACCGCGTGCGCCCGTGCTGTACTGCGGACCGGTGTGGACGAGGAGACCGGTGAGGTCCTGTCTCGGGCGGTGCTGGCGCGGCGGGTGGGTTGGTGTGCTGATCTGGTGGCGGGCATGGTGGCCGCGCTGATCGGCGCGCATTGGAACAGCGTGGATGTGGGGGTGCTGGCATCCGGGGTGGATGCGGGTGGGCGGAGGTTGCCGTCGAACGCGTGGATGGCGCTGCGACGCCTCGGCTGGACCGCCACCCCGCCTCGGGGTGTGAGGGTCAATGACCGGGTCGTGCGGATGGCGCAGGAGCAGGCGGGGCGTGCGCTGCGTTCGGTGAAGTGGCGTGCCGACGTGACCGTCGGGATCCTGTCGACGTGGCCGGCCGATCCGCGCAAGCGCACCCCCGCCGAGTGGGACCAGGTCCGTCAGGCGATCCCGGGCGGGCAGCATCTGCCTTCCAGCATCATCAATGCCCGCACCCGGCAGGCCACCACGTTCGCCAAGGCCAACGGTCGCCTGCCGGTGGACGTGTTCGAACTCGAAGGCGTCCCGAGAATCGGGCGGATGTTGCTGTTGGCCGCGTGTGATCGGCAGCAGGCCACCATCGAGCGCAGCGCCGACCCGGCGAAGGCGCTGCTGCGGCTGCAGCTTCCTTTACGACCGGATCCGCGGACGTATCGGGACTGGACGTGGGTCGAGTGTCCGATCACGTTGCCGTCCACGGTTCCCGCCGCGGCGGTGCTGCACCTGCCCACCCTGCGCCTCACCGACGGGACGTTGCGTGCCGACATGGCATACACGCATGCCGTGCCGAAGTCCCGGGCTACTGGTCACTCGGTGGCGCTTGGGGTGGATTGGGGTCTCAACACTCTCCTCAGCGCGGGTGCCCTGCGACTGGGAAAGGATGGGCGGATCACGGCGTTGGGGGCGGGTGGACAGTTCCGCGCCGGCGGCATCCTGGCCAAGCAGCACCGCCTGCGCCGCCACAGTGAGCGGCTACACGCCAAGGCCGACCAGTACGCGCGGCTGCTCGGCGGCCGCCCCGACGAGCAACTGAGAGCGAAACAGGAGGCGCTGGCCGGCGAGATCCGCCACGTGTCCACCCGCCGCCACAACTTGAACGACGCGCTCGCCTGGGCCGCCGCCCGCTGGACCGTCGACCAGGCGATCGCCGCCCGGGCGTCCGTCATCTACCTAGAAGACCTGCGGTCGATGGAAGCCAAGGGCATGGGGCACAGCCTGAACACGCGCCTGTCCCAGCAGGTCCGCGGAAAGATCGTCGACCGGATGCGGCACCTCGCCGCCGAGCACGGGATCGCCGTGGTCACCGTCCCCGCCCGCAACACCTCCAAACACTGCCCGCAATGTTTGACCCCGCTACAGCACCGCAAAGCCCCCGACCGGCCCACCACACCGGGATGGAAATGGGCCATCTGCCCCAACCAGTCCTGCCGTTGGCAGGGCGACCGCGACCACGGCGCCTGGCGGCGCATCGCCGCCCGCGGCCTCACCCACCAGGGCAAGACCGTCACCGACAAGACCACCGGCGCCATGGTGATCCGCACGGTCGTCGACGAGCTCGAAGCCCACGCCGTCGTCACCCCAAGCACCTCTAATGCCAGCCGGAGGGACCGGTCGAAGACCGGCCCTACCCGGCACCAGCCACCACGCCCCGCGCCCAGGCGACGCGGGGCACCCTCCCCTACCCGGCCCCACGGTCAGGCGGGCAAGCGTCCGGAGGGACACGCACCAACGGACCGGAGGCTGCCCCGCGCAGCCCACCGACACCAGGACGTGAACACGATCAGCACACCCACCACCGGCCACCGGCCACGCGGAGCAGCACTGGGCGCAGGATTCCACCTGAATGCCCACGCATCTCCACCACGGTGGGAAACGATCCCGGAAACTCAATCCGACTCAGGATCACTAAGCTGATCAGAGACGCTTTCGCCTCCCGGCTCTCACAGATCTGGGCGTAACAGTCTCCCCCCTGACCTTCGACGACCTCAACGTCGCCGCCGACCTGCTGCAGGTTACCCAGCTCTTGTCATCCTGCCTGCCAGGCGGAGCGGACCAGGGTGAGCACGTCCTCCATGGACACCGCTACCCTGCCCACCCGCGAAGCTACGGGTTATTTCTCTGCAAGCCCCTAACTGAACGGCGTTCGGTCTAGCCGCCGCCGTGGCCAGGCTCTCGACGTCTGGACGGCCACCGCCGAAACCTACGACCTGCCCGCCCGCCACGCTCTCGTCCATGGCGGCGGATGGGTCTGTCCGCTACTCAGTCAGCCCGGTCAGTGCGTTCAACCTAGTCAGCACCTCGGGGTCCAGGGTGAAGCCGGCGGCGGCGGAGGAGTCGGTGATCGTGGCCGGGCGGCGGGCGCCCGGGATCGGGATCAGGACCGGGCTCGTCGCCAGCAGCCAGGACAGGGCCACCTGCTGCGGGCTGGCACAGCCGGCCCGGCCGGCCTCGGTGAACGCCTCGGTCACCGCGTCGTCGGCCTTGCCGATCGTGCCCAGAGGTCGCCAGGCCAGGAATGCCAGGCCCAGTTCCTCGGCCCGACGCAGCACCGCAGCGTGTTGCGTCGCGCTGGGCGAGAACTCGTTCTGCACGGCCACCAGATCGGGGCCCAGCACCTCGTACGCCCGGTCGAGCTCGTCCACGCTGACGTTGGAGACACCGACGGCGGCCGCCACGCCGTCGCGTACCAGAAGTTGCAGTGCCGCCAGGGACTTCGCCAACGGAACCCCGACGTCGGGTGCGTGCAGGAAGAAGAGTGCGATGCGGCCGCCGCCGAGGCGGTCACGTGAGGCCGCGGCCGAGCGGATGAGGTTCTCGGGGCTGCCGTCGGTGAGCCAGCGCCCGTCTCCGGGCCGGATCCGGCCGGCCTTGGTCGCCACCGTGATCCGGCTCGGATCGCCCGCCCAGCACTCCAGCGCTTCGGCGATCAGGACTTCGTTGTGCCCGACCTCGTCCGCACCGATGTGGTATGCGGACGCGGAGTCGATCAGGGTGATGCCGGCGTCCAGGGCGGCGTGGATGGTCGCCACGGCCTGGTCCCGGTCGGGCCGGCCCTCGATGGACAGCAGCATGCCGCCGAGGCCGACCGGGAACACCTCCACGCTCCCGCATCGTCGGGTGGCGCCGGTGAGGGGTGCTGAATACCGCATGAACCTGCCTGTCTGGTCGTGGTGGGTCTAGGGGGTGTCTCGTGGATCTACTGACGGGCTGCGGCGGGCCCGAACGGCGCCCGGCGGCGTTGTCGGCTCGCCCGGATACAACACCGGTATCCGGGCAAACCTCCGCCTTGCCGGATCACCGCCCGGACTCCGCCTCGCTCCACCGAGATCCACAAGACACCCCCTAGCGCCGGACCACCGGCCGCCCCCTGGCGAGCACGGCGGCGATCTCGGTGTCCGGCTCCGCCAGCAGCTCGACGTGGGCTGCCGGGTCGTGCCGGGTCAGGACGATGTCGGCGCGGGCGCCCTCGGCGAGCACGCCGAACTGGCCGTCCGCCCGGAGCAGCGCGGCGCCGGTGGTGGTGGCGCTGCGCAGCACCGCCCACCCGGGCTGCACGCGGGCGCGCAGGGCGAACTCGGTGGACTGGTGGTGGCGCATCTGGCCGAGCAGGTCGGTGCCGAAGGCGATCTGCGCGCCCGCCCGATAGGCGTGGCCGAGCGCAGCCAGGCCCCGGTCGCTGACCGCGGCCACCTTCGCCACGCTCGCCGGCGGAAGTCCGAAGGCCGGTCCTTCCCGGGCGAGCACGGTGTAGGTGACGAGGGTGGGAACGTAGTACGCACCGTGCTCGGCGATCAGCGCGGCCTCGGCCGGCCCGATGAGGTTGCCGTGCTCGATGGTGCGTACGCCCAGCCGAATTGCCCGGGCCACCGCCTCCGGGGTGTAGGCGTGCCCGGCGCAGTACACCCCGGCCCGGTTCGCCTCGTCGACCGCGGCCCGGATCTCCTCGTCCGAGTACTGCAGTCCGTCGATCCGGTCGGTGGGGCTGGAGATACCGCCGGAGAGCATCAGCTTGATGAACGAGACTCCCGAGCGGACCAGCTCGCGGACGACTGTCCGGAGCGTGTCGACGCCGTCCGCGATGCGGCCGATGCCCGGCACGGCCGGATGGTCGTCGACGTGGTACCGCCCGCGCGGGCGCAGGTCGGCGTGGCCGCCGGTCTGCGACAGCGCCCGTCCGCAGACGAAGAGGCGGGGGCCGGTCACGACCCCCTCGTCGAGGGCGTCGACGAGGCCGGTGTCGGCGCCGCCGGCGTCGCGTACCGTGGTGAAGCCCCGCTCCAGCATGGCGCGCAGTTCACGCAGCGCGTGCGCGGTGACGTAGCTGGGCGCCATGCCGGTGTCGGCCCACTCGTCGGCGGTAACCGAGGTGACGTGCACATGGCAGTCGATGAGACCGGGAATCGCGTAGCAGCCGGCACCGTCCAGATCGTCCGGCGCGAGCGGTTCGAGGGTGTCCGCGGTGATGGCGGCGATCCGGTCCCCGTTCAGGACGATGCGCCGGTCGTGATGGACCTGCTCGGTGGCGGGATCGACCACGGCGACGTGCCGGATGTCCATGGTCAGGACGCGAAAAGTTGGTCGACCGTGGTCGTGGTGTCGGCGTTGCCCACCATGAAGCCGTAGTCGCCGGGCGAGCAGCGGGTGTAGCCCTCCCGGCTGAGCACCAGGATGTTGGACTCGTAGGGTGCGACGAGCTGTTCGAGCACCTGGAAGGTATACGGGTCGATCACCTCGCCGAGTACCGTGCCGCCCTTGACCACCTCGCCGAGGCGGTCGGGGGAGAAGTGGGAGATCATCGCGCCACCCCTGGTCGGTCGCAACGTGACCAGCTCGGTCATCACGATCTGCTGCTCGGCGATGGTCTCCGGTTCGCCGTCCAGCATGTCGATGGCCTTGAGCATGTTGCGGCCCTGCCGCACCGCCTTGGCCAGGAACGCGTCGGTGAGCTGCCCGCCGCCGCCGAGTTCGCAGACCGTCGAAGCGATGTTGTTCTTGATGGCCCAGGCGTTGGAGGTGCCCTCGTACGGGGCGTGGTGGTAGAGCAGGGCGGCACCGAAGCTGGTGGCCATCTCCTTGCCGTCGTCCATGATGTAGCCGTACTCGACCGTCGAATACAGGCCGCTGGAGTGGAAGTCGACGAAGTAGTCGGCCCTCAGCATGATCTCGGCGAGGACTGCGGCGAGCTGCTCGGTGACCGAGCCGTTGCGGTCGCCAGGGAAGATCCGGTTGAGGTTGAGTCCGTCCTGCGGGGTGAACCGCGACATGGCGTCGTACGCGTAGGGGTTGGCGACCGGGACCGCGACGATGGTGCCCTTCAGCTCGGCCGGGCTGATCGAGGAGACCAGGCGACGGACCTCTTCCGGGCCCATCGCCTCGTCGCCGTGCACGCCGCCGAACGCGACCAGGGTCGGGCCGGGCCGGGCACCGGTGATGCGGTGCACGGTCAGTTCGAGGTCGTGGCCGTTGCCCATCCTTGTGACCGGGACGGTTTCGATGGTGTGGTCGCTCATGGGTCTCCTCCGAGAGTTGTGTGCTGGGAGTCAGCGCAGGTTGCGGATGGCGGCCGCCTCCCGACACAGTGCCGCCACCGATTCCTCGGCCAGCTCGTAGGTGAAGCGAGCGGCAGGCCCACTGATGGACAGTCCGGCGACGGCCTCGCCGTCCGGGCCGATGACCGCGGCGGCGCGACACCGCAGGCCGATGTCGTAGGTCTCCTCGTCCACCGCGTAGCCGACCCGGCGGGCTTCTTCGAGCTCTGGCTGCATCGCCTCCAGCACGGCCTCGGGGTCCTCGAGCGCGGCGCCGGCGAGCAGGCCCAGCTGCCGGGCGCGGGGCAGGTGCGACAGGACCGCCTTGCCGAGCGCGGACCGTTCCGGCGGGATGCGTTCGCCGATCCGGCTGACCGCGCGCAGCGGCTGCTCCGAGTCGGTGCGGGCGATGATGTACATGTTGTTGCCGACGATCCGGCCCGCCGTGGTGGACTCGCCGGTGAGGCCGGCCAGCAACCGGGCCGCCTGCTGGAATCGGTCGTTGCTGTAGAGGTGCTCGCTGACCGCGACGGCCATGGCGACCAACCGGCGGCCGGGAACGAAGCGCTGTCCGTCCGTCTCGTCCAGGAAGCCCCACTCGATGAGCTGGGCGGTCAGCCGTGACACCGTGGACAGCGGGGCGCCCGCCACCGCGGCCAGCTCGGTGAGCGTCAGCGGCGCACCCTCGGCGACCACCGAGGTCTCCAGCAGGTTGAGGATGCGGCCCATGTAGCTGGGCGACTTGGTGTCTGCCACGTAGCTCTCCTGTCGTCCGTTCACCATCCGGCCGCTCGTCCCGGGCGTCGCGGGTCGGCATGTCCGTGGCGTGTTCCGTCGGCGTCGACCTCGATCGCGTGCACCGCGCCGAAGTGCCAGTAGTACGGGGTCGTCACCCGTACGTCGGCACCGTATCGATCGGCGAGTTCCGTTAGGACGGACGGGGCGATCCGCGCCTCGACCGTGAACGGCTGATCCACCTGGGCGCCCTGGAACCTGGGCTGGTCGATCGCCTCGGCCAGCGGCAGGCCGTATCCGAGGTGGTTGGCCAGCACGATCGCGACCGCGCGGGCGGACAGGCCGGGAGAGCCGAGCACCAGCCGTGGCACGCCGTCCCGGGCCACCATGGTCGGCGGGAACGGCGACAACACCCGCCGGCCCGGCCCGTTGCCGGTGCCCGGGAAGCCGTTTCCGCTGTTGACGTGGATGCCGTCGACGACCAGGCCGGTGCCGAAGGTGGTGCCGTACACGGTATGGGTCAGCGACGCCATGTTGCCGGCCGCGTCGACGGCCACGACGTGGTCGGTGTTGCCGGCGTGCAGCTCGGCCGCGCTTGGCGTCGCCACCGCGCCGGGTGCCGCCAACTCCCGGCGGCTGGAGCCCCGGATCAGCGCGGCGAGCCCGGCGGTGAAGCCGTCGGCGAGCAGGTCACCGACGGGTACGTGGTAGGACAGCGGGTCGCGGACGAAGCGCTCGGTGAAGAACTCGCCGAACGCCACTGCCCGGCGCAGCACCTCGAGCGCTTCTGCCTCCCGGGTGTAGTGACCCAGCGCCGGCAGGTCGAAGTGCTCCAGGACGCGCAGCACCAGCGAGATCAGCACGCCCGCGGCGGACGGCGGCGGCGCTGCGACGACCTCCTCGCCGCGGAACGGGGTGCGCAGCGGCTCGAGCACCCGGGCGGTGTAGCCGGCTAGGTCGTGTTCGGTGACCGTGCCGCCGGTGGCCCGGACCGCCTCGACGAACCGCCGCGCCCAGGTGCCACGGTAGACGTGCTCGGGTCCGTCGGCCGCGATCCGGCGCATCGTCTCGGCGAGGGCGGGCCGCACCATCCGCTCGCCCACCGGCGGCACGCGACCACCGGGCAGGAACTCGGCTCGCCCCGACGGGTGCGTCGACAGTCGGCCGGCCGCGCCGAACGTCTCGCCGTAGAGGAAGGAGTACATCGGGAATCCGTGTTCGGCTGCGTGGATCGCCGGGGCGAAGTAGTCGGCCCAGCCGAGGCTCCCGTGCCGGCGCATCGCCTCGTACATCCCGGCCGGGGTGCCCGGCACACCGACCCGGCGGCCGTCGCCGGGGTCGAGCGCGTCGTCGACCCGTACGTAGTGGTCCCAGGTGGCGGCGACCGGCGGGGCGTCGGTGGTGTGGTCGAGTTCGCCGTCGACGTACTCGTACCGCCGCCGGGTGGCGTCGTAGTAGAGGACCGACATCCCGCCGGCGAGGGTGGTCATCTGCGGCTCCAGGACACCCTGTAGGGGTACGGCGGTGAGCACCGCGTCCATCGCGTTGCCGCCGCGCCGCAGCACCTCGGCCATGGCGTCGGCGACCGTCGGATGCATGGCCGACACCATCGCCTCCCGGCCGTGCGCGACCGGTTTCGCGCCCTGTTCGAGCGCGGCCGCGACCGGTTTCGGGCCCTGTTCGAGCGCGGCCGCGGTCATGCCGCGACGCCCATCGCCGCGTCGACGATGCCGACCGGCGGCGAGCCGAACGACATCAGCTCACGGTGGAACCGCGGCAACGAGAAGGCGTCTCCCCAAGCGGCCTCGGCCTGCTCGCGCAACCGGCGCATCAGGACCTTGCCCCAGGTGTAGCGGATGCAGGTGGGCTCCCAGACCGCGCGCATCGCCTCGGAGCGGGCGGCCGGGCCGGCCAGGAACGCCCGCTCCTCGAAGAGCGCGACCGCGTCGTCGAGGGCGAGGGCACCGGTGTGGATGCCGAGAACGGCCTGCACCCGTACGATCCGGATCATCGCCTCCTGGGCCATGCCGAACTGGTAGCGCGCGTCATGATCCTGGTAGCCCTGCTCCCACATCATCTCCTCGGCGTAGTGCGCCCAACCCTCGAAGAACAGTTCGGACCAGAGCGTGCGGCGCACCGGGCTGGTCATCCGGCCCATCATCAGCGCGTGGCTGCAGTGCCCGGGACCGATCTCGTGCACCGCCATGACCGCCATCGCGGACCGGTTGAAGCGGTCCAGCCAGGACTCGCGGTCGGATCGCGACCAGTGTTCCCGTGGGCCGGTGACGTGGAACAGCGCGTGGCCCTCGGTTTCCCAGGGTGCCACCCAGCTGACCCGGCCGGATGCCCAGGCGCGGGCCGGCGGCGACGGCTCGACGACGCAGGTGTCGTCAACGATCGGCACCAGGTCGTGCTCGTGGACGAAGCGGGCGGCCACCGCCACCTGGGCCCCGGTGTCGGCGACGATCTGGGCGAAGTCGCCATGGTCGGCGCGGATCCGGGCGTTCACCCGCCCGATGTCCCCGCCGGAGGCGGGGTCCAGCCGGTCGGCGGCGTCGGCCAGGATGTCGCGCATCCGCGAGTACTCGGCGACGGCCACGGCCGCGAGTTCGTCCAGGTCGACCGCGACACGGTCCTCGCAGCCGAGCAGTGCGGTGAGGTCGGCGCGGCCCAGGGCGGGCGCGGGGTCACCGTCGCGGGTGGCCTTCTCCAGGTGGGCGGCGAACCGGTCGAGCGCGGCGAGCGCCTGCTCACCGGCCTCGCCGTCGGAGGGCCGGACACCGGCGGCCAGGCCGCGTGCGGCCGGCAGGAACATGGCCGCGACCGGGGCGGACACCTCGTCGAGGGCCTCGATCGCGTTGTCCACGGCGTCCGGCCAGCCGGCGAGGTGCCGGGCACGGGCGCGTTGCCGAGCCAGCTCGCCGGTGTACGGCCGGTCGTACGGCGACAGGTCGAGCGCCTCGACGTGCACCCACGGATCCCACCGGTGCTGGCGCAGCCGGCCGAACCGGGCCCGCATGGCGTTCTCGGTTGCGGCCAACTGGGCCTCGTCGTGCGGGTCGGGCAGTTCCGGTCCACCCAGGGCGGCCAGCGAGGCGGTCACCCCGGCCGGCGACAGGTCGACGATCCTGCCGTCGTACTCGTCGTGCAGCCCCGAGTACTCGCGCAGGTAGGCGGCATCCATGTCGCAGACGTGCCGCAGCCGCGGGAACAGGTCGGCCATCGATGTCACTCCCCTCAGAGAACCAGGCGGCGGCCGCGCTGGGTGAGCCGCAGGATCACCGCCACCACTGCGACGACCACCAGCGAGAGCAGGGTCATCAGGGTGGACAGGGCGGCCGGCGTCGGATCCTGGTAGTTGTTGAGGTAGCCGAACATCCAGACCGGCAGCGTCTGCTGCTCGCTGCTGAGCAGAAAGATCGACAGGTCGATCTCGTTGAAGCTGACCAGGAAGGCGAACACGCCGCTGACCAGCATGGCGGGCGCGATCTGTGGCAGCGTGGAGCGCAGGAACGCGGTCAGCGGGCGGGCGCCGAGGTCGATCGCGGCGTAGTCGAGGGTGCGGTCGGCGCGTTCCAGCGCTGCGGACAGCAGCACGATGACGAACGGCACGGACGCTACCGTGTGGGCGAGCACGACGGCCCACCGGCCGGTGGGCAGCCCGGCGCGGGCGAGCAGCATGAAGACCGCGAAACCAAAGGCGATCTTGGGTACGACCACGGGTGAGAAGAGCGCCGACTGGATCGCCCCGCTGCCCCGGAACCGGTAGCGCACCAGGGCAACGGCGCCGGCCGAGCCGAGCAGTACGGCGAGTACGGCCACCAGCGCGCCGATCCACAGGCTGCCGGTGAACGCCGACGCCACCCCGTCCTGCTGCCACAGATTGGTGTACCAGCGAACGGAGAACCCGGGCGGGGGCCACACCCCGTAGGAGACCGAGGAGAACGAGCTGATCACCACGATCGCGGCCGGCAGCAACTGGAAGAGGTAGACCAGGGCCATCCAGACGCCGAGGCCGCGGATGCCGCGCGGCGGGGACGGGCTGACCGTGACGCCACCTTGGTCGGCCTCGGCGAACCGGCGCTGCACCAGCACGAAGATGCCGGAGGAGAGCAGCGCCAGCACGAGCAGGATCAGCGCGCAGACCGAGGCGGACGGGAAGTCGGTGGTGCCGACCAGCGAATAGATCGTGGTGGAAAGCATCGCCACCCGGCCGCCGCCGAGCAGGCTCGGCGCGGTGAAGCTGGAGATGGTCAGTGCGAACGTGAGCTGGCAGCCGGCGATCAGGCCGGGCGCGCTCAGCGGCAGCGTGATGACCCGGAAGGTGCGCCACCGGGACGCGCCGAAGTCGTCAGCCGCCTCGGCGAGCGTGCCGTCGATCTGGCGCAGGCTGCTGACGATCGGCAGGACCATCAGCGGCAGCAGCGTGTGCACCAGGGCGATGACCACGGCGCTCTTCTCGTAGAGCAGATTGAGCGGGCCGATCCCGATCAGGTCGAGCGCGGAGTTGACGAAGCCCTGCTGGCCGAGCAGCAGCTGCCAGGCGTAGACGCTGGCGATACCGGAGAAGACCAGCGAGGAGAAGACGACGGCGTAACCGGCGTTGCGCCACCCGGCGCGCTTGGTGTGGTGCAACGCCAGGGCTGTCAGGTAGCCGACGACCGCGGTGATGGCGGTGACCAGTAGACCGATCAGGACGGTCTGCCAGATCACGGACCAGTAGTACGAGTCGCCGAGCACCTTGCTCCAGGATGCGAGCGTGTTCGCGATGTTCGCGCCACCAGGCTGGTACTCCTGGAACGAGTACTCGACAAGGGACTCCACCGCGAACACGAAGACCGCGATCAGCAGCACCAGACTCGGGGCGAGCAGCAGCAACGCGGTACGCCGCTCCCCGCCACCACCGCCAGACGGCGCCGGCAGCTTGCGCCGGCCAGCCCGCCCGGCCGGCGGCTCGGCCGAGGCGGCGCGCTCCAACGTGGCGGACGCGGTGCCGCCGCTCGTACGGTCGTCCGTCATCGCACGGCTTCCTTCCGATCGCGGGTCGGTCTCAGATCTTGGCGACGACGTTCTTGTTCCAGGTGTCGGTCCAGGCGGCCATGCTCTTGCCGACGGTGTCCCAGTCGACCTCGATGAACTTCTGGTCCGGGCCGGCCGCGACCGCCGGGATGGCCTTGAGCTTGTCGGTCAGCTGCGAGGTGCTCAGCGAGGGGATCTGGATGGAGGTGTCGATCCAACGCTGGTTCCACTTCGGCGCCATCATCTCGTTGACCATGTCGAGGCAGACCTCGACCTGGTCTTCCGACGACCCGGAGTTGATGTTGACGCCGACCGGGTCGAAGAAGACGCCCTCGGCCGGCGCCTTGAAGGCCAGCGGGGCACCCTGCATCCGCCATGCGTTGGAGGTGCCCAGGTAGTGTGAGGTGAGCGGCGCCTCGCTGGTGGACAGCACGTTGAGGAACTGCGGGTTCGCGGTGACGATCGTCCGGATGTTGGTGGCGTTCTTGGCCCAGATGTCGAATCCCGGCGCCATGTCGGTCCAGCTGCCACCGTTGAGCTTGGCGGCCATGCCGATCACCCACCACGGGGTGGTGAAGAAGCAGAGCCGGCCCTTCTGCGCGGGTGCCCACAGGTCGGCCCAGGAGCCGAGACCCTCCGGATAGGTCTTGCTGTTGTAGACCAGGCCCATCTGGTCGGCGCCGAACACCACGCCGCAGTGGTCCTTCTCGACGAACTGATCACGCATGTACTGGGTGTTGGGGATCCTGCCGTAGTCCAGCTTCAGGTACATGCCGGTGGCCTTGCCGGTGGCCGTCGCGCCGCCGTTGGAGAACACCAGATTGTTCAGCGGCTTCTTGGGGTCGGCGGAGTAGGCGGCGGTCTGCTTGGCCAAGTTCAGCGTGTCGTCGATCTTGATCTCGACGTTCGGGTGCTTCTCCTGGTATTCCTTGGCGAACTCGCGCGGCATCACACCAAGGTCCGCCCCAGCGAACGGCGTCATGGTGATGACCAGCTTGTTGCCGCCGCTGCCGGACGAGCCGGGCTGCTTGGTCGAGGCACAGCCGGCGGCCAGCAGGCCGGCCGCGGCCACGCCGCCGGCCAGTATCGAGCGCCGGGAGAATGTCGTACCCGTCATTGGTCTCTCCTTTGGGATTGGCGCCCTATTTGCCGGAGCCGAGCATGACCGCCGCATCGGCCTGCCAGCCGATCTCGACCCGGTCCCCCGGTGCGATGCCGCCCGCCTCCTTGGCGGGCAGCTGCACGACGAGTTCCGGTCCGGCGTCGACCACGGCGACGTGGAAGCGAACGCTCGCCCCCTGGAAGGTCAGGTCGGTCACCCGGGCGCTGAAGTGGTTGTCGAAGGGGGAGGTGAGCTGGTGGCGCATGGCGATGGCCTCCGGCCGTAGGGACATCGCCGTACCCGGCCCGGCAGTCCGGCAGGTGAACCCGCCGGAGCGCAGCGTCGAGTCGCTGACCTCGCCGCGGACGATGTTCGTGTCACCCAGGAAGGTCGCCGCGAATTCGGTGGCGGGCCGGTTGTAAAGCTCGTCCGGGCGTCCGACCTGCTCCAGGCGTCCGCCGCTCATCAGGGCGATCCGGTCGGAGATGGTGAAGGCTTCGGTCTGGTCGTGGGTCACGAAGACGAACGTTGTGCCCGACTCGTGCTGGATCTTCTTCAACGCGCGCTGCATCTGCACCCGCAGGCGCAGGTCGAGGGCGCCCAGGGGCTCGTCGAGCAGCAGCACGGTCGGTTGGTTGGCCAGGGCTCGGGCGATCGCCACCCGCTGCTGCTGGCCGCCGGAGAGTTGCGCCGGCTTACGGTCGGCGTATCCGGCCAGTTCGACGAGGTCGAGCATGTCGCTGACGACGGTCCGGACCTCGGCACGCGACATCCTGCGGATCTTCGGGCCGAACGCGATGTTCTCGGCCACCGTCAGGTGTGGAAAGAGGGCGAGCTTCTGAAAGATCAGGTTCGTCGGCCGCTGGTTCGGTGGCACCCGGGTCATGTCCTTGCCGGCGATCGCCACCGTCCCGGTGGTCGGGCGTTCGAGGCCGGCCAGCATGCGCAGGGTCGTGGACTTGCCGCACCCCGACGGCCCGAGCAGGGAGAAGAACTCACCGCGGCGGATGCCGAGGGTCAGCCCGGTCACGGCGGTCTCGCCGTTGGGGTAGGTCTTGCTCACGTCGGTCAGCAGCGCGTCGAGAGCGGTCGGATCGCCGACAACCATCGTGCCGTCACCAGACTTCCACTGATCGGTATCTGACTTCCATTGGATGGGAGCGACCGTAGACGTCGAAGATGAGCCAGGTCAACGGCCGATTTCGCGTCGACCCACCGGCAACTGCTGCGCCGAGCTACCTTCGAAACACCGAGCAAGGCGCTGTGACCTGCACTAATACAGCCTCTACCGGCTGCGGAACCTGACCACCGACCGCGCGTAAAACCTGCGTTACGCAGCTACCGGAACCGGCACGACCAGGTCAAAGGCACCCAGCGCCCGACGTGATGACATTCGCAGATGGGGCCGCCAAGGCACGAGCGGCGCTGCCGACTTGATCAAGTATTGCGGGATGGCGGACGGCATATCTGCCTACGCCGTACTCCCGACGAGGCAGGGTGTCCGACCCGCAGGTTCGCCGAGCAGGTCCCCGAGTTGCCCTCGCGTACGCACGCCGAAGTCCGTAGGCGGCGAAGCGGCGGTCCGGATAGCCTTGCAGCATCGCGAACAGGTTGGCGAGGATCTTTCGGTCGAAGCCGGCGTCGGCTTGCTCGGCGAGTTCAAGTAGTTGTTCGCGGCCGCCGGGCACCGCGTGCGTGGTGCGGCGACGCAGTGCGTCTGGACGGCAAGACCGTGCGCGGCGCCCTCGACGACGACGGTGACCAGTTGCACCTGTTGTCCGCCCTCGCCGGACCACCGCGCTCGGGTGCGGCGAGTGTGGTCGCCGACCCGCGATGAGCCGGGAGAAGCTGGCCGAGAAGGGCCGGGAAGTCCGCCGGAGACGATGGCCAGGCCGTTACATCCGTCCGGGTCGGCCGCCCCCGATACGAGCCGACCCGGATCGCCGGACAGTGATCGTCAGCAGTGCCCGATTTCCTGCATCCACACCCTGGGACTGCCCGAGTCGAGGTACCAGTCGTTGACGTACCGAGGCAAACTCGACGCGTTGTAGATCTGGATCCAGTACCGGTAGTTCGGTTGTCCGCTGCCCCGTCGCCGGTGGTCCAGCAGTCCATCTCCACGATGTCGCCGTTGTACAGCCGACTGACGACCGGCGCGCCGTACCGAGGCTCGGTGCGTACGCCGAGGTATGAGCCGGGGTCGATGCCGATGACCCGAGCGCATCGGGACGATCCGGTCTGCCCCGGGACACCGAGGCTGGAGCAGAGGGGCGCAGCCTGTGCGGGGCTGGCGACCAGGGCCACGCCGGCGGCGATCGCGGCGGCGAGCAGCGCCGCGCAAGGCCGACGGCGACCGTCGCGGTGGTGACCAGGCAGGCAGCCAGGTCTGGCAAACCGTTCCGGCTGGACGACTGTTTTCCGAATTCACGAAGTCGTCCCACGGGTCGAGCGGGGCGACCTTCCAAGCGACGTCCATCCACAAGCGGCGACCTTCCCTCCGGCGTCGTGGTCTGACGGGTCCGGAGGGGTCTCGTTGGGCTCGTTTGTGGATGGTGGGTCGAACCGGTAGAGGTCGATCACGAAACGGCGGCCACTGGCAATCGCGGCCATTCGGATGCCCAGCGCCCCAGGGTTATGGCGTAGTCGGATCATTGCTGGTCAAGACGTGGAGGAGGTCGCCGGAACGGCGGTCGGTCCAGGTGGAGCGGCCCACCGGACGTACGCCCTGGACCGGCCGGGCGTGGTCTGGTTGATCTTGGTGTGTCACTGGTGAGCCGTCGCCGGAGCGCCGGGGGTCCAGGGCGAGTAGTCCTGGCCGCCGGAGGCCGGATCCGGGTCGCAGGCCGGGGGCCCTACCCGCCGGAGGCACCGCCCTTGCGGATCGTCGCGGTACCCGCTACACGGCCGGTTCCGCCTCGGACTCCGCGGTTCGCTCAGCGGCCGCTCGGGTGGCCGGCACCCATCGGCCACGCAGCGGTCGTCGCGCGGAGTGTCTCGTCGGCGACGTTCGACGCCCATTGGTGTGGTACGACTGCGTCAAGACCGGTGTGAAGTCGACAGAGCGGGGCGAACCAATGAGGAGTAGGGCAGCCACGCTGCTGCGCGGACCTCAGGATCCGGGCCGGGCCACGTTCCTGGAACTGTTCTTCGACCTGGTGTTCGTCTTCGCGCTCTTCCGGCTCTCGCAAGGGTTGCTGGAGCGTCTGACCTGGAGCGGCGCCTTCCAGACGGTGGTGGTGCTGCTCGCATTGTTTTGGGTGTGGGGCAACACCGCGGGGGTAGCCAACAGGTTCGACCCGGCCCAGCCGGCGATACAGGCGCTGGTCATCGGCTGCATGTTCGGCAGCTTTCTGCTCGCAGTGGTGGCGCCTGAGGCGTTCGGTCCGCGCGGTCTGGTCTTCGCCGGCGCGTACGTCGCCGTCCAGGTCGGTCGCAGCTTCTTCCTCGTGCTCGTCACACGGGGCGTCGAGCGGCAGCGCTTCGAGCTGCGGACGCTGTTCTGGTTCGTGGTATCGGCGCCGCTGTGGCTCGCCGGCGCGCTCGCGCACGGTTGGGCCCGTGGGGTGCTGTGGGCGGTCGCGGTGGCCGTGGACTCCGCGGCGCCCAGACTCGGCCTTCCAACGCCGGGGCTGCCCAGCGCGAGACCGGCGGAGTTTTCATTCTTGAGCGAGTTCGTGGCCGAGCGGCGGCCTCGTGGCCGACCGCACGGCGGCGGTCGTGGTGGCGTTCGTGACCACGGTGCTGTTGTGGCGCATCTACATCTACCGGGCCGGTGAGGTGTTGGGCGCGGCCGTCGCCGCGGCCCCGGATCCGCTCCGCGTTGTCAACTCCGTGTTGTACGCCCACGCGGTGATGGTCGCCGGTGTTGTCGCGATTTCGGTCGGCGACGAGCTGGTCATCAGGCATCCGTCCGGGCACACCCGGCCGGCGTGGATCGCCGTCGTCCTCGGCGGGCCCGCACTGTTCCTCGCCGGCCGGGCCATTCTCGAGTACGCGGTGTTCGCCCGGGTGTCCCGAGACCGTGTGATCGGAGTGCTCGTACTCGCTGTCATTTCGCCGGCGATGATCCTCGTGCCGCCACTCATCGCCGTCGTCGCCGCCGCCGTCGTCCTCGCCGGGGTAGCGGTCGTTGACGCGGCCCGTGCCCGGCGGCGACTCTCCGCTGAGCCGCCCTCCCCTCCAGGCGGACCATCGTGAGCTGAGGCGGGGTCACAACGCGCGCAAGCTGTCCGGCGTCGCCGCGTTAGTGGACGCCGGGCTTCATGCTGCCCAGGGTCCGTGCGGGCTGGCCGGGGTCGGTGCCGAGAGTGAAGCGGCAAGGCGCCGCGGCCCGGACGAGAGCGCACAGCGGCGGCTTGCGATGCTAAGAGGGCATCTTGATCGGGTTGGATCTAGTACACGCTGATTAGCGTCTTGCTGGGAGCGGGTGCGGCGGGTCACGATGATCGACGTATGACGACCCCTCGCCGTCCGTATCGCACTGATCTGTCCGATGCCCGGTGGGTGCTGATCGAACCCACTACGACCGCGTGGCGGGCCGCCCAGGGCGGCCTGGGCATCCGCCAACCCGTGCACGACCTGCGGGAAATCGTCAACGCGATCCTGTACGTCAACCGCACCGGCATCGCCTGGGAGTACCTGCCCCACGACTTCCCTCCGTACAAGACGGTCCACTCCTACTTCACCCGCTGGACTGCCGACGGCACCACAGAGACCATCCACAACCTGTTGCGCGGCAAGGTCCGGCGGGCAGCCGGCCGCGACCCGGAGCCCACTGCGGCGATCATCGACTCGCAGAGCGTCAAGACCAGCAGCAACGTGCCCGAAGCCAGTCAGGGTATCGACGCCGGCAAGAAGATCAAGGGCCGCAAACGGCACCTGGCCACCGATGTCCTCGGTCTGCTGCTGGTCGTGATCGTCACCGCGGCCAGTGTCTCGGACACCGCCGGCGGCCGTGACGTCGTCGACCGTCTCGCCGCCACCCACCGTCAGGTCGTCACGGCGTGGGTCGACGCCGGCTACCGCAACACGGTCATCGAACGCGGCGCCGCCCACGGCATCGACGTGCAGGTGGTGTCAAAAACACCAGGACGGAAGGGATTCCAGCCGTTACCCAAGCGGTGGGCGATCGAACGCACCAACGGCTAAGTCATGCTCCACCGACGACTCGTCCGTGACTACGAAACGTCACCAGAGCACTCACGGGCCCACATCCACTGGGCCATGATCGACAACATGAGCCGGCGTCTCACCTATGAGACGACACTCTCCTGGCGCGACGATCAACCCGAAACAGACACACCCACAGCTACCTGATCAAGACACCCTCTTAGTAGTGCTTTGTTAGGTCCGGCGTGTCGGTGGGTGCTCGCTCAACCCCACCGAAGGCGTCTGGCGCTGGATGAACGCGGCCTGACCAACACCGCCGCCCGCGGTATCGACCACCTCGCTGAACTGGTCAAACGTCGACTACGCGCTTGTCAGCAACAGAACGATCTCCTCGCCGGCTTCTTCACCAGCACCGGCATGACCCTCGAACTCGAACCACCGAGATAGCTCGCACCTTGGCCCTTCACCGGCCCGCAGGCTGGTCGACGGTCGCCCGGTTCGATAGGTTAGGTCTACTATGGACGGAC
>NZ_JBIAFE010000029.1:0-90102 GCF_042869115.1 Micromonospora sp. NPDC007230 | reverse complement strand
AGACGCTCAAAACGCCGGCGATCCTCGGTCCAGTACACGCCCGAAGCATGTCATGACCAGGACTGCCCATCCATGATCGACAGGACACGCCCTAGCCGACTGCGCCGACCAGCCGCACAGCCGCGCCCAAATGGTGGCCCGGAGCAACACGAAGAACTTCCTGCGCAGCCTGCACTTCCGGCGCCCCCGCACCGGACCGCTCGCCGTCGCCCTGCTCGCCGCCGAGGCGAGGGTGAACAGCTTCCGGGCCGACTGACACCGCCCACCCGGGCGACCACGGCCGGACCGGGACGGCGGTGAATACTTGTCGGCATGCTCTGGGGTGTCAGCGGTCCCGTCTTCCTCCTCGACTACGTGGCGGGGGTGGCCGTGGCCCTCGCGATAGCGCTGTCCGTACGGGCGCTGGTCGGATGGCGAACCCGAGGCGAGCCGCTGTCGACCGTCGAGCTGGCGTACCTCACCGATCGGGCCGGACTGGCCTGCCAGGTGGGTGTGGCCGCGCTGCGCCGGGCCGGGGTGGTGCAGCTCGGTGAGCTGGCCACGCTGTCGGTGGGCGGCCCACCGCCGCCCGGGTCCGCCCCGCTGGTGCGCGCCCTGCACGTCGCGCTGCGCCGGCCGCAGACCTGGGCCGCCGTGCTGGCCGATCCCGGCGTGGGCCGTGCGCTGCGCCGGCTGGTGGGCCGGCTGGTCCGCGACGGGTGGCTGCTCACCCCGGGCCAGCGGCGGCGCCTGGCGTTGGGCGCCCTGCCGCTGTTCGCGGTCGCCGCGGTCGGGGTGACCCGGCTGGTGGACAGCGCCGTCGAGGGGCGCACGGCCGGCGGCCCGGCCTCCGTGGTGGGGCTGCTGTTGTGCTGCCTGGCCACCGTGCTCGGCGGCTGGTGGCTGTGCGAGGTGCCGGAGACCGGTGCGGCCGCGCGGCGGCTGCTGCGCCGGCAGCGCCGCAGGTACGCGGAGCTGGCGCCGGAGCGGCGACCCGCGTGGAGCGAGCGGGGCACCGACGAGCTGCTGACCGCGATGGCGGTGTTCGGGCCGCGCCCGCTGCTCGCCGTCGACCCGCGCTTCGCCGAGCTGGTCGGGGTCGACGCCGAGCGCACCCGGCCGCGGGAGTACGCGAAGACCGCAAGTTGACCCTGGCCGCGCGCGTGGCGTGCCTTCCGGCTCGCCCGCGCGGCAGTATGATCCGAGTATGAAGCGGGTGACGGTCAGCGTCACTAATCAGCTTAGTGATCCTGAGTCGGATTGAGTTTCCGGGATCGTTTCCCATCGTGGTGGTGTCGCGTGGGCGTGGAAGTGGAATCCTGCGCCCAGTGCGGCTCCGCGTGGCTGGTGGCCGGCGGTGGTGGGTGTGCTGATCGTGTTCACGCCCTGGTGTCGGTGGGCTGCGCGGGGCAGCCTCCGGTCCGTTGGTGCGTGTCCCTCCGGACGCTTTCCCGCTCGGCTGGGGGGCCGGGTGGGGGAGGGTGCCCTGCGTCGCCTGGGCGCGGGGCGTGGTGGCTTGTGCCGGGTGGGGCCGGTCTTCGACCGGTCTTCCCGGCTGGTCGTGGTGATGACCGCTGCCGTTTCGAGTTTGTCGACCACGGCGCGGATGAGCATGTGCCCGCTGGCCTTGTTGGTGACGGTCTTGGCCTGGTGGGTGAGGCCGCGGGCGGCGATTCGCCGCCAGGCGCCGTGGTCGCGGTCGCCCTGCCAGCCGCACCGGCTGTTGGGGCAGATGGCCCATTTCCAGCCCGCCACGGTCGGCTGGTCGGGGGCTTTTCGGTGTCGCAGCGGGGTCAGGCATTGCGGGCAGTGTTTTGAGGTGTTGCGGGCGGGGACGGTGACCACGGCGATACCGGCCTCGGCGGCGAGGTGCCGGATGCGGTCGGCGATCTGCCCGCGGACCTGCTGCGACAGGCGCGTGTTGAGGGTGGCGCCCCTGCCCCGTGCTTCCAACGACCGCAGGTCCTCGACGTAGATGACGGTCGCCCCGGCGGCGATGGCCTGGTCGACCGCCCATCTGGCGGCGGCCCACGCGAGCGCGTTGTTCAGGTTCGTCCGGCGATCGGACACGCGGCGGATCTCATCCCGCAGGACCGCATGCTTACCGGCGAGTTGATGCTGCTCGTCACCGCCGGCGAGCCGCTGGTAGTGCTCGGCCTTGGCGTGCAGCCGCTCACTGTGCCGGCGCAGCCGGTGCTGCTTGGCCAGGACCCCGGCGGCGCGGAACTGGCCACCCGCCCCCAACGCGGTGATCCGCCCATCGGCGTGCAGTCGCAGGGCTCCCGCGCTGAGGAGGATGTTCAGGCCCCAGTCCACGCCGAGCGCCACGGTGTGACCGGTGCGCCGGGCTTTCGGCACCGGGTGGCTGTATGCCATGTCGGCGCGTACTTGCCGGCCGGTGACGCGGAGGGTGGGCAGGTGCAGCACCGCACCCGTGGGGACCGTGGGCGGCAGGATGATCGGGCAGGCCACCCACGTCCAATCCGCGTAGGCTCGTGGGTCTGGGCGGGTGGGCAGCTGCAAGCGCAGCAGCGCCTTCCTGGGGTCGGTGTCGCTGCGTTCGATGGTGGCCTGCTGCCGGTCACACGCGGCCAGCAGCAGCATCCGCGCGACCCTTGGGACGCCTTCGAGTTCGAACACGTCCACCGGCAGACGGCCGTTGGCCCTGAGGAACGTGACGGCCTGGAGGGTGCGGGACTTGATGGTGCTGGGCGGCAGCTGCTGCCCGCCAGGGATCGACGCCCGAACCTGCTCCCACTCCTGCGGGGTACGTTTGCGCGGATCGGCCGGCCACGCCGCCAGCACCCCGGCGGTCACCTCAGCACGCCACCACGCCGAACGCAGAGCACGCCCCGCCTGCTCCTGCACCATCCGCACGATCCGGTCATTGACCCTCACACCCTCCGGCGCGGTGACCGACCAGCCCAAGCGCCGCAACGCCATCCACGCCTGCGACGGCAACCTCCGACCACCCGCATCCACGCCGGAGGCCAACACCTGCACATCCGCCGTGTTCCAGCGCTCGGCCAAAAAGACGGACACCATGCCCGCCACCAGGTCGGCACACCAGCCGACCCGTTGCGCAAGCACGGCCTCAGACAGCACGCCGCCGGTCTTCTCGTCCACACCCGCGCGCAGAAAGCCGCGGGCACACGCGGTCCGGGAGCCCTCGCCTTCGGCCAGCGGCAGCTTCCCGCTCACCGACCACTGGCCTGGCATTGCCCAGACTCGGCCAGCAGACGACGCCGGTTCTCCGCCGACCGCATCCCGTACAGACGCCCCGCGAACGTGGTGACCAGAGAAACGAAGTCGTCGAGGAGTTCCTCCCGCCCGCCGAGCTTCTTCGGGTACAGCACTTCGAGGGTGGCGCCGTGCACGGCCAGCAGGTGTTTGAGCCAGCCGACACCGAAGCGTGCAAGCCGGTCCTCATGCGTCACCCGGACCACCGTGACACTCCCGTCAGCGACGGCCCGCAACAACCGGTTCAGCCCGGGCCGGTCCTCCCGCAGGCCCGACGCCCGGTCACGGAACACCTTCACGATCTCGCCGGTGGACGTGGCCCGCAGCTCATGCTCCTGAGCCTCCAAAGAGGATTCCTGCCCGCTGGAGCCGGATACCCGCACGTACAGGCCCTCCAAGCGAAGGCGCCCGCCACCGCCGGCGGAGACCTTCATCGCCTCGACATCAATCGAGGAGAACCGCCGCTCACGGCCGACCCACGTCACCGGAATCTTCCCCGAATCAGCCCACAGACGAAGCGTCACGGGATGAACACCAAGACGCTTCGCGGCCTTCGCAAGCCGAAGAAGTTCCACACGATTATCCTATGATCACCAAGGATTCTTAATCAAATTGGTCAGCCTGCCGGACGACGTAGCGGCCTACCTGGAGCGGGAGGAGAACGCCTCGGCGGCGGTCGCCGACGCGTTGCGCGCCCGCATGGACCGGGCCGCCGCGACGGCCGCGATGCTGCGTGCCGTCGGCATCGACGTGACGGACGTCGGCGTGGCCCGGGTACGCGGAAAACTGCCTCCCCTCACCCCCGAGCAGCGGGCGGAGAACGCGCGACGCCGCGACATGCTCCGGGACGGTACCTGGCCCGAGGGTGACTCCGCGGCTGCTGCCTGATGCCCATCGACGACATCGAGATCCGGGCGATCCTGGACGCCTCCGCCATCTTGTCCTATTCGCGCGGCCACGTGCACGTCGGTGAGCTGCTGGTCGACATCGCCGACGAGGGTGCCTACCTGGGCCTGCCCACGGTCGCGCTGCTCGAGGCGTATGCGCAGACCAGTGACCGACCGGCGGCCGCCCGGCTCGGCGTGCTGGCCACCCTGCCCGGCGTGGCGGTGCTGCCGCTGTCCGCCCCCGATGCGGCCCAGGCCGCCACCACGGTGCGCCTGACCAAGGGCGACCTGGCCCGTGCCTACGCCGTGTGGGCGGCACTGCGGCACGACGCGAACTTCCTGACCTGCGAGCCGCACCTGGTTCCGGCGGTGATCGCTCCCGAGCTGATCCATCACATCCCCGTGGACGACGCCTGACCTTGGCGGGCACGGGGATGCGGGGTGGGGATCAGCGGATTTTCTCGGCGAGCCGGATCACCCGCGCCAACTCCTCCACCTCCCGGTCCTCGCTGGCGGTGGCCGCCCGCTCCGCGATCGTCGCCAGGTCGCCCAGGCGCACCTCCCGGCCGTACGGGCCGCCCTGCAGCGACTGCGCGAAATAGGCCGCCGCATAGCAGGTCCGCAGGTGTGGCGACGCCTCGCCGAACGCCCGGTTCAGGTCGCTGACCTTCACCGACTCGTACACCTCGGCGGGCGCCCGGTTCGTCGGGTCGGTCCAGCGCACCTGCACGCGGGCGACCCGGGCCGACGGGGGCGGCCCGTCGGCCAGCCGGACGGCGTAGAGCGCCGTGACGCTGTGCCCGGGACCGACCTCGCCGCCGTCGACGCGGTCGTCGCGGAAGTCCTCGTCGCTGATCGCCCGGTTGTCGTACCCGATGAGCCGGTAGGACCGCACGGCGGCCGGTTCGAAGCTGACCTGCACCTTGGCGTCGAGCGCCCGGACGCTCAACGTCGCCGGCAACTGCCGGACGAACACCTTCCGGGCCTGGTCGCGCTCGCTGGCGTACACCACGAAGCCGTCGCCCTTGTCGGCGAGCTGTTCCATCAGCTCGTCGCCGTACTCGCTGCCGACCCCCACGCCGAGCAGGGCGATCTCCTTCTCGGCCTCGTCGCGTACCCGGCGCAGGATCGGCTCCGCCTCGGTCCGGCCGACGTTGGCGAGCCCGTCGGAGAGCACGATCACCCGGTTCGTCGCGCCGGGTCGGAATCCGTCACGGGCCACCCGGTAGCCGAGCACCAGACCGGCTTCGAGGTTCGTGCTGTCCTGCGTACGCAGCGAACCGATGGCGTCGTGCAGTTCGTCGGCGTCGGACAGCCGGGTCATCTCCCGCACCACCCGGGCCTCGTCGCTGAACGCCACGACGGCGATCGAGTCGGTGCGGCGCAACTGGTCCACAAGGGTGTGCAGCGCGTCCTTCACCAGATCGAGCCGCCCGGGCTCGCGCATCGATCCGGAGACGTCGACGACGAAGGTGAGGGCGGCGTCGGGCCGGCTCTCCGCGTCCTCCGCGCGGGTCTGCAGGCCGACCCGCATCAACCGGAGCTCCCCGGCCGCCTCGTGGGACTCCGGCAGCCGCGCGCCGTCGACGTGTACGGCGAAGCCGTCGCCGGCCGGCTCGGGGTAGTCCTGCCGGAACGAGTTCACGAACTCCTCGGGCCGCACCGCGGTGCGCTCGGGCAGCTGCCCGTCCATGATGAGCCGGCGGGCGTAGCCGTACGAGGCGGTGTCGACGTCGACGCCGAAGGTGGAGCGCGAGTCGTCCTCCGTCGCCGTTTCGGCCCCACCCGACCGGGGTGTGCCGTCGTGCTGGCGGACCGGCCCGTGCGCCGTGTCGCTGCGCTGTGCGCCACCGGCGGAGCAGGCGGTGACCGTCATCGTGAGGGCGAGCGCCGTCAGCAGCAGCGACCGTCGTATGTGGACCATCGGTTCCTCCCGGGCAGGCTGGGGCGGGCGATCCGGCGCCGCGCGTCGGATCCGTCCCGGTCATTGACGCAGCTGGACAGTCCCGCCGATCCCGTCGTAGCCGAGCCGATACGCAAGCGTGAACCTCGTGACCGTCCCGTATGCAAGACGTGACCTGCCCCGGCCAACCGCGCCCGATGCCGACGGGCGGGACGGCGCAGGGCTGGGGTACGCCAAGCCCGGCGTCGACTCCCGCACCGCGGCGGTGCACGCCGCCGTCGAGCGGAAGCTGATCCGGCTGTGAAACGCCGCGCTCTGCTCGCTCTCACCCTCACCGTGGCCGCCGGCGGTTCCACGCGGCCCGACCCGATCCGACCCTGGGAGGACCCCATGACCACAAGGCTCTGCTCGCCGCGGCGAGCGCCGGCGACGCGGCCGGCGTACGCGCCGCGCTGGCGGCCGGCGCGGACCGCGAGGCCCGCGACGCGCAGCAGCGTACGGCCCTGCTGCTGGCTGCCGCGAACGACCACGTCGAAGCCGCCCGGGTGCTCGTCGACGCGGGCGCGGACCCGAACGCGCTCGACGACCAGCACGACACCCCGTGGCTGGTGACGGGCGTGACCGGCAGCGTGGCGATGCTCGAGGTCCTGCTGCCCGCGGGGCCGGACCTCACGATCGTGAACCGGTACGGCGGCATCTCGATCATCCCGGCGAGCGAGCGTGGCCATGTCGACTACGTCCGCCGCGTCGTCGGTACCGGCATCAACGTCAACCACGTCAACAACCTCGGTTGGACCGCCCTGCTGGAATGTGTCCTCCTCGGCGACGGGACGAAGCCCTACCAGCAGATCGCGGAGATCCTCGTGGCCGCCGGCGCGGACGTCCACCTGCCCGACAAGGACGGCGTCGACGCGCTGCGGCACGCCCGCGACCGCGGCTACGACCAGATTGTCGCGATCCTGTCACGCTGAGCACCGCGCGGGCGCGGGCGGCCGCCACCATGACGACCGCCCGCTGCGGTCCGGCGGCCCATACGGCACAGTGACACCGGTGCCCGGCGTCCGGCCGGAGCCAGAAAGGCGGTGGCCGGTGGAGGGCCCGACCGGGGTGGTGTTCCCCCAGACCGACGGCACCCGCAGCACCACGGCGCTCGGCCGCGCGGTCGTCGCCGACGCGCTGCGCGCGGTCGACCCGGTCGGCGCGCGTTCGGCCGAACACGAGACCAACTGGCGGCACGGCTACCTGGTGCACTTCCGGCGGCTCGTCGAGGCCGGCCTGCTCTCCCGCGACGCCGCGGTCACCATCGCCCGCGACGGCCTGGCCGCCCTGCACGCCCGGATGCGGGTCGTCGCGGAGGGCGGCACGGAACTCCCGCTCGACGAGGTGTTGGCCACCGGCGCCGGGCAGCCGCCGCTGGACACCGCCACCGTCACCGGCACCGGCGAGCCGGAGCGGGAACTGTCGCTGCCGTACCGCGGGCAGCGGCTGCGCGGCGATCAGCTGCACCGCCAGCTCGACGCCTGGGTCGCCGCCGGCGTGATCGAGCCGTCCTGCGCCGAGGCGGTCCGGGCGGTCATCGCCAACCCGGACTGGCTCGACCTGCGCGACCAGCGGATCGTGGTGCTCGGCGCCGGCGCCGAGATGGGCCCGCTGCCGTCGGTGCTGCGCTGGGGCGGCGACGTCGTCGCGGTGGACCTGCCGCGGCCGGACATCTGGCGGCGGCTGCTGCGCACCGCCCACCGGTACGGCGGCCGGCTGCACCTGCCGGTGCGCCCCGGCACCGGCGACGACGACGAGGCCCTCGCCGCGGGCGCCGGCGCGGACCTGCTGCACCGGCTGCCGCAGGCCGCGCAGTGGCTGCTCGGCGTGAACGGCCGGCTCGTGCTCGGCAACTACGTCTACGCCGACGGCGCCACCAACGTGCGGGTCGCCATGGCCGTCGACGCGCTCACCCGGCACCTGCAGCAGCGTCGCGACGACCTGGCGCTGGCCTTCCTCGCCACCCCCACCGACGTGTACGCCGTCCCCGCCGAGGCGGTCGCGCACGCCGAGCGGGGGTACGCGGCCCGCGGCCTGGCCCGCCGGTCGCTGCGGGTGCTCTCCGGCGGGCGGCTGCTGCACCGCAACTACCCGCCCGACGCCGACCCGGGCATCAACGACAGCCTCGTACCGCAGCAGGGCCCGAACTACGCCCTCGCGAAGCGGCTGCAACGGTGGCGGGCGGCGGTGGCACGCGACGCCGGGGCGACGGTGTCGTGCACGGTGGCGCCGCCGACGCGTACCCGCTCGGTGCTGCGCAACCGGGCGCTCGCCGCCGCGTACGCGGGCGCGCACCGGTTCGGCATCGAGGTGTTCGACCCGGCCACCAGCAACACCCTGATGGCCGCGCTGCTCGTGCACGATCTGCGCACCGGCGGCGGCCCGGCCCAGGACCACCCGTGGCGGGACGAGGCGTACGGGGCGGCGCACGGCGGGCTCTGGCGGGTGCCGTACGCCCCGCGCAGCGCCCTCGGGCTGGCCGTCCTGCTGGGCCTCGGCGCTGCCCGGGGCTGAGCCGGGGCTGGCCGGCAGCTACCTGGCCAGGACGTCGACGGCGAGTTCCTTCACCACCGACTCGTCGACGTCCACGCCGAGCCCCGGCCCGGTCGGCACCTGGGCGACGCCGTCGCGCACCTGCACGGTCGCCCCGGTGGCGTACGACGACTCCAGGAACTGCCGCCCGTTGAGGTCCACCGGCGTGTCGATGCCGTACGCCGCGAACAGGTGCACCGAGGCGGCCAGACCCAGGTCGGAGTCGGTGAGCCCGGAGCCCATCAGCCGCACGCCGGAGTCCTCGGCCAGGGCGCACAGCCGCCGCGACAGCGTCAACCCGCCGCTGCGCTGCACCTTGGCGATGGCCACGTCCACCGCGTCGAGCTTCACGAAGGTGGCCAGGTCGCTGGGGTGGCGCAGGCTCTCGTCGAGCGCCACCGGCACCGGCGAGGCCTCCCGCAGCCTGCGCAGCCCGGCGACGTCGTTGGCCGGCAGCGGCTGCTCGAACGCGGTGACGTCGAGGTCGGCCAGCCGGCGGGCCATCCGCAGCGCCGCGTCCACGGTGTACGCCTGGTTGGCGTCCACCCACAGCGCGGCCTCGGGCGCGGCCTCGCGGACCGCCCGCACCACGGCGGCGTCCTCGGCCTCGCGGTGCAGGCCGACCTTCACCTTGAACGCCCGGTAGCCGAGGGCGTGTCCCTCCGCCACCGCGTCGGCCACCTCGCCGGCGGTCTGCCCGGAGACGATCCAGCCCAGCTCGATGCTCTCCCGGCGGCGCTGCCCCCACAGCACCCCGACCGACACGCCGAGCGCCCGGCCGAGCAGGTCGTGCAGCGCGACGTCGACGGCGCACTTGGCCAGCGGCGCGCCAATCGTGAAGCCCCGGTTGACGGCCCGGTCGAACGCCGCGGTCACCCCGTCGAGGTCCCAGGCCGGACGGCCGAGCACCGCCGGGGCGAGGTACCGGTCGATGGTGGTGACGATGGATTCGGCGGTCTCGTAGGTCCAGGCCGGGATCGGGGTGGCCTCGCCCCAGCCGGCGACACCGTCGGCGCTGACCTTGACCAGGACGCGGATGCTGGGCGTGCCGGCGACGGCGACCGACCCGCCGGACACTCCGAACGAGCGCACGGTGGGCAGCGCGACGGCGTACGTCTCGACCGAGTCGATGGTCAGTCCGGCCAGGGCAGTGGCAAGAGGGGTCACGGGTGGGCCTTTCGTACGGGTGGATCAGGTCAGCTTGGCGGTGCTGGCCCGGACGACCACCTCGCCGCCCATCCGCAGGATCCGCCGGCGCCGCCCGGTGTTCTCGGTCAGCGCCAACTCCATCGCCTTCTCCCCGAGCTGCTGCAACGGCAGCGCGACGGTGGTCAGCGGCGGGGTGAGGTCGCGGACGATCGGGATGTCGTCGAAGCCGGCGACGGAGATGTCGTCCGGCACGGACAGGCCGTGGTCGCGCAGCGCCGCGCAGGCGCCGATGGCCATCACGTCGGTCAGCGCGAACACGCAGGTGGCGGCCGACCCGCGGGCCAGCAGTTCGGTCATGGCGCCGTACCCGCCGTCGCGGGTGAACGGGCCTTCCACGATGTCGGCCGGGTCCAGCGACACGCCGGCCTTCTTCAGCTCGTCGCGGAAGCCGCCGAGCCGGTCGGCGACCGTGGTCAGCGCCGGCGGCCCGGCGAGCACCGCGAACCGGCGGTGCCCCAGGTCGAGCAGGGCGCGGGCCATGGCGGCCGCGCCGGCCCGGTTCTCCGGCAGGACACTGTCGACCTTCAGGCTGCGGTGCCGGCTGACCACGGCGACCCGCCCGCCACCCTCCAGGTAGGGCTTGAGCTCGGCGTCCAGGGCCCGCTCCCAGCGGGGGTCCTCGAATCCGGAACCGATGAGCAGGATGGCCGGCGCCCGCTCGGCGCGCAGCATCGACACGTATGCGATCTCCCGTTCCGGGTCCCGGAACGTGCTGGCCAGCATCACCAGCAGGTCGTTGTTGCCGGCGATGCGCATGACGCCGCCGGCCACCGCGGCGAAGTAGGGGTCGCTGACGTCGTGGCAGATCACGCCGACCGTGCGGTGGGAGGCGCCGGCCAGGGCGCGGGCGTGCGCGTTCGGCGTGTATGCCAACTGCTCCGCCGCCGCCAGCACCCGGTCCCGCAGTTGCGGGGTCACCCGCATGCCGTTGAGTGCCCGGGAGGCCGTGGCCAGCGAGACGTCGGCGGCTCTGGCCACGTCTTCCAGGGTCACGTGCGTCCGTGGCTGCATGGACTTTCCCCCTGCGGAAGTTCTTGACCGGATTATTTCGGCGTGGTTACCGTAGCACCCTGAAAGCGCTTACTGAAAGCGCATTCAGGGCCGAGACCTGGAGTTTCCGGACGTCCTCGGCCCTACCGACGGCACGCGCCTACCCAGCGGCTGAGTACCCGGAACCGCCGGCCAGCCAGGGAGAACGGAGGGTCATGGCCGCGCAGAGCACCATCGAGCAACGGGAGCCGACCGCTCCCGCCCGCACCCCGGCGCCGGCCGCCCGCCGCCGGGGTCGGGCCGGCGGCGGCCTGCTCCGGTTCGTCCAGAGCACCTGGCGCCCCGCCGCGGTCCTCGCGGCCATCTTCGTCCTCTGGTGGGCGGTCACCGCAGCGGATCTGGTCAAGCCGTACCTGGTCCCCGCGCCGGGCACCACGCTGGACGTCGTCCTCGCCCAGACCGGCTACTTCGCCCACCACACCTGGATCACCACCTACGAGACGATCCTCGGCTTCGCCATCGCCATCGTGGTCGGCGTGCTCTCCGCCGTCGTGATGGTGTACTCCCCGACGGTCGAGAAGAGCCTCTACCCGCTGCTGCTGTTCGCCCAGGTCATCCCGAAGATCGCGATCGCGCCACTGTTCATCGTGTGGCTCGGCTTCGGGCTCACCCCGAAGGTCGTCGTCGCGGTCCTGATGGCCTTCTTCCCGATCGTCATCTCCACGGTCACCGGCCTCAAGTCGATCGACCCGGAGATGCTGCAACTGTCGGCGACCATGGGTGCAGGCCCCGGCCAGACCTTCCGGAAGATCCGCTTCCCGGCCGCCCTGCCGCACCTGTTCTCCGGCCTCAAGGTCGCCGCCACGATGGCCGTCACCGGCGCCGTGGTGGGCGAGTTCGTCGGCGCCAACGAGGGCCTCGGCTACGTGATCCTGCAGGCCAACGGCAACCTCGACACCCCGACGCTGTTCGCCGGGCTGCTCATCATGTCGCTGCTCGGCGTGGTCCTGTTCGTGGTCGTGGAACTGCTCGAGTACTTCGTCCTTCCATGGCACGCCAGCCGCCGTACCGACGCCGCTACGACGTCGCTCTGAATAGGAGACCCGTCCCATGAAGTTGCGCACCCTCGCCGCCGCGCTCGTGCCGGCCCTGATACTGGCCGCCACCGCCGGCTGCGGCTCGTCCTCCGACGAGCAGGCCAAGACCGCCCAGGGCCACGACAAGGTCACCCTGACCCTCAACTGGTACCCGTACGGCGAGCACGCCCCGTTCTACTACGGTCAGAAGCAGGGCATCTTCGCCAAGCACGGCATCGACCTGACCATCCAGGCCGGCCAGGGCTCGCAGAAGACCGTCCAGGCCACCGCCGCCGGGCAGACCGACTTCGGCTGGGCCGACACCCCCGCCCTGCTCTCCGCGGTCGGCCAGGGGATGGACGTCAAGAGCGTCGGCGTCTTCCTGCAGACCACCCCGTCGTCGGTGCAGTTCTTCAGCGACAAGAACATCAGCTCCCCTGCCGACCTCAAGGGCAAGACCATCGCCTCCACCGCCGGCGACGCGCTGAGCAAGACCTTCCCGGCCTTCCTCAAGGCCAACGGCCTGGCCGCCTCCGACGTGACCCTGCAGAACACCGACCCGGCCGGCAAGATGGCCGCCGTCATGTCGGGCAAGACCGACGCGCTGCTCGGCTTCGCCACCGACCAGGGCCCGACCATGCAGGAGAAGGCCGGCAAGCCGGTCTCCTACCTCAAGTTCGCCGAGCACGGCCTGACCTTCTACAGCAACGGCCTGATCGCCTCCACCGACACCATCAAGAACAAGCAGGACCTCGTCAAGCGGATGGTCGCGGCCAGCAGCGAGGCCTGGGCCGCCGCCGAGAAGGACGCGGCCGGCGCCGTCGCGGCGATGGCCGGCGCCTCCCAGCAGCTGCCGTCGGAGAAGGTGCTCACCGACCAGTTCAACGCCACCCTGCAGCTGCTGCACACCGACGCCACCAAGGGCCAGGCGCCCGGCATCAACGACGAAGCCGACTGGACGAAGACGATCAACGTGTTCGCCGACGCCGGCGTGATCAACAAGGCCGATTCCCCGGCGACCTACTGGGACGCGAGCTTCGCGCCGAAGGGATGAACCCGAGATGACGGTCGGCAACACCACCACACAGCGGCCCGCTGACGCCACGGCGACCGGCGCCGCGGTCGAGATCGACCAGGTCGCGGTCCGCTTCCGTACCAAGAAGAAGGACGTCACCGCGCTGCGCGACGTCTCGCTGCGGATCGAGCCCGGCGAGTTCGTCTCGATCGTCGGTGCCTCCGGCTGCGGCAAGTCGACGCTGCTGAAGCTGGTGTCCGGCCTGCTGCGGCCCTCGTCCGGCCAGGTCCGCCTGCACGGCGAGGACGTGCGGGGGCCGCGGCGCGACATCGGGTACGTCTTCCAGCGCGCCGCCCTGCTGGAGTGGCGTACGGCCCGGAAGAACATCCTGCTCCAGGCCGAGATGCGGCGCCTGCCCAAGGCGCAGGTACGCCAGCGCGTCGACGAGCTGATCGCGATGACCGGCCTGACCGGCTTCGAGGACGCGTACCCGAACGAACTGTCCGGCGGGATGCAGCAGCGGGTGGCCCTGTGCCGCGCGCTGCTGCACCGCCCCCCGGTCCTGCTCATGGACGAGCCCTTCGGGGCACTCGACGCCCTCACCCGCGAGCAGATGAACGTCGAGCTACGGCGCATCTGGCGGGAGACCGGCACCACCGTCCTGCTCGTCACCCACTCCATCGCCGAGGCGGTCTACCTGGCCAACCGGGTGATCGTCATGACCCCTCGACCCGGCACCGTCGCCGAGGTCATCGACGTCGACCTCCCCGTCGAGCGCGACTACGGCCAGACGATGTCGGAGCCGGAGTTCGCGCGCGCCACGGGACGCATCCGGGACCTCCTGGGTGCGACGACGACCGCCGAATAACCACCGGACCTGGGAAGGAAACACAGTGGAGCGCACGTCTATCGGGATCATCCTCAACGGCGTGACCGGACGGATGGGCTACCGCCAACATCTCGTCCGGTCCCTGCTCGCCATCCGCGAGCAGGGCGGACTGCCGGCCCGTGACGGCAGCCGCATCTGGCCGGAGCTGACCCTGGTGGGCCGCAACGAGGCCAAGCTCGCCGAGATCGCCGCCCGGCACGGGCTGACGTCGTACACGACGGACCTGGACGCCGCGCTCGCCGACGACTCCCACCAGATCTACTTCGACGCGCAGGTCACCGCCCAGCGGGAGAAGGCCATCCGGGCGGCGATCGAGGCGGGCAAGCACGTCTACACCGAGAAGCCGCTCGCCGAAGGGCTGACCGGTTCCCTGGAACTGGCCCGGCTCGCCGCCGCCAAGGGCATCAAGAACGGCGTCGTGCAGGACAAGCTGTTCCTGCCCGGCCTGCGCAAGCTCAAGCGGCTCGTCGACGGCGGGTTCTTCGGCCGGATCCTGTCGGTACGCGGCGAGTTCGGCTACTGGGTGTTCGAGGGCGACTGGCAGGACGCCCAGCGGCCGAGCTGGAACTACCGGGCCGAGGACGGCGGCGGCATCGTCGTCGACATGTTCCCGCACTGGCATTACGTTCTGGAGCAGATCTTCGCCCCGGTGACCGCGGTGACCGCGCACATCGCCACCCACATCCCCGAGCGGGTCGACGAGACCGGCCAGACCTACCGGGCCACCGCCGACGACGCCGCGTACGGCATCTTCGAGCTGGCCGGCGGCATCACCGCCCAGATCAACTCCTCCTGGGCGGTGCGGGTCTACCGCGACGAGCTGGTCGAGTTCCAGGTCGACGGCACCCACGGCAGCGCCGTGGCCGGGCTGCGCGAGTGCCGCATCCAGCCCCGCGGTGCCACCCCCATGCCGGTGTGGAACCCGGACCTGCCGGTCACCGAGAACTTCCGCGGCCAGTGGCAGACCGTCCCCGACAACGAGGACTTCGACAACGGGTTCAAGGTCCAGTGGGAGGCGTTCCTGCGCCACGTCGTCGACGACGAGCCGTTCCCGTGGGACTTCCTGGCCGGCGCCCGCGGCGTGCAGCTCGCCGAGGCCGGCCTGCGGTCGGCGCGCGAGGGTCGCCGGGTGGAGATCGAGGAGATCAGCCTGTGACCGCCCGGATCACCCTGCCCATCCCGGGCGGCGGCACCGAGGCCCTCACCTTGCGCGAGCCGGCCGGCTGGCAGCGGCCGGCCGGCCCGCCGGCCAGCCGGATCGCGTACGCCGCGGCGCACGTGGTCGCCGACCCGTACGCCGACAACGCCCCCGGCCAGCCCGCCAGGCTGGACTGGGACGCCACCCTGGGCGTGCGGCGCAACCTGTGGTCCTGGGGGCTCGGCGTCGCCGAGGCGATGGACACCGCCCAGCGCGGGATGGGGCTGGACTGGGCCGCCACCCAGGAACTGATCCGGCGTAGCGCCGCCGAGGCCGCCGCCTGCGGCGGACGCATCGTCGCCGGGGCGGCCACCGACCAGCTGACCGGCCTGCCCGACACCCTCGACGACGTCGTCACCGCGTACGCCGAGCAGGTCGCCTTCGTCCAGGAGTGCGGCGCGACCGCGGTCGTCATGGCCAGCCGGCAGTTGGCCGCGCTGGCCACCGGCCCCGACGACTACCTGCGCGTCTACGACCAGGTGCTGTCCGGCACGACGGCGCCGGTCGTGCTGCACTGGCTCGGCGACATGTTCGACCCGGCCCTCGCCGGCTACTGGGGCTCGACGGACCTCGACGAGGCGACCAAGACGTTCGTGTCGCTGGTGCAGGCCCACGCCGACGTCGTTGACGGGGTGAAGGTGTCGCTGCTCGACGCCGAACGGGAGGTCCGGCTGCGGGAACTGCTGCCGCCGACCGTCCGGGTCTACACCGGCGACGACTACCACTACCCGGAACTGATCGCCGGCGACGGCCGGCAGTTCAGCCACGCCCTGCTCGGCGCGTTCGCGGCCATCGCCCCCGCCGCGTCGGCGGCGCTGCAGCGCCTCGACACCGGCGACACCGCGGGCTTCCGGGAGATCCTCGACCCGACCGTGCCGCTGTCCCGGCACGTCTTCGCCCCGCCCACCCAGTACTACAAGACCGGCATCGCGTTCCTGTCCTGGCTCAACGGTTTCCAGCCCGGCTTCACCATGGTCGGCGGGCTGCACAGCGGGCGCAGCGTGCCGCACCTGGTGCAGGCGTTCCGCCTCGCCGACACCGCCGGCCTGCTGCTCGACCCGGACCTGGCGGTCGAGCGGATGCGCCGGTACCTGTCGGTCGCCGGGGTGGGCGCGTGAGCGCCGTCGACCCGCGCCTGGCGCGGCTGTCGCTCAACCAGCGCACCACCGAGTCGTGGTCGGTACGCGAGGCCGTCGAGGGCTGCGTCCGGGCCGGCATCCCGGCGATCGGCCTGTGGCGCGAGCCGGTGGCCGAGATCGGCGTGGCCGCCGCCGCGAAACTCGTCGCCGACGCCGGGCTGCGGGTGTCGTCGCTGTGCCGCGGTGGCTTCCTCACCGCCGACGGCGACGCCGGCCGCGCCGCGCTGGCGGACAACCGGCGCGCCATCGACGAGGCCGCCGGCCTGGGCACCGACTGCCTGGTCATGGTGGTCGGCGGCCTGCCGCCCGGCTCCCGCGACCTGCGCGGCGCCCGGCAGCGGGTCGCCGACGCGCTCGCCGAGCTGGCCCCGTACGCGGGCGAGCGCGGCGTCCGCCTGGCGCTGGAGCCGCTGCACCCGATGTACTGCGCCGACCGGGCCGTCCTGTCCACCCTCGGGCAGGCGCTCGACCTCGCCGAACCGTTCCCGGTCGAGCAGGTCGGCGTCGTGGTAGACACCTTCCACATCTGGTGGGACCCGGACGTGTGGCGGCAGATCGCCCGGGCCGGCGCGCGCATCGCCAGCTTCCAGGTCTGCGACTTCCTCACCCCGCTGCCGGCCGACGTGCTGCTCGGCCGGGGCATGATGGGCGACGGCCACATCGACTTCCCGCCGTTCCGGCGGGCGGTCGAGCAGGCCGGCTACACCGGCGACACCGAGGTGGAGATCTTCAACGCCGAGGTGTGGGCGACCGACCCGGACCAGGTCCTCGCCACCATGAAGGACCGCTACCTGCGGCTCGTGCTGGCCGACTGATGCGCCTCGTCGTCGCACCCGACTCGTTCAAGGGCAGCCTGGGCGCCGACGCCGCCGCCCGGGCCCTCGCCAGCGGCTGGCTCGCCCGCCGGCCCGGCGACGAGACACGGCTGCTGCCCCTGGCCGACGGCGGTGAAGGCACCGTGGACGCCTTCGCCGCCGCGCTGCCCGACGCCGAACGCCGCACGGTGACCGTGCCCGGGCCGGACGGCCGGGCGGTGACCGCCACCTGGCTGCTGCTGCCCGACGGGGCGGCCGTGCTGGAACTCGCCCAGTCCAGCGGGCTGCCCCTGATGGCCGCCCCCGACCCGCTCCATGCACACACGTACGGGCTCGGCGCGGTCGCCCGGGCCGCCCTCGACGCCGGGGCCATCCGCCTCGTCATCGGCCTGGGTGGCTCGGCGTCCACCGACGGCGGCACCGGCGCGCTGCGCGCCCTGGGGCTGCGGCTGCGCGACGCCCAGGGCCGGGACCTGCCGCTCGGCGGCGCCGCCCTGGCCGACCTGGACCACGTCGACACCACCGAACTGCTGCCCGCGCCGCCCGGCGGGGTGCAGTTGCTGGTGGACGTGACCGCGCCGCTGACCGGCCCGGCCGGCGCCGCCGCCGTGTACGGGCCGCAGAAAGGCGCGGAACCGGCCGACGTGACGCTGCTGGACGCTGCGCTGCGCCGGCTCGCCGGGCAGGCCGGCGGCCACCCCGACGAGCCGGGAGCCGGGGCGGCGGGCGGCACCGCGTACGGCCTCGCGACGCTGTGGGGGGCCAGGATCGTGCCGGGCGCGACGACGATCGGGGAACTGGTCGGGCTGACGGACGCGCTCGCCGGCGCGGACGTGGTGCTCACCGGTGAGGGACGGTTCGACGAGACCTCGCTGACCGGCAAGGTGGTCGGCTCGCTGCTGGCGGCGGCCACGTCCGCCGCCGTACCAGTGGGGGTGGCCGCGGGGCAGATCAACGGGCCGGTCCCCGGATCGGCGTCGGCGGCGGTGTCCCTGGTGGAGCTCGCCGGCTCAGTCGACGCGGCCCTGGGCGACCCGGCGCGCTGGCTGGTCCAGGCCGGTGGCGTCCTGGCCGACCGGCTCGGCGCACTCTGACATCGAGACCCGGGAGATGCGCCGGGCGGTGGCTGCGGCTATGCCAACCGGGCGCGTCGGGTTCGTCTCCGGCGCCACAGCAGGAACGCGGCGCCGAGGACGACGACGCCCACGACGGCGTTCAGGACCATCGGCCAGGGGCCGCGGTGCGGGCGACCGGCGTGCCGCACCGTCAGATCGGCCAGCAGTCCGGTGGCCAGGTGCAGGTCGAAGACCTGACATCCCTGGGTGCCGAGTTCGCAGGTGCTGCCGGTGTCGAAGCGCGACAGGGTCCGGCGGGTGCCGGCGCCGAGGTGCACCTCGACCAGCGCCACCTGGCCCGCGGCGTTGAGGGTCGCGACGACCACGCCGTCCGCCGAGCGCCAACCGAGCAGTTGCACCACGTCCGGGACCGGCGCGGGTGCCGTGCCGCCACCGGAGACGGGCACGAACTCGACGTCACCGGCCTTCCACAGGAAGGTGCCGTGGCTGGTGTTGCCGCCGGAGGTGCCGTTGAACGGCCCGTCCATGAGCCACGGCACGGTGGCGAGGAACGTGCCGTCCGGCGACCAGCCGACGTCGGCGGCCAGCTCGCGTCCACGCGGGATCGGCACGCTGCCGTGCTCGCGGCCGTCGACGTCGACGAGGTGGGCCGTCTGGGCGACCTGCACGGCGAGCCGGCGGCTGTCCGGCGCGAACGCCGCCGTCCACGCCGGCTTGATCGCCGGCAGCTCCGTGCTGCGCCCCGTCGACAGGTCGAGCAGCCGCAGCGTGCCGGTGCGGGCCACCTGGGCCTCGACGACGTTGACGGTGCCGAACTCGTCCGTCCGGATGACGGGTGCGGCGCTGTACGCGACGTGACGGCCGTCGGGCGACCAGGCCAGCAGTCGCACGCCGACCGGGTCGCCGAGCGGGATCGACCGGCGCTTGCCCGTGGTCAGGTCGACGAGGATCAGGTCGGCGGTCGCGCCGCGGTCGTCGCCGAGCAGCACTCGGGTGCCGTCCGGGGCGAGCAGCGCCGACGGGCGGTCCCGCTCCTCCATGGCGTCGACCCGCCGGTAGGTGTCCCCGTCGGCCCCGACGACCAACGACTGGAACATGTTGAACGCCTCGCCGTTGCCGTAGCCGTAGAGGGCGATCGCGCGGCCGGGCGGAGCCGACGCGACGGTGCTGGTGAGGATCGAGTACCCGGCGAAGCGGTCCGGCAGGCTCGGCTTCGTCGACGGGGCTGCCGGCTGGACGGGGAGCGGGACGCCGGGCACCACCAGGACGGCCAGGAGCACGACGACCGCCCAGGCAGCGGCGACGCCGATCCGCTGGCGCCGGACCGAGCGGCGGCCCCGGACGAGCACGGTGTCCAGGTAGCCGGGCGGCAACGGCGGCGGATCATCCGGCAGGGTGCTGAACAGGTCTCTCATCGCGCGTCCGACCCTCCCGGCACGTAGTTCGGCAGCAGGCGGCGCAGCGCCGCGATGGCGTACGAGGTCTGGCTCTTGACGGTCCCGGCCGAGCAGCCCAGCACGGCGGCGGTCTGCGCGACGTCCAGGTCCTCCCAGTACCGCAGGACCAGCACCGCGCGCTGCCCGCGGGACAGCTTGGTGAGCGCGGCGAGCAGGTCGACGCGGTGGTCGGCGCCGGCCAGCGGCGCCGTCGAGGGGGCGATCACGTCGGCCACCGGCCGGACCCGGCGGGTCCAGGACCGTTCCCGCTCGGCCAGGTACGCGTGGACCAACATCGCCCGGACGTACGCGTCGAGCGAGTCCGCCGCCGTCGCCTTCCGCCAGTGCCGGTACAGCGCGACGAGGCACTCCTGCACCAGGTCGTCGGCGGCCGACCACTGCCCGCACAGCCGGTACGCCAGCTGGCGCAGCCACAGCATGCGTGCCTGGACGTACTCGACGTACTCTCGTTCACTCCGCAACCCGGCCTCCCACCACACTAAGAGTGGCCCGGGACCCGTTTCGGTTGTGGCGCCGCTGGACGAGGTTCGGTCCAGGATGACCCGGTGCGTGTCACGATTGGCGCCCGACCGGCCATGGCGACGTGCCGCTTTCACCGAACTCGACGTCGCTGCGCTCAATGACGTCGGGACCAACGATTCCTACCAGTTCGGCGCCCCGAGACGCGGTGGGGGCGGCGGCGCGGATGCGCCGCCGCCCCCGCTGGGCGTTGGTCAGGCCGCCGGCGTGCCGGTGACCGTGAACAGACGGGTACGGCCGATGTTGTCGAACGAGCCGAAGCCCACCCGACCGGAGCCGAAGGTGGTGTCCTTCGCGGTCAGCAGCGGGTCCTTGGCGTTGTCGACGTAGACGGCGATCTCACCGGTGGCGGGCAGGTGCACGACCCGCACCTTGTGCCAGTCGGCGTCGGTGATCGCCGGGTTGGCGCCGCGGGAGCGGCCGTTCCACTGGTGGTCGATGCGTTCCCGGTCGGCGTTGTTGACCTTGAAGATGCCGTTGTGCGGGTAGATCGTGTTGTCGGTCGACAGGTGCGCGTAGTAGTACTGCGTGTCCGACTGCCAGCCGAAGACGATGATGATGTCCCGGTTGGTGACCTCCACGGGCGTGTCGAGGCGTACCCGGGCGTCGATCTGCACCGACGACCAGGCTGCCGGGCCCTTGTTGAGGAGGGCGTACTCGAACGGGCGGCGGGGGCCGGGGCGGCTCACGCCGGCCTCGGCGAGGATCACCTGGTCGCCGTCGAACTGCCACTTGGCCGGGGTCACCGGGGTCCAGTTCTCGGCGCCGCCGGTGTGGACGACCTTGGTCTTGCCCACGTCGCCCTTCGCCACCTTCTTGGTGCCGACCACCTTCCAGATCTTCCCGTTGGCCTTGGCCACGATGTAGATCTCACCGGCCGCGTCGGTGCCGAAACGAAGGTCGACGCGGTTCGGGTCGCCGGGCGCACCGGGGGCGGACAGGTCCTGCATCCGCACCAGGTCGCCGGCGGTGGTGTAGAGCGCGAGCCGGTGGATCGTGGCCAGCCCCTCACCGCGGCGCATCTCGTTGGCCTCGGTGTAGAGGATGGTGCCGGCGACGAGGTCACCGAAGACGTACTTGCCGATCAGGGCCGGCAGGGTGTGGCCGCGGTAGACGAAGCCGCCCGCCACCGCGACGCCCACGTCGGAGGTGCAGTTCCAGCCCGGGGCCGGGTTGTGGTCGTACGCGGCGACCGGGTAGGTGTAGCCGTACTTCGCGTCGTCGGCCGGCAGCGGGTAGAGCTTGTCGCACGGCTTGGTCGCGGTCTTGTCGAAGACCCACGAGCCCTCGCGCTCGCTCCAGCCGAAGTTGTCCCCGGCCCGAACCTCGTAGATCGACTCGATGGCGTGCTCGCCGATGTGGCCCAGGAACATCCGGCCGGTGGCCCGGTCCCAGCTGAACCGGTGCGGGTCGCGGAAGCCCACCGCGTAGATCTCGCCGAGCGCGCCGTCCCGACCGACGAACGGGTTGTCGGCCGGGATCCCGTACCGGCCGTTGGGCGCGTTGGTGCCCTGCGGGTCGATCCGCAGCAGCTTTCCGTGCGGCATGCCCATGTTCTGCGGGTCGCCGTTGCGGTAGCCCTGCCCGCCGTCACCGACCGCGAGGTAGAGCATGCCGTAGTCCGCGTCGTCCGGCTTCGCGGTCGGGTTGAAGTTGATCTCCTGGATGCCGTGGATCTGGCCGCCGAAGCCGATGCGCAGCAGCTCCCGGTGGGTGCCGGAGAAGGTGTCCGCGGCCGGGTCGGTGGCCGTCCACTCGGTGATGACGCCCTGGTAGATGGTGTTCGGCTGGGCGTAGTCCGGGGTCCGGGTGGCGAGCGAGGCCTGCTCGGTGTGGATGGTGTAGAAGCGGCCGTTGTGCCCGAAGTCCGGGTGGAACGCGACGTACCCGAAGCCCTGGCCGAGGCCGCGGCCGGAGAAGAACTGCGGCGCGAAGGTCGCGGCCACGTCGAGGTAGACGTGCGGCACACCGTTCTCGACGAAGTAGAGGTTGCCGTTGAGGTCCGGCACGGCGCGGCGGCCGGAGCCGTCGGGCAGTTCGTTGATGGTGTTGATCCGGGCCTTACGGACCAGCCGCTGGTCGACGGGGGCCGGGTTCGGGTTCGACTGCGGGAAGCTGGCGTACTCCTGCAGGACCAGGCCCAACTGGGACTGGATCGGCGACTCGGGGATCGGGTCGTAGACGGCGCCGGCGGCCCGGGCGGGTCCGGCGACCAGGGTGGACAGGACGAGGGTGGCGGCAGTGACCCCGGCGGTAAGGGCGGCTCTACGGAGCCTGCCGGTGCTGCCAGCGCGAATGAACACGCGGGTTCTCCTTCTCGGTGGGACGGACCGAGGAACGGTCAGCGGGCCATGTAGCGGTACTGCTTGGCGATGTCGCTCGCCGGGATCACGCTGTCGAGGAACATGAGCCCGTCCATGCGGCAGTCGCACGGGTTGCGCTCGAGGTTGTTCTGCGGGAAGCTCCCGCCGATCTTGATTCCGCGCGGGTCGGTGGCACTGGTGACGTGCGGGCCGGGCCCGGACACCTTCCACGGGTCACCGGCGACGGTGTAGAAGCCGTCGACCGGCTCGCCGTTGCGGTAGAGCGCCATGGTGCCGGTGGTGAAGTCGTAGGTGGCGGCGAGGTGCACCCACTCCCCCTTCGGCAGCAGGGTGCGCCAGTCCTCACTCGCCGCGAACGTCTGCGAGGATCCGCCGTCGAGGCGCCGGCCGAGCGCGACCAGGCGCAGCTCACCGTTGACGTCGATCAGCTCGAGCAGGGCCCGCACCCCGTGTCCGTCGGAGTCGCCGGTCAGCACGCCGGCCAGGCCGATCGCGTTGTACCGGTCGGTCGGGTTGGCGGTGGTGGAGTTCGGTGCCGGGCCGTCCATCTCCCGCTTGAACCAGCCCATCACCGTCGTACCCTCGGCGCCGCTGAACGGGCGCAGCGTCCGTACGCCGCTGGACGACCAGATGCCGGCCTTCCAGTCGTCGTTGCCGGCGACCTCCGGGTTGACCTGCCGGGTCTGCAGCGCGTTGCCGCTGTTCTTGTACGCCTGGTCGGGCACCCGCATGTCCGCGCCGCCGTTGACCAGTTCGATCTCGGTGCCCGAGCGGCCGAGGTCCCGTTCGAGCGCGGCGTCGCCGGGCATCGGGTGGTCGAAGTCGTAGAACGCGACCAGGTGCGACCACAGGGCGGGGTGGACGTCGTGCGGGCCGGGCCGGTCGGCCTGGGCGGGGCTCGCGCTGGCTGTCAGGGCCAGGCCCAGCAGGGCGGTGGCCGCGATGGCGGCCCTTCTGCTTCTTCTCATTTGGACGGTGCTCCGTTCGTCGGTGCGTGGTGGTCGCTGACGAAAGCGCTTACGTGAGGCGCGGGACCGTGCTCTGGTCACTGGAGTTGGAGGTACGTCTGGACAGGACTGAGGGCCGCCCGGGCCGCTGGCCGGGCGAGGTCACGCTCGCCGGACGGCGGTCGGGCAGCGGCGGTGCCGCGCGTACGAAAGCGCTTACGAAAGCGCTTACGTACTCTATGCTGTGCCTTACGCCACAGGCAAGAGCGCGGTGCGGATCAATGTGACGTCAGGAGTTCGTGGATGCCCAAACCCGGTGCCCGGCTGCGCCTCGTCGACGTGGCGGAACGCGCCGGCGTCTCGCTGGCGACCGCCTCCCGCGCCCTGGCCGGCCGCGAGGGCGTCAGCGAGGAGGTCGCCGACCGGGTCCGGCAGGTCTCCCGCGAGCTCGGCTACGTCGCCAACCCCTACGCCCGCACCCTCGCCGGCGGCGCCAGCTCCACCGTCGGCCTGATCGTCCACCAGATCGACGACCCCTACTTCTCGGAGATCGCCAGCGGGGTCGTCGAGGTCGCCGCCGAGGAGGGGCTGCTGGTCCAGATCGCCCACTCCGGCCGCGACCCGGAGAACGAACTGCGCCAGCTGCGGCACCTGATCGCCCAGCGGGTCGGCATCATCCTGATCGCCGGGTCCGGCTACGACGACCCGCGCGTGGAGGGCGAGGCGCGCACCGAACTCGCCGCGTTCCAGCGCGCCGGCGGCCGGGTCGCCGTCATCGGCCGGCACGCCCTCGGCGTCGACGCCGTCGTGCCCGACAACGAGGCCGGCGGTCGGGCGATCGGCGCACACCTGCTGGGACTCGGCCATCGGCGGATCGCCGTGGCCGCCGGTACGCCGGGACTGACCACGGTGGCCGACCGGCTCGCCGGGGTCGCCGCCGCGCTGTCCGCGCACGGGCTCTCGCTCGACGAACTGCCCGTCGTGCACTCCGACTTCACCCGCGACGGTGGCCGGGTGGCCGCCGAGCGGATCCTGCACCAGCACCCGGACAGCACCGCGATCATCGCGCTCAACGACGCGATGGCGATCGGCGTGCTGTCCATCCTGCGGGCCCGGCGCATCCCGGTGCCCGAGCAAATGTCGGTGGTCGGCTTCGACGACGTGTCGGTCGCCGCCGACCTCGCCCCGAGCCTCACCACGGTACGCCTGCCGATGACCGAAATGGGACGGATGGCCCTCACCCTCGCCCTCAAGCCCAGGTCGACCCGCCCTCGCCGCCGGCCCACCGGCCACACCCTGGTCGTCCGCGACTCGACCGGCCCCGCGCCGGCCGGCTGACCGGGCCGGGCACGGCGACAAACCGGCAGCGGCGGGTTTCCCGGCCCGAGCCGGGGGAAGGCACCGGCATGGCCGAATCTTTCGTGGATGAGGACCTGGCGACGCTGCGCGCCATCGCGTACGCCGCCGGGATCCCGGGTGGCGAGCGGATGTCGCACGACGAGCTCGTCACCGCGCTGCGCCGGGCCGGCCTGTCCGAACCGACCGGCGGGCCGATCGACACCAGCCTGGCCGATCCCGGCGATCCGGGCACGGACGAGGGCATATACCACGGCCAGGGGGTGGGTCGCCGCGAGTCCTCAGGTGGTCCGGCTGCCCAGACGGCGGCACCACGACCGGGCCCGCCCGGGCCGGGTCGGCCGGCCATCGGCCGCTGACCGGCACCGCCGGCCAGCTCGACAGCCAGCACACGGGAGGCGACATGAGCGACGACATCAAGCGCGTGGCGAAGTCCCGAGCCGATCACCTGGGGGGCGAGACCGCGCACCAGCGCCTGGACGAACGCGGTGTGACCCGGGGCCGTACCGGTGATTCCCGCACCGCCGGCCCACCGGACGGCACCGGCATCGCCGCCGGGGTGGAGGGCATGCCCCGCAGCGACCTCAACCTGGGTGACGAGAGCACCGGCGGCCGGGCCGCCGAGCAGGCGATCGGCGCCCTGCCCGAGGAGTCCGGCACCGAGATCGAAGACCGCACCGAGCGGTGAGGGTGCAGTCCGGGGCGGCCTCGCGCGAGGCCGCCCCGGCGCACGTCCAAACCCGACCTGGACTGAAGGTCGGGCGGCCGGACGCCAGGGCGGCGTGCGGTGCGATTGGCCGGTAGCGTCGCCGGAGTGGCTCTTCTGGACATGGTCGCGGCGGAACGACGCCGATTCGCCGACCTGATCGACTCGCTGACGCCGGAACAACTGGACACGCCCAGCCTCTGCGGAGAGTGGACGGCCAAGGAGGTGGCGGGCCACCTGATCGCCCCGTTCGCCACGCCTCCCCGCTGGCTTCTGCCGCTGATCCTGCGCAGTCGCTTCAACCTGCACCGGGCCAACGCCGAGCTGGCCCGCAGGATCGCCCGGCGGCCGGCCGCCGAACTGGTGGCCGAGCTGCGGCGCAACGAACGCAACCCGTTCAAGCCGCCCGTGGTCGGCCTCTTCGGCCAGCTCACCGACCTGCAGGTGCATGGCCAGGACGTACGCCGCCCGCTCGGCCTGCCGCACGAGCTCGACCCGGATCACGCCCGGACCTCGCTCGACTTCCTGGTCAGCCGCCGGTCGGTGGCGTTCGGGCCGCGCCGGCACCGGGCCGGGCTACGGTTCGCGGCCACCGACCTGGACTGGGCCCGGGGTGACGGGCCGGAGGTCCGGGGCACGGCGGAGGCGTTGTTGCTGGCCCTCACCGGGCGACTGGTCGTCCTGCCCGAGTTGGCCGGCGAGGGCGCGGAGATCCTACGCGCCCGCTCGACCCGGTGAGCGCCTGACCACGCCGACCCGCGCGCGAGCGACCGACGTCAGCGGAGCCCTCTACCCTCACGACGTGCTGTCGCAGATCAAGGGCTTGTCTCGCCATTTCACCGAGGAGACGCTCCGGACCTACCTGCTGGACCGCTCAGTCCGCCGGGAAGACGGCTGCCTCGTCGTGCGTGGCTACGGCAACCAGCGCGGCGTATACCAGAAGGTGGCGGGTCGGGCGTGGGCCCACATCGCCGCGTTCGTCGTCTTCGTCGGCGACTACGATCCTGCGCTGGATGTTCACCACGCCTGCGGTGTGCCGGACTGTATCGAGCCCACCCACCTGCGTCAGGTCGGTCATGGCGAGAACCGCCGCAACCGGAAACAGCAACCTCAGTGCCGCAACGGACACGACCGCGAAATCGATCCCCGCACCGGCCGCTATCGCAAGGTCTGCCGGCGCTGCAACAGCGATGCGCAGAAGCGGTGGCGCGACCGGCAAGCCCGCCAGGTCGCCGAGGCCCGCGCCAGCTACGGCCGCCCAACGGATTGACAGGCGGACCTCCACCCAGCTGGTGGAGAACGGCGGCTGACGCTCTTGGCGATGCCGTCGCGCAGAATGCTGCCGCTTCGCGAGGAGATGACCCATCCACCGTGGGCGATAAATAGAAAGGACAGGGAGAGCACTACTCCCTGCCACTATCAACATATAGCGCACTGGGGGGCTTGCGGCAAGACCCCGGTCATGCCGCAGAATCGCCGGCCGAGGCCAGAACTTGACGAAATGGGAACCGCGAAATGCGAGCGTTGTTGTTGTCGACGTATTGCGCGGGCACCACGACGACGGCCGCGGCCTCAGATCGGAGCTGATGACGTGACCCCGCTGACCACCAGCGCGTTTGATCTTCCCGACCACCTCTCCCCCAAGGCCGACCCGGCGCTCATCGCCGGCGACGAGCAGCATTTCGCCGCCATCGCGGAGAGCCTTGAGCAGACGATCGCCGACCTGTCCGGCCGTCTCGATGCCGAACTCAAGGCGCCCGGCGGCAAAGGCCGGCAGGCGCTGGACCGGGACCAGGCGATCCACCGGCTGACCGCTCGCCTGCGCGCCCTGCGCCGCTTCAGCCGGGACCTGTGCCTGGGCCGCATGGTCAGCGCAGACGACCCCGAGCCCGGGTACGTCGGACGACTCGGCCTCACGGACGGTGCGGGTCGCCGCCTGCTGGTCGACTGGCGCTCCCCCGCGGCCGAGCCGTTCTTCGCAGCGACCCACGCCAACCCCATGGGTCTGGCGAGCCGCCGCAGGTATCGCTGGACCCGCGGCCGGATCACCGACTACTGGGACGAGGTGTTCACCCCGGACGGGTTCGAAGGGCACGCCGCGCTCGACGACCAGTCCGCCTTCATCGCCAGCCTGGGCGGCAACCGGTCGGCCCGGATGCGGGACGTGCTCGGCACCATCCAGGCCGACCAGGACGCGATCATTCGCGCGGGATCCGCCGGCGCTCTCGTCGTCGACGGCGGCCCCGGTACGGGGAAGACCGTCGTCGCCCTGCACCGCACCGCGTACCTCCTCTACTCCGACCCTCGCCTCGGTCACCGCCGGGGCGGCGTGCTGTTCGTCGGCCCGCACCAGCCCTACCTGGCGTACGTCTCCGACGTCCTCCCCAGCCTCGGCGAGGAGGACGTGCAGACCTGCACGCTGCGGGACCTCGTCCCCGAGGGCGCCGCAGCCAAGATCGAGGTCGACCCGGAGGTGGCCGCGCTGAAGTCGTCCGCCGACATGGTCAAGGCGATCGAAGCGGCCGTACGGTTCTACGAGGAGCCGCCCGCGAAGGGGATGACGGTCGCGACCGAATGGTCCGAGATCCGGCTGAGCGCCGACGACTGGGCGGAGGCGTTCGAGGCGCCGGATCCGGGCACGCCGCACAACGAGGCGCGCGAGCAGATCTGGGACGCGCTGCTCACGATCCTGCTCGAGAAGTACGACGGCGACGAGCCGGAGGCCCAGTTCCGCGCGTCGATGGAGCGGAACCGGGAACTGCGCACGGTCTTCCACCGCGCGTGGCCGCTGCTCGACGCGGCCGACCTCGTCGGCGACCTCTGGTCGGTCCCCGCCTACCTACGCAGATGCGCCCCCTGGCTCAGCACGGACGCCATCCGCAAGCTCCAGCGCGCGGACGCCCAGGCGTGGACGGTGTCTGACCTGCCGTTGCTGGACGCCGCGCGGCAGCGGCTCGGCGATGCGGAGGCCGCTGAGCGCCGGCGCCGGCATGACGCCGCCGCCTCCGTCGGACGCGAGCAGATGGCCCAGGTCGTCGACGACCTGATCGCCTCCGCCGCGTACGACGACGGCGAGGGCCTGATGACCATGCTGCACCAAGGGGACCTGCAGGACGCCCTGGCCGACGGCGTCGCCCCGCCGCCCGCCCACGACCCGGATGTGCTCGCCGGCCCGTTCGCGCACATCGTCGTCGACGAGGCTCAGGAACTGACCGACGCGGAGTGGCAGATGTTGCTGCTCCGCTGCCCGTCCCGCAGCTTCACCATCGTCGGGGACCGCGCCCAGGCCAGGCACGGGTTCACGGAGTCGTGGCAGGAGCGGCTCGAGCGGCTCGGGTTCGACCGGATCAACCTGGCCTCCCTGAGCATCAACTACCGGACGCCGAAAGAGGTCATGGCGGAAGCCGAGCCGGTCATCCGGGCCGTGCTCCCGGACGCCAACGTGCCGACCTCTATCCGCAGCGGTGATGTCCCCGTCGTACACGGATCTGTTTCGGATCTGGGTTCGATCCTCGACACCTGGCTCGCCGCGCACGCCGACGGGATCGCCTGCGTCATCGGCGATCCCGCGTTCCGGGCGACGTCCCGCGTCCGGTCGCTGACCCCGGAGCTGTCGAAGGGGCTGGAGTTCGACCTGGTCGTCCTCGTCGCCCCCGAGGGATTCGGCAACGGCATCGAAGGCGCGGTCGACCGCTATGTCGCGATGACCCGAGCGACCCAGCAACTCGTCATCCTCACCAGACCCTGACCACGTGTCGGCCTGGGCTTGATCGGCGGCGCACAACGGGCCCAGGCCGCACGCCTCCTGTGCCAGGTCGGATTTACACCAGGCTCATTCCTTACGCCAAAGAACTGTCATTATGATGCACTGGCATCTTGTCCGGATCTGTCCGTTTCAATTAACGGATTACCGATAACTCCAATCCGATAATCCGGCCGGGGTGGAGGGCCCGCCGACGAACGTGCCACGAACCCCGTCGACTCCGTGGGGATGATGTGGTTGACCCTGACGCAACGGGCGGCTCTACGGTGCTTGCCATGGAACGCTGTGGTTGTGGGGGCCTGGTAGCGGTCGAGGGTGGGCCGCAGCATCCGTACATGGAGTCTGCGCCCGCGCGCTGGCGGATGTACGGCGAGCTCACCGTCCGCCTGCTGGCGCTGGGCCCGGCTGCGGCGCAACCGTCTCACGTCGACTGCTTCGCGACCCAGCACACGGGAGGCGCCGACAGCGACCGGCGTCAGCGTTCCTCGATAGCCGTGCACCTGGTCGCGCTGTGTGCGCGCATCGAGCGCGGCATCCCCGCCGCACAGCTGCAGCGATTGCGCCCGCGCGTCAGCGCCACCGTCCTGCCCGCACTTGGCAAGGACGACTGGCCCCTGCTCACGCCGCCTGATGATTACGGGGAACTGACCGTCGCGGTGCTGTGGAACCTGCCCGACGACGAGTTCGGCCCGAGCCTCGCGGACTGGCCGAGCTGCGTCTGGTCCGCCTGGGCGCACCAACACGCCACAGTCCGGGTGTGGACCGACGCTCTGTTGGAGGCCCTATGAGGTACCGGCCGCTCCACGCAGTGCCGAGCGCCGTGCGTCCAGGGCACCTCCGGCGTGCTCACACACTTCGACCACCACGTCAACGTCGGCGGCAGGCGGGCAGCACGTGACCCCCCGACGCGCCACCGCACGTCCAGTCCCTCGACGCGTTGCGCCCTTGGAGGCGGCATGAGCCTGATCACCTGCCCCGGATGCGGCCTGACCCACACCGACCGAGGCCTGCCGGTCGTGCCCAACCGGGCTGCGACCGGGGAGTGCGTGGCCGAGGCCGGGGCGGTGCAGGCCGCGTTCTACGCGCCGGACCTGCTGGGATACAGGCAGTACGTCGTCGATGCCTACGCGTGCCTGCACGCGGACCCGAGCACCCGGATCGGGGTGCAGACCACCGCGCTGTGCCTGATGACCATGGACCTCTACCTCGAGTGCGGGCAGCCGGTCTCGGAGGGGGCGTCCATGCACCAGGAGATGATGCGGACTCATCCGGACATCTTCACGCCCCTGGCGGCACCGGATCTCGATGGAGTCCTGACGCACCGGCACCTCCTCGATGCGCCACACAGCCAGTACGCGGCCCTGGCCGCCGAGTGGGCTCGCTCGGTGTGGGACGCCTGGTCGGGCCACCACGCGCAGGTCCGGGCCTGGAACCAGCTGCTCGTCCCTCGCCGGGTCACCGGACGCTCGGTGTGAACGAACGCCGAGTCAGGCGCGACGGACGTGGATTCATCCGCGCCGCCGGCCGTTGACTCACGGACGCAGCAGTTGCCGCACCCGGGCGGCCTCTCGAGTGAGGTGGTCGCGCTCCGGCACGCTGGTAGCGGCGCGGGAGGCCTCGGCATAAAGTTCGGCGGCGTGCTCGAGGTCGCCGGCGCGTTCGTGCAGGTATGCCGTCACCGCGGCGTAGCGGGGCAGGTCGGGGTTCACGTGAGCCAGCGCCGCCAGGCCGGCCTGCGGTCCGTCGGCCTCCCCGACGGCCACTGCACGGTTGAGCCGCACCACCGGGCTGCCGGTGATGAGCAGCAGTTCGTCGTACCACTCCACGATCTGCACCCAGTCCGTCTCGGAGGTGCTCCGGGCGTCCGCGTGCAGGGCGGCGATCGCGGCCTGTGCCTGGTATTCGCCCAGCCGGTCGCGGGCCAGCGCGGCCTGCAAGATCGTCACCCCCTCGGTGATCAGGCCGGTGTCCCAACGCGATCGGTCCTGCTCACCGAGCGGCACCAGGCGACCTCCGGGGCCGGTGCGGGACGCGCGGCGCGCATGGTGCAGCAGCATGAGCGCGAGCAGCCCCGCGACCTCGGGCTCGTCGGTCAAGGCGACGAGCTGGCGGGTGAGACGGATCGCCTCGGCCGCCAGGTCGACGTTTCCGCCGTACCCCTCGTTGAAGACGAGGTAGAGCACCCGTAGCACCGTCCCGAGATCGCCGGGCTGGTCGAGCGGCAGCCCCGCGATCCGCCGCTTGGCCCGGCTGATCCGCTGCGCCATGGTCGCCTCGGGGACGAGGTATGCCGCCGCGATCTGCCGCGTGGTCAGGCCACCGACCGCGCGCAGCGTCAAGGCGACGGCCGAGGCTGGCGGCAGGGTGGGGTGCGCACACAGGAAGTAGAGCCGCAGCGTGTCGTCCGTGGCGGGCGCCGGACCGGCGGGAGGCTCGACCTCCACGGCGAGTTCCCGCCCCCGCCGCGACGCCTCGGCACGGGCGGCGTCGAGGAACCTTCGCCACCCGACGGCGACGAGCCATGCCTTCGGATCGCGCGGTGGATCATCCGGCCAGCTGTCCAGCGCCCGGATCAGGGCCTCCTGCACGGCATCCTCGGCCGACGCGAAGTCCGCTCCGCGCCGGACGAGGACACCGATCACCGCGGGCACAAGCTCCCGCAGCAGCGATTCGTTCACTCGGTCACCGTGGGCGACTCGGTGAGAAACGGTCGCACCTCGAGCCACTCGTGGATCGGCTCGCCGCCGGCCCCGGGAGCGGCGGACAGCTCCCCCGCCAACTGGACCGCGCGGTCCCAAGACTCCACGTCGATGACCATCCAGCCGGCGATGAGGTCCTTGGTCTCGGCGAACGGACCATCGGTCACCGGTGGGCGCCCCTCGCCGTCATACCGCACGAACGCGCCCTCGGGCGACAGTGCCTGTCCGTCGACGAACTCACCCGTGTCCTCCAAGCGGGCAGCGAAGTCGCGCATGAACTGCACATGCGCGTCGACCTCCTCCGGCGTCCACTGGTCCATCGGCACGTCGTTGACCGCAGCCGGGGCGCCGCGGTAGTGCTTCAGCAGCAGGTACTTCATGGTGGTCCTCCTTCGTCGCGCGGCCCGTCGTGGCCGCTCGTGTCCCTGGGACGGAGCCAGCGCCACATTCTCGACACCCGACACGACAACGATCCAGGACACCCGGGCAGACTCTGCTATCCGTTCCGGCCGGCTCCCTGCGGGTGTGGCGGCGTTACGCGGGCGAGCAGCTTGTGACCCGCACTGTCCGAGCGCTCGTGGTCGGAGCCGAGCCGGATCTCCCGCCCCTGCCAGCGCTTGCGCAGCCAGCGGTCGTGGCTGGCCAGCACGATCGCGCCGGGGCCGCCGCCCAGCGCCGCCTCCAACTCGTCGCACAGGCGCGGCGACAGGTGGTTGGTGGGTTCGTCGAGCAGCAGCAACTGCGGCGGTCGCGCCACCAGCAGCGCCAGCGCGAGACGTCGGCGCTGCCCCACCGAGAGCCGCCCGACCGGCTTGTCCAGGTCCGCGTCGTGCATCAGGCCCAGCGAGCCCAGCGGCACCGCCTCGGCCCGCTCGGCGCCCAGCGCCAGCTCATAGGTGGCCCGGACGGACCGGTCCGGCCGGTCGAATACGGTGTCCTGGGCGAGCAGTCCCACGGTCAGCCCGCGCCGCCGCCGCACCTCACCCTCGGGTGTGAGCCGCCCGGCGAGCACGGCCAGCAGGGTCGACTTCCCCGCCCCGTTCCCCCCGGTGACCAGCAGACGGTCGGTCGCCGACACCTGCGCACTCACCGGTGCGAGCCGGCCCGGCACCCGTGCGTCAGCCAGGGACACCAGCGGACCGTCGCCTTCCGCCGCGGGTGCGGCGAGTGCCGTGCTCTCGAACCGCAGGGGCTTCGGCGGCTCGCCGACCTGGGAGCGTTCCAGCTCCTCCAGGCGGCGGGTGGCGTTGCGCACCCGGCGGGAGATCTGGCTCTGCACCCGGCCGGCGCGGTGGCCGTAGCCCATCTTCTCGTTGTCGCGCGGCCCCCGGTCCGGTGCGACGCGGTGCGCGGTGACCTCGGCGGAGACCCGCAGCGCCGCCAGTTCCTCCTGTTCCTCGGCCCAGCGGCGCTCCCAGCGGTCCCGCTCGGCACGTTTCTCGGCCAGGTAGGCGCTGTAGTTGCCGCCGTAGCGGACCGGGCCCTGCATCGCGGGGTCGAGGTCGATCAGGTCCGTGCACACGGCGTCCAGAAAGGCCCGGTCGTGGCTGGCCACCACGACGACCCCGGGCAGGCTGCGCAGTTGCTCCTCGACGAAGGCGGCGGCACGGTCGTCGAGATGGTTGGTCGGTTCGTCCAGCAGCAGCGCGGCGGGCCGCCGGACAAGCAGTGCGGCCAGCGCGAGCCGGCCGCGCTGCCCGCCGGACATTGACCCGAGCGTCCGGTCGTGGCCGAAACTGCCGAGGCCGAGGCCGTCGAGCACGAGCGCGGCACGCCGGTCGGCGTCCCAGGCCTCCCGTTCCTGGGCCTGTTCGAGCCGGACGCCGTACGCGTCGAGCAGGCCGGGGTACTCGGGCGCGTCCTGCGCGGTCCGCGCGAGCTGATCGGTGAGCCGGTCCAGCTCGGTGAGGTCCTCCCTGGCCTCGCGTAGCGCGTCGTCGAGTACGTCGGCGATTGTCGCGTCGGTGTCGTAGGGCATCTCCTGCTGGAGAAAGCCCAAGTCGGGTGGGCGCGTGACGCTGCCGGCGTGGGGCTGGTCCGGCCCGGCCAGCAGGCGTAGCAGGGTCGACTTGCCGACGCCGTTCTCCCCGATCAGCCCGATGCGGTGCCCGGGCGAGGCGGTCAGGGAGACACCGTCGAGCACCCGTCGGTCGCCGAGGGTGTGGACAAGGTCGTGGGCGAGCAGAGCGGACTGAGGCATGGGATCCGTCCAACGTGATCGGTGCGCGGCCCGCGGGGCGGTATGCCTCGGGCACGGGCCAGGTCGACACGCGGCGGCTCACACCTCAGGGGCCCCCGTCTCCTTCAGCACGCCGTCGGCCAGCCGCAGCCACCGGTTCACGCCGATGTCGCGCAGGAACCGTTCGTCGTGGCTGACCACCACGAAGGCCCCCTGGTACGAGTTCAGGGCGCTCTCCAACTGGCCCGCGCTGACCAGGTCGAGGTTGTTCGTCGGCTCGTCCAGGAGCAGCAGGTGCGGAGCTGGTTCCGCGCACAGCACACAGGCCAGGGTGGCGCGAAGCCGCTCGCCTCCGGAGAGCACCCCGACGGGCAGATGGGCGCGGGGCCCCCGGAAGAGGAAGCGGGCGAGCAGGTTCATCCGCTCGGCCTCCGGCCGCTCCGGGGCGTAGTCGGCGAAGTTCTCGGCGACCGTACGGTCCACGTCCAGCAGGTCGAGGCGCTGCGAGAGGTAGGCGATGCGGCCGTCGGCCCGCTTGATCTCGCCGCTCTGTGGTGTCAGGTCGCCGTTGATCAGGCGCAGCAGGGTGCTCTTGCCGGCACCGTTGGGACCGGTCAGCGCGATGCGCTCCGGGCCCCGGACGGTCAGGTCGACGCCCTGGCCGGCGAACACGTCCCGGTCGCCGAGGCGGACGCGCAGCTGCTCGCCGAGGAACAGGGTGCGTCCGGCGGGCACGTTGGTGTCCGGCAGGGCCAGCGTGATGCTCTGTTCCTCGCGCAGCGCACGCCCGGCCTCGTCCAGCCGGGCCTTCGCCTCGCTGACCCGGTTGGCGTGCATCTGGCCCGCCCGGCCCGCGGACTCCTGCGCGCCCCGCTTCATGGTGCCGGCGAAGATCCGGGGCAGGCCCGCGCTCTTCAGGTTGCGGGCGGCGTTGCTCTGCCGGCGTTCGGCGCGCTCGCGGGCCTGCTGCATCTCCCGCTTCTCCCGCTTCAGCTCCTGCTCGGCGTTGCGGACGTTCTTCTCGGCGGCTTCCTGCTCGACCCGCACGGCCTCCTCGTACTCGGTGAAGTTGCCGCCGTAGAAGCGCAGTTCGCCGCGGTCGAGTTCGGCGATGCGTTCCATGCGGTCGAGCAGGGCGCGGTCGTGGCTGACCAGGAGCAGCAAGCCGTTGAAGTCCTCCAGCACGTCGTAGAGCTTGTGCCGGGCGTCGAGGTCGAGGTTGTTGGTGGGCTCGTCGAGCAACAGCACGTCGGGCCGCTTCAGCAACTGGGCGGCGAGACCGAGGGAGATGACCTGGCCGCCGCTGAGGGTGCTCAGGCTGCGGTCCAGGGTGAGGTCGGCCAGGCCGAGGCGGTCGAGCTGGGCGCGGGTGCGTTCCTCGACGTCCCAGTCGTCGCCGATGGTGGTGAAGTGCTTCTCGTCGACGTCCCCGGACTCCACGGCGTCGATGGCCTGGATGATCGCGGCGACGCCCAGCACCTCGGCGACCGTGAGGTCGCCGGTCAGGGGGAGGCTCTGCGGGAGGTAACCGAGGGTGCCGGTCACGGAGACCGACCCGGTGTCGGGCCGCAGTTCACCGGCGATGAGCTTGAGCAGCGTGCTCTTGCCGGTGCCGTTGGGCGCGACGAGGCCGGTGCGGCCGGAGCCGACGGTGAAGGACAGGTCCTGGAAGACGGGAGTGTCGTCGGGCCAGGTGAAGGACAGGTTCGAGCAGACGATGGAGACGTCGGACATGGAGGTGACCTCGTGATGAGGGGGGCAGGGAAGACACTTCTGCCCCGGCGGCAGACAGGGGAAAGAGAGGACGACAGCAAGACCACGTCGGCGACGCTTCCACGCGCCGGGCCGGTGGCCTGTCGGGTCCGGGTATCACCCGGAGATGTCGTCGTCCACCACCATGTCTGGTCTCCTCAACAAACGATCAACGCCGCCACCACTCTAACAGCAGCGGGCGTGGGACCGCAGACACGACGGATCATCCGGCCGGCCGCAGTGGGCCCGGCGCTGCTGGTGCGGCATTCGGCCGGCCTGGAGCCGGTCGGCAGCCGAGGTAGGCGTCCAGTGCGGCGGCGCCGGTGAGCATGGCGCGGCCGCGGGCCGAGAGGCGGGCGCGCCAGTCACGCAGCATCGATTCCAGGGGTGCGACGCCTCCGGCGGAGCGGACCTGCGCGATCAGCGGGGCGATCTGCTCCAGCAGGTAGCCGCCTCGCCTGAGCTGGTGGGCCAGCAGGGCGTCGCGTACGTCGGCCGCGCGGTAGACCCGGTAGCCGGTCCGCGGGTCGCGGCGCGGCTGGACCACGCCGGCGCGTTCCCATTTGCGCAGGGTGGCCGGGCGGATGCCGAGCCTTCTCGACAGCGGGCCGACGAACGTGTCGCCGCGTTCCGGCGGTACGGGACTGAGGTCGTGAAGCGCGGCTTCGACGGCCTGGAGGGTGCGGCGGTCGTCGAGCAGTTGGGCGTGGCTCTCGTCGATGAGCCGAAGCGCGTCCTCGGTCGCGTCCCGGTTGACCGCCCGCATGATCGACGTGGCCGTCTGGTGGCCGTGTCCCGGTACGAGGGCGAGGAACGCCTGCAGGGCGTTCGCGTGCAGCGGCGTGTAGGTGCGGTAGCCGTGCGGGGTGCGTTCCGCGCCCGGCAGGATGCCCGCCGCCTCGTAGTTCCTGATCGCCTGCGTGGACAGGCCGTGCCCGCGCGCCAGGTCAACCGGCCTCAGCCGACCGCCGTCTTGAAGGTTTCGCCTCACTGTCCTGCCAAATTCGCCTGAGAAGTTTCAATCGTTGGTTCAACGATACCGTTGACGGCATGACTGCTGGCATCACAGACACCGCCCATGCCGTTGACGCCGCGACCGTCATGGGCTTGCTCCCGGCCCGGCCGCGGCTGCTTGCCTTGGGTGAGCCCACCCACGGCGAGGACGTTCTGCTCGAGGTGCGCAACGATCTCTTCCGGCAACTCGTCGAGCAGGAGGGCTACCGGACGATCGCGATCGAGAGCGACTGCATGATGGGCCTGGTCGTGGACGACTACGTCACGTCCGGCACGGGCACCCTCGACGAGGTCATGGAGCGCGGCTTCAGCCACGAGTGGGGCGCCTTCGCGGCCAACCGCGAGCTGGTGCGCTGGATGCGCGCGTACAACGACGGCCGGCCCGCGTCCGAGCAGGTGCGCTTCGCCGGTTTCGACGGCCCGCTGGAGATCACCGCCGCCGCGAGCCCCCGGCAGGCCCTCACCGCACTCCACTCCTACCTCACCGCCCGGGTGGACGCCGACCTGCTCCCCTGCACCGCGGAAACGCTCGACCGCCTGCTCGGCGCCGACGACCGGTGGACCAATCCCGCCGCCATGATGGACCCGTCCCAGTCCGTGGGGCAGACGCCCGAGGCCACCCAGCTGCGACTGCTCGCCGACGACCTGGTAGCCCTGCTCGACGCGCAGACGCCCCACCTGATCGCGGCGTCCTCACCGGACGACTGGGACCGGGCCCGCATGTACGGGCGCACCGCCACCGGCCTGCTGCGCTACCACTTCTGGATGGCCGACCCGGCACCGCGACGCATGGCATGGCTGCTCGGCGTGCGGGATTCGATGATGGCCGCCAACCTGCTCGCCCTCGCCGAACGGGGCCCGACCCTGGTGAACGCCCACAACGCACATCTGCAGCGGGACAAGAGCACGATGCAGATGTGGGCGGGACCGGTGCAGTGGTGGAGCGCCGGGGCCATCGCCAGCGCCCAACTGGGTGAGGGGTACGCCGTCCTGGCCACGGCCCTCGGCACGATCCGCCACCACGGTGTGCAGACCCCACCCCCGGACACCATCGAAGGGCTCCTGTACGCGCTCCCGCAGGACCGATACGTCGTCGACGCCCGCCGGCTGGCCGACGCCCTCGGCGACGTGACGCCCGCTCCCCGCGTGTCCCCCTGGTTCGGCTACGCCCCGCTGGACCCGGCCCACCTGGCCAGCAACGACGGGATCATATTCGTGAAGGACGCCCCGCGGAACTAGGATCAGCCGGGTGCCCACAGGACACACGCTGGGGATGACCGCGGCGGACGTCCGCAGCGCCGCCGCCGAGACAACACGGGTGCTGCGGCCCGCCGTGGACCGCGACTGGACCGTGCCGGCGGCAGACCTGGAGTGGACCTGCTGGACGACCGCGGCGCACGTCGCCCACGACCTGCTCGCCTACGCGGCGCAGCTGACCGGCCTGCCGGCCGACGGCTACCTCCCCCTCGACCTGCGGGTGCGCGCCGACGCGACCCCGGCCGACCTGCTGACCGTGATCGCCGCGAGCGCCGGGCTGCTCGCCGCCGCCGTCGACACCGCCGCCCCCGGCAGCCGCGCCTGGCACTGGGGACCGTGCGACCCGGGCGGCTTCGCGGCGATGGGCGTCGCCGAGACCCTGCTGCACACCCGGGACATCACCGGCGGCCTCGGGCTGGACTGGTCGCCGCCACCACAGCTGTGCGCCGGGGTGCTGGGCCGGCTGTTCCTGGACGCGCCGGACGGCGACCCCGTCGCGGTGCTGCTCTGGATGACCGGCCGGGCACGGCTCGGCGACCGGCCGCGGCGTACCGCGTGGACCTGGCGGGCCGCGCTCGGCTGAGGCAGGGTCAGCGGCGGCGCCAGGGCAGCCGCCAACGTCGGCGTTGCCCGCGGACTGGGACGCCGGCGCTGTCCGCGGTCGCGGCGGTCGCGATCCGCTCGGCGGCGGCCCGTGCGCGTTCGTCCCGCCAGACCCGGACGGTCTCCTCGACGTTGACGGGGCGGATCACCACCCGGGGTCCGCTCGGCGCGCGCAGGAAGTCCACGATCTCCCGGTTCAGCGCAGTGACCGCCGCCCGCACCGACTCCTCGGTCGGCAGGTCCCGCACCTCGCCGGGCAGCCGTTCCACCCGGCGTCGCAGCTGCAACGGGGTGGGCAGCAGCAGGTCGCCCGGAATCCGCTCGCGCTCCAGGAAGCTCTTGATCCACCACGACTCGTCGTAGGGCAGGCCCCGCCCGGGGATCGGCTTGCCGGCGCCGGGCAGGTTGTCGAACTCGCCGCGTTCCTGGGCCGAGCGGATCTGCGCCTCGACCGCCGCATCCCAGCTGGTTGTCACCGCCGTCACCTCCCGCTCCCACCGTAGCCGCCGCTCCCCCGCGAGGTCAGCGCCGAGGCGGTGGCGGACCATTCCCACCCGGCCTCCAGCAGGGTCAGCGGTGCCAGCGCACGTGCCGGTGCCCGTCACGGGGGAACGGGGGCCGGGCGGGCAGCACCTCCTGGAAGGCGTACCCGCTCTTCTCCGCCACCCGGCAGGAGGCCAGGTTGTCCACCTGGTGCAGCAGCTCGAGGTGGGTCAGCCCACCGGCGGCGAAGCGGGCGAAGGCCCAGTCGCTCACCGCGGTGACCGCGCGGGGCGCGACCCCGCGACCGCGGGCGGGCGCCGCGGTCCAGTAGCCGACCTCGGCGTACGGGCGGCCGGGGGTGATCTCCTTGAGCACCACGTTCGCCACCAGCCGCTCCCCGTCCGGCTCCGGCTCCAGCACCGCGAAGCTGAACCGGCGGCCGGCCGCCCAGCCCTGACGGGCCCGGCGCAGGAACACCCGGGCGTCCGCGGCGGTGGTGACCGGAAATTGAGTCCAGCTGCGCAGCACCGGGTCCCGGTACACCGCCAGCAGGGCCTCGGCGTCGCCGGCGCGCCACGGTCGGAGCACGAGTGCGGGGGCGGCGGCCGTGGCGTCGGCGCGCAGGACCATGGACATGCCCGCATTCTCGCGCCTCGGTCCCGCCCGCCGGAAGCGGGTCGATCATCTTCTTCAGCGTCCTGGGCGCCTGAACCGCCGGACGTCACAGTGGGCCGGGGGACGGCCGGTGTCCGCCGGATCCGGGCGCGACGGCCCAGGCGTAGGGTGATCGGCAGATTCACCGGAACGGGGGCGTCATGGTCACTACCGGAGCGTTGGTGGGTATCGGCCTGGTGGCGTTGGGCCTGGTGCTCACGCCCGGCCCGAACATGGTCTACCTGGTGTCCCGGTCGGTCGCCCAGGGCCGGCGGGCCGGGCTGATCTCGCTGCTCGGGGTGGCCGCCGGCTTCCTGGTCTACCTGGTCGCGGCGGTCGCCGGGATCGCCACGGTGTTCGTGCTGGTGCCGCCGCTGTACGTGGTGGTGAAGCTGGCCGGGGCGGCGTACCTGCTGTGGCTGGCCTGGCGGACGCTGCGCCCGGGCGGCCGGTCGGCGTTCACGCCCGCGGCGCTGCCGCCGGACCGCCCCCGGCGGCTGTTCACCATGGGCCTGGTCACCAACCTGCTGAACCCGAAGATCGCCATCCTGTACGTGTCGCTGCTGCCGCAGTTCATCGACCCGGCGCGCGGTCACGTGGCGGTGCAGAGCCTGCTGCTGGGGCTGACCCAGATCAGCATCGCGCTGACGGTCAACGGGCTGATCGTGCTCACCGCCGGCACGGTGTCGTCGTTCCTGACCCGCCGGCCGGCGTGGGAGCGGGCGCAGCGGTACGTGATGGGCAGCGTGCTGGCCGGGCTCGCGGTCCGCATCGCCGCGGACCGGTCCCGCGCCGCCGTCGCCACCCCCTGACCGGCACGCGCGGGCGGCGCACGGTCAGAGGTTGTCGGGTCCGGTGAGCCCCGGGTGCCGCTCACCCGGCGCGGCGTACCAGGCCCGCGCCTGTTCGCGCAGCGCCGTGTCGATCCGCAGCCGGCTCCAGTCGTCCAACTCCGGCAGGTCGGTCCCGTCGAACCAGCCGACCGCGACGGACTCGTCGCCGTCGGCGGTGGCGGCGCCGCCGACGGCCCGGCAGCGGAACCACACGTTGAGGTACTCGCAGGTGTCGCCGTTCGGGTAGCGCACCGGATGGGTGGCCACCCCGCCGACCCGCTCGATCGCCACCCGCACCCCGGTCTCCTCGTACACCTCGCGCAGCAGCGCCTCGGCCGGCTGCTCACCCGGGTCGACCATCCCGGCGGGCAGCGACCAGCGGCCGTTGTCGCCGCGGCGGGCCAGCAGCAGCCGCCCGGCGTCGTCGGTCACCACCGCGCTGACCCCGTAGAGCATGAGCAGGTCGTGTCCGATGTGCTGGCGCAGCCGCGCGACGTACGGCGAGACAGGCATGCCCGGCAACCTACCCGCCGCCGGCGCGGCCCGCCGGGCCGCCCGCACCGGTCACTACACTTCGCCCCGATGGACGCCCACCCCACCCCCGACACCCGCCCCTGCGCGCACTGTGGACGGGAGGTGCCGCAGCGTTCCGGCGCCGGCCGCCCGTTCCGCTACTGCCGGGACAACGACGGCGCCTGCCAGCGGGCCTCCCGCAACTCCCGGATGCGCCACCGCAACGCTCCCGGCCTGCCCGGGCAGGTGGCCCGCACCTGGGAGGCGGTGGACCGGCTCGACCAGATCGTCGAGAGCCTCACCGAGGCGCTGCACGCCGAGCTGTCCCCGGCCGGGGTGGAGCGGCAGGTCGCCCTGGTCCGTGCCGAGACGGCCGCCCAGGTCGCGGCCGCGCACACCGAACGCGACGACGCCCGCCGCGACGCCGAGGACGCCGCCGCGGCCGCCGCCCGCGCCCGGCAGGAGGCCCAGGCGGCGGCCGCCGAACGGGACACGGCCCGGCAGCGGGCCGAGCGGGCCGAGGCGGAGGCCGCCCGGGCCGCGGCGGGGGCGCGGCACGCCGAGGCGGCCCGGGACGAGGCGCGCGGGGAGGCCAGCGCCGCGCAGGCGCTGCGGGTGCAGGCCGAACGGGACCGCGACGCCGCCCGCCACGAGCTGCGTACCACGCGCACCGAGCTCGACGTCCAGCGGCGGCGGGTCACCGACCTGACCGCCGAGCGCGACGCCGCCCGCGGCGACGCCGAGCGGGCCACCCGTTCGGCCGGGGAGGCGGTGGAACGCGCCGAGCGGCTGGCTGCTGACGCCGACCGGTCCCGGGCCGACGCCGAGGCGGCCCGGGCGGCGGCCGAGCGGGCCCGCACGGAGACCGCCGAGGCGCGGCGGGGCGAGCAGCAGGCGCGGACCGCCGCGCAGCGGGCCGACGCCGCCCGGGCGGAGGCGGTCGCGGCGGCCGAGTCGGCGCGGCAGGAGGCGGCGACCCGCGCCGCCGAGCGGGACGCCCTCGCCGCGGACCTGGCGGCCGCGCGGGATGCCGCCGGCGCCGCCGAGGCTCGGCTGGCCGAGCTGACGGTACGGCTGCGCGCCGCCGAGACCGACCGCGACGCGGCGCAGCGGCGGGCCGCCCAGCTCGCCGACCAGGTCAGCGACCTGGCCAGCGCCCTGGCGAGGCTCGGCGCCCGCGACACCTGACGTACTTTGGTTGAATGCACAACCAGATGACGTTCCCGCCGCCGGTGGCGGCCACCGCCGGCAACCCCGACCCGGCGGCCCCGCTCGTCGTGCTGCTGCACGGCCGCGGCAGCCACGAGCAGGAGATCCTCTCCCTGGCCGGTCACCTGCCCGCCGGCCCGGCGTACGCGGCGGTCCGCGCGCCGATCGGCGAGGGCGGCGGCTACGCCTGGTTCGCCAACCGGGGCGTCGGCCGCCCGGTCGCCGCCTCGTTACGGGCCGCCATGGACTGGTTCCGCAGCTGGCTCGACGAGGTGGCCCCCGCCGGCCGGCCGGTGGCGCTGGTCGGTTTCAGCGGCGGCGCCGCGTTCGCCGGTGGCCTGCTGCTCGACGACCCGGCCCGATACGCCGGCGCCGCGATCCTCTACGGCACCCTGCCGTTCGACGCCGGAGTGCCCACCACGCCCGGCCGGCTGGCCGGGGTGCCCGTGTTCGTGGCCCAGGGCGAGCACGACACCGTCATCCCCCGCGAGCTGCTCGACCGCACCTGGGCGTACCTGCGCGGCGAGTCCGGCGCGGCCGCCACGGCCCGACGCGACCCGGTCGGCCACCAGATCGCCCCGCCCGCCCTGACCGGCCTGACCGACTGGCTGCGGGAGCGGCTACCCGCCTGATCACGGGCTGGGACGGGGCGGCGCCGACAGCCCGGCGACAGCGATGATGCGGGTGTGGGAAAGACGTACGAGCGCATCGACGGTCGGCTGCGCACCTTCATCGAGGCGCAGCCGATGTTCTTCACCGCCACCGCCCCCCTGGCCGGCGACGGCACCGTCAACCTGTCCCCGAAGGGCCTGCGCGGCTGCCTCGCGGTGCTCGACGAGCACACGGTCGCCTACCTCGACTTCGCCGGCAGCAACGCGGAGACCATCGCCCACCTGCGGGAGAACGGCCGCATCACGCTGATGTGGTGCGCGTTCACCGGCCCGCCGAACATCGTGCGGGTGCACGGACGCGGCGAGCCGGTGTTCCGCGACGATCCCCGCTGGGCGGACCTGCTGCGCCACTTCCCCGACATCGACGCCAGCGTGCACGGGCTGCGGGCGATCATCGTGGTCCGCGCCGACCTGATCCGCGACACCTGCGGGTACGCGGTCCCGCTGATGACCTACGACGCGGACCGCGACCTGCACGGCCGGCGGTTCGCCCGGGAGGACGACGCGTCGCTGAGCGCCTACTTCGCCGGCAAGCCGCACATCGCCACCAGCATCGACGGGCTGCCCGGCCTGCCGTTGCCGCTGCCCCCCACCCCGGCGGCCTGACACCCGGCACGTCAGTGGATCCCGGCCATCAGGTGCCGGATGTGCCGGGTGAACATCACCGCGCTCACCCCCAGCACCACCGACGCGAGCCCGAAGGTGAGGAAGTACGTCGACTCCGACCAGGTCCCCGCCAGCCGGGCCACCTGGCCACCGATCGCGTCACCCACGGCGGTGGCGAGGAACCACAGCCCCATCATCTGACTGGCGTACTTGACCGGGGCCAGCTTCGTGGTGGCCGACAGGCCCACCGGGCTCAACGACAGCTCACCGGCGACCTGGATCGCGTACACGGCCACCAGCCACCACGGCGACACCAGCTCGCCACCGACGGCGGCCCGGGCGGCGGCGGCCATCAGCACGAACGACAGGCCGTTGAGGACCAGCCCGACGGCGAACTTCATCGGCGTGGACACCCGGTGCCCCAGCCTCAGCCACAGCCAGGCGGCCAGCGGCGCCCCGATGATGATCAGGATCGGGTTCACCGACTGCAGCCAGGACGCCGGGAACGTGAAGCCGAGCACGGACCGGTCGGTCTTGTCGGCGGCGAAGATGTTCAGCACCGACCCGGCCTGGTCGTAGATCAGCCAGAACGCGGCCGCGAACACGAACAGCCACAGGTACGCCTTCATCCGGCTGCGCTCGGTCCGGCTGATCTCCCGGTCGGTGAGGATCCGGGCGAAGTAGCCGATGGCCACCAGCACGGTGAGCAGGGTGAGCAGGTTGACCACGGTGTTGACGGTGAACAGTCCGGTCACGGCGAGTGCGGCCAGCACCGCCAACGCCACCACGACGACCACGCCGATGCGGGTCAGCGCCCGCCGCCGGTCGGCCCCGAGCAGCGGGTCGACCGGCCGCGCGCCGGCCTCCCCGAGGTTCCGCCGGCCCAGCACGTACTGCAGGACGCCGAAGGTCATCCCGATCGCGGCGGCGCCGAACCCCAGATGCCAGTTGATCTTCTCGCCGAGGAAACCGGTGACCAGCGGCGCGATGAACCCGCCCAGGTTGATGCCCATGTAGAAGATGGAGAAGCCGGCGTCGCGGCGCGGGGAGTCCCGGTCGTACAGGTCGCCGACCATGGTGGAGATGTTGGGTTTGAGCAGGCCCGTGCCGAGCACGATCAGGGTCATGCCGGCGAACACGCTCCACCGTGCCGGCACCGCCATCACGTAGTGCCCTGCGGCGATGACGATGCCGCCCCACAGCACGCTGCGCCGGGCGCCAAGCAGCCGGTCGGCGACCCAGCCGCCGGGCAGCGCCATCAGATAGACCATCGCGTTGTAGGTGCCGTAGACGGCGTTGGCGGTGGTTTCCGGGATGGCCAGGCCGTCGTCGGCGACGGCCGCGGTCAGGTACAGCACCAGGATCGCGCGCATGCCGTAGAAGCTGAACCGCTCCCACATCTCGGTGAGGAACAGCGTCGACAGCGCCCGGGGGTGGCCGAAAAACGTCTTTCCCCCGGGCGGTCGGGCGTCTATCGGCGCGTCACTGGTCATCGTCACCTCCCGCACACCTGCGGCGGCTAACATCCCCAATGACAGCCAAATCACTCCACCCATTCGACCCGGCCGGGGACGACCCCGCCGGGCACCTGTCATGGCCAGCTACCCTTGCAGGGTTCCGACCGATGCGGGCCGGTTCCGCGTGGGCGGGAATGGCCGGGCGGGCAGGGACCGTTACACCGAGAAGACCAGCACCACGAACGAGGGGAAGCCGATCATGGGCGAGCGCATGCTGCGCGGAAGCCGCCTGGGCGCGGTCAGCTACGAATCCGACCGCAACACGGAGCTCGCGCCGCGCCAGACCCGCGAGTACCTCTGCGCCAAGGGGCACCAGTTCGAGGTGCCGTTCGCCGTCGACGCCGAGGTCCCGACGACCTGGGAGTGCAAGTTCGACGGCAGCGTCGCCCGGCTGGTCGACGGCAGCGAGCCGGAGCAGAAGAAGGCCAAGCCGCCGCGTACCCACTGGGACATGCTGCTGGAGCGGCGCTCCATCGCCGAACTGGAGGACATCCTCGCCGAGCGGCTCCAGGAGGTCCGCACCCGCCGCGGCCGCGCCTGAGCGCACCAACGACCGAAGCGCCCCCGGGGATCACCCCGGGGGCGCTTCGGCACGTCTGGGCGGTCAGGGCCGGCCCGGCTCGATGATCTCGCCCTCGATGGGACGGCCCGGCTCGACAACCGGCGGCTGCTGCTGCGGGGCCGGCGGTGGCTGCGGCGCGCCCCGGTACACCCGGACCCGGCGCGGGCCGAACAGGTCACCGGCGACCATCGACGACACCCGGCCCTCGGCGAGACGTTGCACCCCGACCCGGGCCAGCCGCCGCACCGGCGGCACCAGCAACAGCAGCCCCACCGCGCCGCTGAGCAGGCCGGGCAGCGCCAGCAGCAGCGCCCCCAGCAAACCCACCAGCCCGTCGGTGACCTGCCGCCCCGGCGGCTGCCCGGACTCCACAGCCGCCCGGAAACCCCGCCAGGCCCGAACCCCCTCCCGGCGCAGCAGCACCAGGCCGAGCAGAGACGCCGCGAACACCAGCAGCAGCGCCGCCCCGAACCCGACGCCCCGCCCCACCAGGACGAACACGGTCAGCTCCAACACCGCGAGCAGCAGCAGAGCCGGCGGCGCATACCTCAGTCCTCGGCGCATCTCACCTCACAAGCCAGGGTGTCATCACGGCCCCTCCAGCATGACACGCCCGCGCTCACGGCCACCGCGCCAACTCGGCGGAGGCGCCCCGACGCACCGACGGACGCCGGTCCCGCAGCCCCCAGCTGGTGATCCGCCACAACGCCTCCGCCATGATCAGCGGGCTCATCTTGCTGTCGCCGTGCTCCCGCTCGACGAACGTGATCGGCACCTCCACGATCCGCACCCCGGCCCGGTGGGCCAGCCGGGACAGCTCCACCTGGAACGCGTACCCCTGCGAGCACACCGAGTCCAGGTCGATGGCGTCCAGCGCGGTCGTCCGGTACACCCGGTAGCCGCCGGTGGCGTCGGAGACCGGCATGCCCAACGCCAGCCGCGTGTACAGGTTGGCGCAGCGGGACAGCAGCAGCCGCCGCAGCGGCCAGTTCAGCACCCGCGCGCCGCGGGTCCACCGGGAGCCGATCACCACGTCGGCGTCGCGGGCCGCGGCCAGCAGCGCCGGCAGATCCTCCGGGGCGTGCGAGCCGTCGGCGTCCATCTCCACCACGGCGTCGTAGCCGCGCTGCCGGGCCCAGGCGAAACCGGCCAGGTAGGCCGCGCCGAGGCCGTCCTTGCCCTGCCGGTGCAGCACGTGCACGTGCGGGTCGGTACGGGACAGCCCGTCAGCGATCGCACCGGTACCGTCGGGGCTGTTGTCGTCGGCGACGAGGATGTCCACCGCCGGCGCGGCCTCGCGGACCCGCGCGACGATCGTCCGGACGTTGTCGGCCTCGTTGTAGGTGGGGATGACCACCAGCACCCGGCCCACCCCGGGATGGCCGGCCGTCCGCTTCCCGGCTGCCACGCCCACCTCGTACCGCCCTTCCCTCGTCCTACCCGGAGGTGACCTCCCGCCGCCGGCGCAGCACCGCCGCGCCGGCCAGCGCCGCCACGGCCAGCGCCGCGAGAGCCACCTCCGGCCACACCCCCGCCCGGGTGGCCGTGGTACGCCCATGCCCGAGCTGCAGCTGCCGGACCACCACCGCCGCGGTGTTGAACCCGGTCGCCCCGTCTACCCGCCCGTCGGGGGAAACGAACCCGGACACGCCGACCGTGGAGGCCATCAACGCCGCACGGCCGTGCTCGACGGCACGAAGCCGCACCATGGCCAACTGCTGGCGGGCCTCCGCCTCGTCGAACGTGGCGTTGTTGGTCTGCACCACCAGCAGCTGCCCGCCGCCGGTGACGGTGTCCCGGACGAGGCCGTCGTAGGCGACCTCGAAGCAGATCACGTCGCCGAGGGTGACCGCCCCGGCGTTGAGCACGCCGGGGGCGGCGCCGGGCACGAAGTCGGCACGGACCCGGTCGACCTGATCGCTGACCATCCGGGCGATCTTGCGCAGCGGCACGTACTCGGCGAACGGCACCGGATGCCGCTTGACGTACAGCTGCCAGAGGTCGGGGCCGGTGCCGGGCCGCCACACCAGGCCGGCGTTGCGGACCTGCCCGGCGTCGGGGCCGAGCAGCACCGCGCCGATCAGGATCGGCGCGCCGATCGCGTCGGCGGCCTGGGAGATGCGGTCCGCGGCGTCCGGGTTGCGCAGCGGGTCGATGTCGCTGGAGTTCTCCGGCCACACCACCAGGTCGGGGCGGCGTTGCGTACCGGCGGTGACCTGCTCGGCCAGTCGCAGGGTCGCGTCGACGTGGTTGTTGAGCACGGCCTGCCGCTGGGCGTTGAAGTCCAGCCCGAGGCGGGGCACGTTGCCCTGCACGATGGCGACGGTGACGGCGTCCCCGCCGCCGCGCACCCCGACCGGAACGGCCGACCCGGCGGCCAGCAGAGCCGCCAGCGCGGCGGCGAGCCCCGCCACGGGCCGCCAGTGCCCGGCCGGCCGGCGCCAGTCCCGCCAGGCGGCGGTGACCAGCAGCCCACCGGCCAGCGCGACGGCGCAGGTGACCAGCGGGGCGCCGCCGAGGGCGGCCAGCCGCAGCAGCGGGGAGGTGTCCTGGCTGAACGCCAGCCGCCCCCACGGGAACCCGCCGAACGGGGTGCGGTCCCGCAGCGCCTCCTGCCCCACCCACAGCACCCCGGTCAGCAGCGGCCACGCCGCCCGGTGCCGGTCGACCAGCGGGGAAACCCAGGCGGTGGCCGCGCCGAGCAGCGCCAGGTAGCCGGCCTGCAGCAGGGACAGCAGGATCCACGGCAGGACGCCGGTGTGCAGGTTCGTCCACTCCAGCAGCGGCGCGAACAGCGCCAGCCCGGTGAGGAAACCCAGCCCCGCGCCGGCCCGCAGCCGCCGCCGGTGCGCCGCCGCCGCGAGCAGCGCCACCCCGACCGGCGCCAGCGGCCACACCCCGTACGGGGGGAACGCGACCAGCAGGGCCAGCCCGGCCGCGACGGCCAGCGGCGCGGCCACCCGCAGCGGCAGCGGACGCGGCCCCGCCGCCTCGTGTGGCCCGTGCGGGGCGCACACCTCTTCCCGGTCCAGCGTCGTCACCGGCACCTCACCACGATCACGCGCCGAAGGCTACCCGCCCGGCCCGGCCGCCGGCCCGTGCCCCGGTGAACGGGGTCAGCCCAAGGCAGGACCCGGGGGCGTCGTGGACGCCAGCACGGTGGTGCCCCGAGGTGGCAGCGGTGTTCGCGGCGGCCAGGCCGGCCGCCGCGCGCCCGGGTTCGGTGGCTTTTCCGCGCGGTGGCGGGCGGCGCTGCCAGACTCGGCAGCATGAGCGCAGGCCGGTGGCGGGGTCGCATCCTGCCCGCCGCGCCGGGGTCCGGCGTGACCCGCCTGGAGTTGTTCTACGACCTGGTGTTCGTGCTGTCGTTCCTCAACGTCACCGTCCTGCTGGCGGCGAGCCTGAGCGTGCGCACGCTGCTCGCCGGGCTCGTGGTGCTGGCCCTGCTGTGGTGGTGCTGGGTCTCGTTCGCCGCCCTCGGCAACGTGGTCCGCACCGACCAGGGGGTGCTGCCGCTGATCGGCGTGGTGACGGTGCTCGCCCTGTTCGTGCTCAACCTGAGCCTGCCGCAGGCGTTCACCAGCCGTCCCGGTGGGCCACCCGGCCCGCTCGTCTTCGCCGCCTGCTACCTGATCATCCGGGCGGTGCAGGTGCTGGTGGTGCTGACCCGCGCCGACGCCCCGGGCCGCGCCGCGCTGCGGTTCGGCCTGCCGCTGCTGGCCAGCGTGACACTCATCGTGGTCGCCGGGGCGCTGCCGGAACAGCCGGGGGTCGGGCCGACCTGGCTGCGGGTGGCGCTGTGGGCGGCCGCCGTGGTCATCGAGTTCACCGCCGGGGGCCGGGTCCGCAACGTCGGCCTGGCAGTGGTCTCCGCCGCCCACTGGGCGGAGCGGTACGCGCTGATCCTGCTCATCGCGCTCGGCGAGTCGATCATCTCGCTGGGGCTGGGCCCCAAACCGGCCGTCGGCCTGCCGCTGAGCTGGGCGGTGATCGTGGCGTCGGTGTTCGGCGTCACCACCATCGCGGCGCTGTGGTGGATGTACTTCGACACCCTGGCGCCGGCCCTGGAACAGAAGCTGCACCGCACCCGCGACGTCGACGAACGGGCGGCCTTCGCCCGGGACGTCTACGCGTATCTGCATCTGCCGTTGGTCGTCGGGATCATCCTGTTCGCCCTCGGCCTGAAACGCTATCTCGCCGTGATCGCCGACCCGCATGTCGACCCGTGGCAGGTGCGGGCTGTCGGCCTGGACAACCGGGTGCTGTTCGCCGGCGTGATCATCTACATCGTGGGCCTGCTGGCGTTGTGGGTGCGGGCCAGCCACCGGGTGCGGCTGCTGCCGACCGTGACGGTGGTGGCGCTGGCGGTCGTGCTGCTGCCCGCGGGCCGGTTGCCGGCGGTCGCCGGCCTGGCGGTGCTCGCCGCGGCCTGCGTCGCGCTGGTGCTGGCCGGGCTGCGCACCGGCGACCCGCTGCGCCGCCACGTCCGGCAGGTCGCGCTGCAGGAGCAGATCGCCACCGAGCAGGAACAGTCCGAGTGGCGCCGCCGCCACCTGTGACGGCGCAACGAAAATCGGGGCGCGGCTCGCGCCGCGCCCCGATGCTCCCAGGCCCTTCCCGGCCGGTGGGGCGAGAATGAGCGGCGCCGACCTTCGGACCGACCGGACGTGGACTGGCTGCCCCCGCCTGGCCGTTGTCTACTGGCCGTGCCTTTCACCCTGCCCGTACACCGGTAACCGCGGCCGGTTCGCGCCGCCCCGCCGACCCCCGCCCGCTGGACCTGGCCGCCGCAACCACTCGGGTCGCTCGGCCAGCGGACGAAGGGACGAAGCGAACAGCAGCCGCTTCCCGTGGTAGGACTCAAAGACGGTACGGCGTGCACCCCCGCCGCTGTCAACCCACCCCGGCCTGTCGTGTGTTGCGCCACGGCGTGTCGCGTCGGCGCGTCTCGATCCGTGCCGGGTGGCGGCTCAGTCTCCGCCGAGATGCCGACGCAGCAGCCGGGCCGCCGCCTGCGGGTGGTCGGCGGCGAGGAGCCCACCGGCCGCGAGGACATAGTCGACGTCGACGACCGCACGGGCGGCCCGGGGCAGCGGCCACCCGCCGGCGTGGTCGGTGAGCACCGCGGCCAGCACCGCGGCGGCGTCGCCGGCCGGCGCGTGCCGCAGCACCCCACCGGAGCCGACCATCAGCTTCACGTCGCGCAGGTCCCGGCCGGCGCGTTCCCCGGTGGCCGCGCCGCGGGCGTGCCGGCGCAGCGCCACCGTCGCGGCGAGCGCCGCGATGCGCCGGTCGGCGGCCCGGTCGGTGTCGTCGGCGGGCAGGAACCCGGGGTCGGCGGCCCGCACCGCCGCCGCCGCGGCCAACTGCTCCTCCTCCCCGGGGGTGAGCAGACGTTCCTCGGCGGCGGCGCGGACCACGCCGGGGGCGCTCCACCGCATGCCCAGGTCCCCCTCGACGGTGCGGGCCCGCCACAGGGTGCCGGCGACCTCCCGGCCCGGCCCGCTGTCCCGCTCGTCGGGGGTGAGCACCGAGTACACGTCGGTGGTGGCGCCGCCGACGTCGACGACGGCCAGATCCCCGCCGAGCGCGTCGGCGAGGACCTCCACCCCGGTCAGCACCGCGTCCGGGGTGGCCGCCCGCACCAGCCGGGCGAACCGGCCGCCGCGGGACAGCTTCTTCCCGCCGATCACGTGCCGCAGGAACACCTCCCGGATCGCCGCCCGCGCCGGTGCGGGGGCGAGCACCCCGATGCGGGGCAGCACGTTGTCGGCGACGGTCACCGGCACGTTTGCGGCGGCGAGCAGCGCGTGCAGGTCGTCGCGGACCTCGACGTTGCCGGCGAGGACCACCGGCACCCGCCAGCGGGCCTTCGCCAGCCGGGTCGCGTTGTGCGTCAACGTCTCCGCATCACCGCCGTCGGTGCCGCCGACGAGCAGCACCACGTCGGGACGGGCGGCACGCAACGCGGTCAACTCGGGCGCGCCGAGCCGCCCGGCGGCCACGTGCACCACGTTCGCCCCCGCCGACAGCCCCACCCGCCGGCCGGCCTGCGCGGTGACGAGCGGCTCGTAGCCGACGACCGCCAGCCGCAGCCCACCACCGGCCGACGAGCACACGTACCAGGGCAGGTCCCGGAGCCCGGCGCGGGCGGTGGCCGCGCCGACGGCGGCGTCCAGGCCGTGCAGCACGTCCGTGCCGACGGTGGTCGGCGCGGACGCCGCCGCGACCAGCCGACCGTCGTCGAGGTCGACCACCGCGGCCTTGGTGTACGTGGACCCGACGTCGGCGCAGACGGCGGCGTTCACGCCGCCGGGGGGACGACCACGGTGCCGGTCGCGGTGACCGCCACGATCGGCTCGGCGAGGACCTCGGCGGCGGACTCGCTCCGGTCGGGGCGGCCCCGGCACACCACCCGCGCCTCGAAGTCGATGGTGCGGCTGCGGGTGCCCACCCGGGTCACCGTGGCCACCACCTCCAGCACGTCCCCGGCCTTCATCGGCGCCCTGAACTGCACGTCGGAGTAGGAGGCGAACAGCCCCTCGTCACCGTCGGTGCGGATGCACACCTCGGTGGCGACGTCCCCGAACAGGCCCAGCGCGTACGCCCCGTCGACGAGGTTCCCGGCGTAGTGGGCGTGCGAGTACGGCACGTACCGCCGATGCGTCACCGTCAAACCAACGCGGGAATCGCTCATGCTCTCGCCTTCTTGTCCGTGATCAGGGCGTGGACCAGGTAGCTGGCCACCTCGCCGGGGGTGGTGCCGCGGCCGAAGATCCGGTCGACGCCCAGTTCCCCGGTCATCGTCTCGTCGAAGCGGGGCCCGCCGACGATCAGCAGCGGCCGCTTCCCGGCCGGCATCGCCTCCCGGAACGCCGCGGACATCTCCCGCGTGTTGTGCAGATGCGCGTCACGCTGCGTCACCACCTGCGACACCAGCACCGCGTCGGCCTTCTCCCGCCGGGCCGCCTCCACCAGCTCCGGGACGCTGACCTGCGCGCCCAGGTTGCTGACCTTCAACTCCCGGTAGTACTCCAGGCCCTTCTCCCCCGCGATGCCCTTGACGTTGAGGATCGCGTCGATGCCGACGGTGTGCGCGTCCGTGCCGATGCACGCCCCCACCACCGACAGCTTGCGCCGCAACTTCTGCTTCACCACCGCGTTGACCTCCTTGGCCGACAGCAGCGGGAAGTCCCGTTCCACCACCTGCACCTGCGACAGGTCCACCAGGTGGTTCACCCGCCCGTACACCACGAAAAAGGTGAACCCGTCGCCCATCTGCTTGGCGTGCACCAGCATCGCCGGGTCGATGCCCATCTTGTTGGCCAGCTGCACCGCCGCACCCTCGGCCCGCTTGTCGTGCGGCACCGGCAGCGTGAACGACACCTGCACCATGCCGTCGCCGGTGGTGTCCCCGTACGGCCGGACGATCTTCTTCTCCGCCGGGGCCGTCACGGACGGTCTCCTTCCAGAATCTCGGTAGCCGGGTTGTAGTAGTCGGCCTCGTGCTTCGCGACCCCGTCGAGGCCCTTGCCGCGGTCCGCGGGCCGCTTCATGATCCCGAACGTGCCCTCGGCGATCGCCGTGAGCAGCGACTGGTCGCCGATGCGGTCGAGCAGGTCGACGGCCTCACCGAGAACCCGGCGGGCACGCTGCTGGATGAACCCGCCCGGCGCGGGCACGAAGTCCTCGTGCAGCCCACCGGCGGCACCCAGCACATACCGCACGTTCTGCAGGGCGATGTCCCGGTCGGACAGCCACGGCGTCACCACCGCCTCGGTCATCATGCCGACCAGCAGGATCCCCTGCCCGGTCATGGCACCGACCAGGTTGAAGAACCCGTCGAGCAGGTTGCCGCGGAACACGTCCCCGGTCATGTGCTTCGTCGGCGGCATCCACTTCAACGGCGCGTCCGGGAACAACTCCCGGGCCAGCAGCGCGTGCGCCAACTCCAGCCGGAACGACTCCGGCAGATCCGGATTGATCTCGAACGCGTGCCCCAGCCCCAACTGCCAGTCGGCCAACCCCGCCTCATGCGCGAAATACTCGTTGAGCAGCTGCGACACCGTCACCGTGTGCGCCTCATCCACCGCGTCGGCCGTGGTCAGGTAGTTGTCCTCACCGGTGTTGATGATGATCCCGGCGCGGGCGTGCACCTGCCGCGAGAAGCGCTGGTCGACGAACGTGCGGATCGGGTTGATGTCACGGAACAGGATCCCGTACATCGAGTCGTTGAGCATCATGTCCAGCCGCTCCAGACCGGCGAGGGTCGCCATCTCCGGCATGCACAGGCCCGACGCGTAGTTCGTCAACCGCACATACCGGCCCAGCTCCTTCGACGACTCGTCCAGGGCGGCCCGCATCAGCCGGAAGTTCTCCTGCGTCGCGTACGTGCCCGCGAACCCCTCCCGGGTCGCCCCCTCGGGCACGTAGTCCAGCAGCGACTGCCCCGTCGAACGGATCACCGCGATGATGTCCGCCCCCGCCCGCGCGGCGGCCTGCGCCTGCGGGATGTCCTCGTAGATGTCGCCCGTCGCCACGATCAGATAGATCCACGGCCGCTGCTGCGGATCCCCGTACCGCCGCACCAGCCGGTCCCGCTCCGCGCGGCGCCGGTCGATCCGCCGCACGCCCGCCGCGACCGCCCTACGGGCCGCCTTCCGAGCCGCGGTCGCCGCCCGGCCAGTGGGCTGGGTGAACCGCACCGACCCCGCCGCGGCCTTCTGCGCCAGCAACGTCACGTCACTGATCTGCTCCCGCACCAGGGCGTCGAACACCGGCACAGCCACCCCGTGCCCCAGCCCCACATCAGCCACGACCGCGTCGACGAGCCGGTTCACCCACGGGATCCCGTCCGGGTCCGCGCCGGTCACCCCGGCCAGCCGCAGCACCGCCCGCTCCACCGACACGGTGGTGTGGCTGCGCGCCAACTCCACCACCGGCTGCCCGGCGCGGCGCGCCAACTCCCGCGCCCGCGCCACCAGCGCCGGATCCAGCTCAAGCTTGCCGGTCACGCCGCCGCCCCGCTTCGCTCCGCGGCGGCGCGAAGCGCCTCGCTACTGAGCTTGATCGTTCGCTCGCTCACGCACTACCTTCCTCATAGATCAGGTCACCGCGTAGCACCGTGGCCCGGCACACCGGCAGCGGCGTCGGATCGTCCGCGCCTCGCAGCTCCGGATCCTCGGCCTGCAACACCGGCAGACCCCTGTCCACCCCGGCCGGGGTGGACCACACCGCGAACGTCGCCGGCGCGCCCAGCGCCAGGACACCCTCGTTGTCCAGATGCACCGCCCGCCACCCGCCACGGGTGTGCGCGGCGAACGCCGCCCGCACACTCATCCGCTGCACCGGGTTGTGGTGCGCCGCCGCCGCCCGCACCGACCCCCACGGGTCCAGCGGCGTCACCGGCGAATCCGACCCGAACGCCAACGTCACCCCGACCGCGTGCATCGCACCCATCGGGTTGGACTCCAACGACCGGGACAACCCCAGCCGCGACTCGTACATGCGGCCCGCGCCGCCCCACAGCCGGTCGAACGCCGGCTGCATCGACGCGACGATCCCGTACTCCACGAACCCGGCGATCAACCGCTTGTTCATGATCTCCGCGTGCTCCACCCGGTGCCGGGCCAACCGCAGCCGATCCACCCCCAACTTCTCCGCCGCCTGCGCGAACCCGTCGAGGACCGTGGAGATCGCCGCGTCGCCGATCGCGTGGAAACCACCCTGCAGCCCATGCGCCGCGCAGTCCAACAGGTGCTCCCGCACCTGCTCGGCGCTCACATACCCGTGCCCGCACCCGCCCGGCTCCCCGTCCAGGTACGCCTGCGACACGTGCGCCGTCCGCGACCCCAGCGCCCCGTCGGCGAACAGGTCACCACCGGCCCCGACCGCGCCCAACTCCCGCGCCCGCGCCGCGCCCAACAACTCACCCCAGTACCCGTACACCTCGGGCAGCCCCGCGCCGGAGACGCCCAGCAGCCCGGTGAAGTCCTCCTCGTCGGAGATCTCCGGGCCGCCGCACTCGTGCACCGCGGCGATGCCCAGCGACGCGGCGTGCGCCAACGCGGCCCGCTGCGCGGCGACCCGCTGCGGCCGGGTCACCGACGCGAACGCCGCCGCCCGCACCACGTGATGCGCATCACGCCGCAACCAGCCCGACGGGTCGTACCCGGCGGCAGCCACCACGTCCGGACAGGCCACCAGCAACGCCCGCGACACCAGCGCCGAATGGATCGACGCCTGCGACAGATACACCCGCCGCCCCCCGGCCGCCCGGTCCAGCACCGCCGCGTCCGGCAACGCCCGCTGCGCCCACGACGACTCGTCCCAGCCGTGCCCCAGCACCACCGCGTCACCCGGCAGGCCCGCCGCGAACCCCGCCACCGCGTCCAGCAGCTCACCCGCCGACCGCACCCCGGACAGGTCCAGGCCCGACAGGGCCAGCCCGGTGTCGGTGGCATGCACGTGGGCGTCCACGAACGCCGGGGTCACCAGCGCACCGGCCAGATCCACCACCCGGTCGGCAGCCGGCGCGTCCGCGTCCGCCCCCAACCAGGCGATCCGGCCGTCCCGCACCAGCAGGGCGGTCGCGCTCGGATCGGCCGGACAGTGCAGCACGCCGCCGCGGTACAACGTCGAGGGGTTCGTCATGGTGTCAGTCTGCCGCCAACCGCGCCTCGAACAGACCACGCACCCCCGGCTCGGCGCGCAGCAGGCCCAACGCCAACTCCGCGTGCCCCGGCACGTACCCGTTGCCGACCAGCATCGTCACGTCCGCCGCCAGGCCCTCCGCCCCCAACGCCGCCGCCGCGAAACTCGTCGCCATCGAGAAGAAGATCACCGTACCGCCGTCCTCGGTGGCCAGCACCGCCCCGTGCTCACAACCGGGCACGTCCACGCACACCACGGTCACGTCCGCCGGCGCACCCAACGCGGTGGTCACCGCCGTGGACAACCCCACCGGGTCCCGCGCGTCGGCCAACGCGACCACGTCGGCCAGCCCGGCCGCCGTCAGCGCGTCCCGCTCCGCCACCACCGGCACCACCCCGACCGTCCGGCCGGCACCCGCCCGCCGCGCCGCAGCCAGGGACAGCGACCCGCTCTTACCGGCGCCACCGATCACCGCCACCCGCACCGGCCGGGCGTCACCGGCCCGCCGCCGGCGCTGCACCTGCTCGTCGACCACCCGCGCGGTCAACGCCGGCGCCCCGCACACGTCCAGCACCGCCAGGGACAGCTCCGGGTGCAGGTCCGCCGGCAGCACCGCCGCGATCGACCGGGCGAACAGGATCGCGTACCCGTCGCACGGCACCTGCTCGCTGCGCCCGTCCCAGCGCGCCAGCCCGTCCAGGATCGTCAGCGGCGTCAGCGTCAACGACACCAGCGTGGCCACCCGGTCACCCGGCGTGAGCCCCAGCGGGGACCGCCGGCCCACCTCCTCGACCGTGCCGATCAGCATGCCGCCCGACCCGGTGACCGGATTCTGCATCTTCCCCCGGGTCGAGATGATCTCCAGCACCTCGGCGCGGACCTTCTCCCCGTCACCGCCGTGCTTCTCCGACAGCTGCCGGAAGCTCGCCGCGTCGAGGTTCAGCCGCTCCACCCGGATCCGCACCTCGTTCGAGGCGATCCGCGGATCGGCGTCCAGCCGCCAGGCCGCCTGCGGCAGCACCCCCGCGGGTTCCACGACACGGTGCAGTCCCACCGGTGACGTCACGCCGACCCTCCTCCGTCCAGCCGCTCGAAGCCCCTGGCCAGGACTCGCGTCGCGGGAAAACTTCCGGCAGACTAATTTCTTCACCGGATATTTTCCAGTAGCCTTCGTGACCGTTGATCCACCCGCACCGACCAGCAGGAGGGGCCGTGACCCAGACCCAACCGGTGGAGACCATCCCAGCGCCCCACCCCGCACCGGCCGCGGTCCCCACCGCCGGACAGCCCTACGAATACCGCCGCCGCCCTCTCGTCGAACCCGACTGGACCCGCTTCCCCGGCTGGCGCCACGTCACCCGCGAACAGTGGGAGAACGCCCAGTGGCAGCGCGTCAACTGCGTCAAGAACATCAAGCAGCTGCGCACCGTCCTCGGCGACCTCGTCGACGAGACCTTCTACGCCGACCTCGAGGCCGACCAGAAGGCCCTGGCCACCATGTCCATGCTGGTGCCCCCACAGATGCTCAACACCATGGTGCCGTTCGCGCCCATGACCACCGAGGCCTTCCTCGCCGACCCGGTCCGCCGCTACATGATCCCCGTCGCCTCCGACCGGCGCACCGACTGGCCCTCCCACCCCTACGCCAGCCGCGACAGCCTCCACGAGCACGACATGTGGGTCGCCGAAGGCCTCACCCACCGCTACCCCACCAAGGTCCTCGCCGAACTGCTCTCCACCTGCCCGCAGTACTGCGGCCACTGCACCCGGATGGACCTCGTCGGCAACTCCACCCCCGCCGTCGACAAACTCAAACTCACCCTCAAGCCCGTCGACCGCTACGACGCCCACATCGCCTACCTCAAGGCCCACCCCGGCGTCCGCGACGTCGTCGTCTCCGGCGGCGACGTAGCCAACGTGCCGTGGAAGAACCTCGAGTCATACCTGATGCGGCTGCTCGAGATCGAAACCATCCGCGACATCCGGCTCGCCACCAAAGCCCTCATGGGCCTCCCCCAGCACTGGCTGCAGCCCGACGTCGTCGAAGGCCTGGAGCGGGTCGCCCGCACCGCCGCCCGCCGCGGCGTCAACCTCGCCATCCACACCCACGTCAACCACGCCCAGTCGCTCACCCCGCTGGTCGCCAAGGCCGCCCAGACCGCCCTCGACGTCGGCGTCCGCGACGTCCGCAACCAGGGCGTGCTCATGCGCGGCGTCAACGCCACCACCCCCGACCTGCTCGACCTCTGCTTCGCCCTGCAGGGCGAGGCCGGCATCCTGCCGTACTACTTCTACATGTGCGACATGATCCCCAACGCCGAGCACTGGCGGGTCCCCGTCTGGCACGCCCAGCAACTCCAGCACGACATCATGGGCTACCTGCCCGGCTACGCGACCCCGCGCATCGTCTGCGACGTCCCCTTCGTCGGCAAGCGCTGGGTCCACATGCTCACCGAGTACGACCGCGACCGCGGCATCTCCTACTGGACCAAGAACTACCGCACCTCGATCGAGTCCGCCGACCTCGAAGCGCTCAACAAGCGCTACGCCTACTACGACCCGATCGACACCCTGCCCGAAACCGGCCAGGCCTGGTGGGCAGCCCACCGCGACGACTGACCTGCGCACCACCCGTCGCCCGGCACCCGCACCACGGGGTGCCGGGCGACGGCGTTCCCGCCGGCTGGATCAGCCGCCCCGCGGCGCATACATGATCACCGCCACCCCGAGCAGGCAGATCGCCGCGCCCACCACGTCCCACCGGTCCGGGCGGAACCCGTCCACCAGCACACCCCACGCCAGCGACCCCGCCACGAACACACCCCCATACGCGGCCAGGATCCGACCGAAATGCGGGTCCGGCTGGAACGTCGCCACGAACCCGTACACGCCCAGCGCCAGCACCCCGCCCGCCACCCACCACAGCCCCCGATGCTCCCGCCAGCCCTGCCACACCAGCCAGGCCCCACCGATCTCGGCCAGGGCAGCCAACACGAACAGCACCAGGGAACGCGCAACGGTCACGCCGCGACCGTAACCCGGCCACCCGGTTGGCCAACCGCCCACCACACACCGGTGCCCCCGGCACGACGTACGCGCCAGGGGCACCACCAGGCCGGGGTCAGCTCGTGAAGGAGCGACCACTCACGTCCTGCTCGCTCTCCTGGACGCGCTCGCCGGGCCGTCCACCGCGGGTCTCCTCCTGCCGCCCCACCTGCTCCGCCCGCGACCGCTCCTGTCGGGTCATGTCACCCATCCGAGCCCGGGCCGCACCGGCCACCCGCTCGACCCTGTCCTTGGCCTTCTCGGTGCTCATGTCGCCTCCTGCGTCGTTCCCACAGACCGGGGGCCTTCGCCCCTCCCTACCCGCGTCCCCGTCCCTCCGCCCGGAAAACCTCCGCCGAGGCACCTCGAGACGGGACCGGACACTCGGGTCCTGGGCGGCGCATCCCGCCCAGGACCAGCCCCTACCCGGGTACCGGATGCGAGCCCAGGACGACGGGACGGGTCAGCACGACGACCTGGCCCGCACCGGTACGCGGCGGCGGGCCCCCGGAGGTCGGGAGCCCGCCGCCGTGCGGGTCACTTCTCGAAGTTCTTCACGTTGCGGCCGGCCTCCTTCTGCCGGTCCCGCGCCGTGCGCTGCTCGCTGGCGCCCTGCGCCCGCAACCGCTCGTTGTCGGTGGCGTCGCCGATCCGCTCCTTGGCGAGGCCGCTCATCTCCTGGGCCTTGTTCTTGGCCTTGTCGGTGAAGCTCATGGCACTCCCCTTCGCTGGCAACGGTGCCCGGGCCGTTCGGCCCGCTCCCTGACCGCGTCCCCGTGGTCGTCGAGCTGAAACGCCGTCGTTGAACGTGGCGGTGAGCGCCATCCGTAGGGCGTCCTAGGACACTAGGTGAACGCTAAGCCGCTGCGGCTGGTTAACTGGACGAATGGGAGAGATCCTGCTGATCCGGCACGGAGAGACCACCTGGAGCGCCAGCCACCGGCACACCTCGTACACCGATCTGGAGCTCACCCCCGACGGTGAGCGGCAGGCCCGCGCGCTCGGCGTGATGGTCGCCGGCCGCCGCTTCGCCCGCGTCCTGTCCAGCCCCCGGCAGCGGGCCACGCGCACCGCGCACCTCGCCGGCCTCGACGCCGAGGCCACCGACCCCGACCTGGCCGAATGGAACTACGGCGAGTACGAGGGACGCACCACCGCGGACATCCACGACGAGAACCCGCACTGGAACCTCTGGACCGACGGCGCTCCCGGCGGCGAGTCACCGGCCCAGGTCGGCGAACGCGCGGACCGGGTGCTGGCCGGGATCGGTCCCCTGCTCGACCGGGGCAGCGTCGCCCTGGTCGGCCACGCGCACAGCCTGCGGGTGATCGGCGCCCGCTGGATCGGCCTGCCCCCGTCCGCCGGTGGGCTGCTCCGGCTGGACACCGCCACCGTCTCCGTGCTCGGTCACGAGCACGGCCGGCAGGTCATCCTGCGTTGGAACCAGCCGGCTCCGCCGCCGCCCGGGAACGACCCCGACCAGGCAGCTCGGCATTGATCTTCGGCGGGCGGTTCTCGTAGGGCGTGGAGAGGACCACAGTGGTGCGCGTGGTGACGTTGGCCGCAGTACGGATCTCCTGCAGCACCCGCTCCAGGTCCGCCGGCCCGGCCACCCGCACCAGCAGCAGATAGAAGTCCTCCCCCGCCACCGAGTAACACGAGTCGATCTCGGGCAGGTGGGCCAGCCGCTCCGGCGCGTCGTCGGGCTGCGACGGGTCGAACGGCCGGATCGCCACGAACGCGGTCAACGGCAGGTCCAACGCCTCGAACGAGACCCGCGCGGCGTACCCCTTGATGACGCCGCGCTGCTCCAGCCGGCGGACCCGCTGGTGCACAGCGGACACCGACAGCCCCACCTTCTCGGCGAGGTCGGTGTACGACAGCCGACCGTCCCCGGTCAGCGCGGCGACGATGGCCCGGTCGATCTCCTCCACGCGGTGCAACCTACCGGAGAGAACGCTCCCCTGCCGCATCCGGCCCGCCGGGCGTCACGCTCGGTGGGCCGGGCGGTCGCCCTCCGCGCCCGTCAGCCCTTCCCGAGGGACCGGGCGATGACCAGCCGCTGGATCTGGTTGGTGCCCTCGACGATCTGGAGCACCTTCGCCTCCCGCATGTACCGCTCGACCGGATGGTCGACGACGTAGCCGGCGCCGCCCAGCACCTGCACCGCGTCGGTGGTCACCCGCATCGCCACGTCGGTCGCGAACAGCTTCGCCTTCGCCGCCTCGATCGAGTACGGCCGACCGGCGTCGCGCAGCCGCGCCGCGGCCAGCGTGAGCGCGCGGGCCGCCGAGATCTGGGTGGCGGCGTCGGCGAGGAGGAAGCCCAGTCCCTGGAACTCGATGATCCGACGGCCGAACTGCTGTCGCTCCTGCGCGTAGCCGACCGCGTAGTCCAGGGCGGCCTGGGCCAGACCGACCGCGCAGGCGGCGATGCCGAGCCGGCCCGAGTCCAGCGCGGACATGGCGATGGTGAAGCCCCGCCCCTCGCCGCCGATCAGCCGCTCCGCCGGCACCCGGGCCTCGTCGAAGGCGATCTGGGCGACCGGGGAGGCGTGCAGCCCCATGGTCCGCTCGGCGGCCTGCGGGTGGATCCCCGGGGTGTTCCGGTCGGCCAGCAGGCAGGAGATGCCCTTCGGGCCGGGACCGCCGGTGCGGCAGAAGATGTTGTAGAAGTCGGCGGTCCGGGCGTGGGTGATCCACGCCTTGGTGCCGGAGACGACGTAGTCGTCGCCGTCGCGGACCGCCTTGGTGGTCAGGGCCGCCGCGTCCGAGCCGCCCTGCGGCTCCGAAAGGCAGTAGGCGCCGAGCAGCTCCCCGCCGAGCATGTCGGGCAGCAGCTTGCGCTGCTCGTCGATGCCGAACTGGGCGAGCGGGTAGCAGGACAGGGTGTGCACGCTGACCGCCTCGGCGACCGCGAGCCAGCGGCTGGCCAGGATCTCCAGCACCTGCAGATAGACCTCGTACGGCTGGGCGGCGCCGCCGTGCTCCTCGGCGTACGGCAGGCCGAGCAGCCCCGCCCGGCCCAGGGTGCGCAGCACCTCACGGGGGAACTCGGCGCGCTCCTCGAAGCCGGCGGCCCTCGGGGCGAGCTCCCGATCGGCGAGTTCGGTGGCAAGGTCCAGCAGGTCGTGGGCCTCGTCGGTGGGGAGGATCCGGTCGACAGTCATAGCGCGATGAGCTCCGTGGGGGTGATGTTGAGCCGTTGCCCGCCGTCCGTCGTGCAGACGACGATGTCCTCGATCCGGGCGCCGTGCCGCCCGGCGAGGTAGATACCGGGTTCGACCGAGAACGCCATGCCGGCCTCCAGCGGTCGCGGGTTGCCGGCCACGACATACGGTTCCTCGTGGGTGTCCAGGCCGATGCCGTGGCCGGTGCGGTGCAGGAAGGCGTCGCCGTAGCCGGCGGCGCTGATCACGTCCCGGGCCGCCGCGTCGACCGCCTCGGCGGTCACCCCGGGCCGCACCGCCGCCACCGCCGCCCGCTGGGCCGCGTGCAGCACCGCGTAGTAGTCGGTGAACTCGGCCGGGGCGGGACCGCCGGTGACGTACGTGCGGGTGCAGTCGGAGCGGTAGCCCGACGGCATGGTGCCGCCGATGTCGACCACGACGGGCTCCCCGGCCCGGATCGGCCGGTCGGACGTGCCGTGGTGCGGGCTGGCGCCGTTCGGCCCGGCGGCGACGATGACGAAGTCCACGGTGACGTGGCCGGCCGCGCGGATCGCGGCGGCGATGTCGGCGGCCACCTCGGTCTCGGTCCGGCCGGGGCGCAGCCACTCCCCCATCCGCCGGTGCACCGCGTCGATCGCGGCACCCGCCTCGGCGAGGGCCGCCACCTCGGCGGGCGACTTGCGGATCCGCAACTCGCGCAGCACCTCGGACGCGAGGCGCTGGGCGGCGTCGGGCAGCGCGGCGCGCAGCGCGAGCACCTGCTCGGCCCACATCCGGTCGGCCAGCCCCACCGTCGCCACCGGGCCGGGCAGCGCCGACCGGACCAGGGGGTACGGGTCGGTGCCGTCGGCGTGGTCGACGATCCGCACGCCGGTGGCCGGGGCGGGGGACGCCTCGGCGGCCGGGCGCTCCAGGACCGGCACGATCAAAGTGGGCTCGCCCGCGGCCGGCAGCACCAGGCAGGTCAGCCGCTCCCCCTCGTGCGCGTCGTAGCCGGTCAGGTAACGCAGGTCGGAGCCGGGCGTGAGCAGCAGCGCGTCCAGCCCCGCCGCGGCGGTGGCGCGCTGGGCGGCGGCCAGCCGCGCGGCCGGGTACAGTTCGTCGATCCCCACCCCGTGAGCTTAACGGTCGTTTGGGCCGCGGTGGGAGCCACTCCGCACCGACGAGGCCGCGATGCAGCCGGCACGGCCGGGAGCAACCCGCGCGATCGGTGGCGAGGACGGGAGCGGTCAGGCGGTGGCGGCCTCGGCGCGGAGGTCCTCCTCCGACGCGCCGCGGCGCCAGTAGCCGGCGAAGGTGACCCGGGCGCGGTCCAGGCGGCGCTCGCCGACCAGGTGCCGGCGCACGGCCCGGACCATGCCGGCCTCACCGGCGATCCAGGCGTACGGGGTGGTGCCCGGCAGCCGCGCGGCGCGCAGGGCATCGGCCAGCAGCGTGGTGCCGGGGGCGGTGCCGCCGCGGACCAACCAGGTCACCTCGGCGCGGGCGGCGCTGGGCAGCGGTTGGATGTCGGCGGCGCCCGGGACCTCGACGAAGGCGCGGGCCGGGGTGCCGGCGGGAAGCCAGTCGAGGATGCCGGCGACGGCGGGCAGCGCGGTCTCGTCGGCCACCAGCAGCACCGCGTCGGTGCCGGCGGGTGGCCGGAAGCGGACGCTGCGCTCGTCGGGCGCGGCCGGGCCGAGCAGCAGCACCCGGTCGCCGGGCCGGGCCCGCCCGGCCCACCGGGTGGCCGGGCCGGTGTCGCCGTGGCGGACGACGTCGATGTCCACCTCGGCCAGCTCCCGGCGGTGGGCGCGGATGGTGTACGAGCGCATCACCGCCCGGACCTGCGGGTCGAGGTCCCGCCAGGCGGTGTGCCAATCCTCCCCCGCCTCGACCGGGACGACCGGGGCGGCCTGGCCGGGGTGGGGCAGGAAGAGGGAGACGCTCTGATCCCGACCGCCGCCGGGGAAGCCGGCGAGGTCGTCACCGCCGAGGGTGACCCGGACCAGGCAGGCGCCGACCGGGCGGGTGGCGACGACCCGGGAGGCGTAGAAGCGGTATCGCAGGGCGACGGCGGCGGTGGTCACGTGGTGACCTTCCGGGCGTCGCGGATGGCGCGGGCCAGGTTCTCCAGCAGCGGGGCCGCCCCCGCGTACGAGGAGCGGGGCACCGCGTCCCACGGGGTGACCTGGCCGGCGCGGACGGCGGGAAGTTGGGTCCAGGTGGGTTTGGCGGTGAGGTCCCTGGGCTGCAGCGCGGTGGAGCGGTTGTCGAGCAGGATCAGGTCGGCCGGGAACCTGCCGGCGTTCTCCCAGCTCAGCGCCTCGAAGTAGTCCCCCTGTTCGAGCTTGGTGGGCAGCACGAGGTCGACGCCGAGTTCGGCGAAGTACATCAGGTCGGTGCTGACCTTCGGGTTGGAGACGTAGAACAGGTCGGGGCTGCCGGAGGCGGCCATGACCCGGAGGCCGGGGTTGGCCTTGACGGCCTGACGGACGGCGTCGGCGGCGGCGGCGAACCGGGCCTTCGCCGTGGTGACCTCGGACAGGTCGGCGCCGAGGGACTCGGCGAGCTGGGCGTACCGCTCGATGGGCCGGGTCATCGGCACCCGGGCGGTGGTCACCGCGATGCTCGGCGCGAGCGGGAGGATCTTGGCCTTGCTCTCGTCCGGGACGTACCAGAGCGCGCCCGGGTCGTACATGTGGGTGACGAGCAGGTCGGGGCGCAGCGCCGCGTACTTCTCCAGGTTGAACTCGCCCCAGGCGTTGCCGAGGACCTCGACGCGGTCCACGTCGAGGTCGCCGGCCTGCGGGTCGCGGCTGCCGTCGGCGCGTCGGGTCTCGCCGAACACCCCGACGATCTGCGCGTCGAGTCCGAAGTCGACCAGGGCGGCGGCCACCCCGGTGAAGGCGACGACCCGCGAGGGCCGGCGGACGGCGTCGACCTGCTGCTGGCGGTCGTCGGTGAAGGACCAGGGGCCGCCGCTCGGCGCGGTGGCGGCGGTGTCGCCGTCGCCACCGCAGCCCGCGAGGAGCGCGGTGAGGCCGGCGGCGCCACCGGCGGCGAGCAGGCCCCGACGGGAGAACCGGCGGCCGGACAGGGTTTCGGGCATGGCGTTGTCTTTCGGTACGGGTCGAGGAATGACCATGGACAGCGGAGTTAGGTTAACCTAACCTAACTTGCTGTCAAACCCGTTCCGCCAACCGGAGTCCACACTGTCCGTCATCACCTCACCACGAAGCGCCGCACCACCCGCGCCGCAGCGACGTCGCGGCGTACCCGCCACCGGCCTGGCCGTCGGGCTGCTGCTGCTCGGCACGGTCGCCGTGCTCAGCATCGCCGTCGGCGCGAAACCCCTGCCCCTCGCGGACATGTGGCACGGCCTGACCGACCCCGCCTCCCCCGACTACGCCGTCGTGCACCGGATGCGGCTGCCCCGTACGCTGCTCGCCCTCACCGCCGGTGCCGCGCTCGGCGTCGCCGGCGCCGCCATGCAGGCACTGACCCGCAACCCGCTCGCCGACCCCGGCCTGCTCGGCATCAACGCCGGCGCCTCCGCCGCCGTGGCCACCGCCACCCTCGCCTTCGGCGTCACCGCCCTGGACCAGCAGGTCTGGTACGCGCTGCTCGGCGCCGCCCTGGTCACCGTCGGCGTGCACGCCGTGGCCGGCGGGCGGCACGCCATCCCGACCCGGCTGGCCCTGGCCGGCGCGGCACTCAACGCCGCCCTCTACTCGTACGTCAGCGCGATCATGCTGCTCGACACCACCTCCCTGGAACGGCTGCGGTTCTGGACCGTCGGCTCCCTCGCGGGCGCCCGCACCGACACCGTCCCCCACCTGCTGCCCTTCGTCCTGGCCGGACTGCTGCTCGCCCTGCTCGCGGCCCGGCCACTCGGCGCGCTCGCCCTCGGCGACGATTCCGCCCGCGCCCTCGGCGCCCGCCCCGGCCTGGCCCGGGCCGCCGTCGTCGCCGCCGTCACGCTGCTGTGCGGGGCGGCCACCGCCGCCTGCGGTCCGATCGTCTTCGTCGGGCTGCTCGCACCGCACCTGGTCCGCGCCCTCACCGGCCCCGACCCGCGCCGACTGCTGCCGTACTGCGCCGTGTTCGCCCCGGTGCTGCTGCTCACCGCGGACATCGCCGGACGCGTGCTCGGCCGACCGGGCGAACTCCAGGTCGGCCTGGTCACCGCCGTGCTCGGCGGCCCGCTCTTCCTGCACCTGGTCCGGCGTGGACGGATGGCCCGCCCATGATCGTGCTGCGCCTCCCCGGCGGGCTGTCGCTGCGCCTGCACACCCGCGCCCTCGTCGTCGGCGGCGCCGGCACGCTGCTCGCGGCGAGCCTCGCCGTGCTGGCCGTCGGCGCGGGCGACTGCCCCATCGGCCCCGCCGACGTGCTACGGGTCCTCGCCGGCGGCGGCACCCCCGCCGACCGGTTCGTGGTCACCGAGCTGCGCCTGCCCCGGCTCGCCACGGCACTCGCCGTCGGGGCCGCCCTCGGCCTGGCCGGCGCGGTGTTCCAATCGCTGACCCGCAACCCGCTCGGCAGCCCCGACATCCTCGGCGTCACCCAGGGCGCGGCCACCGGCGCGCTGGTCGTGGTCGTGCTCGGCGGCAACAGCATCGCCCTCGGCGCGGCGGCCGCCGCCGGCGGACTCGCCACCGGCGCGCTGCTGGCCGCGCTGGCCGGCCCGCGCGGCCTGACCGGCCACCGGCTCGTCCTGGTCGGCATCGGCGTCACCGCGATCCTCACCGGCGTCAACGGGTGGCTGCTCACCCGCGCCCCGCTGATGGACGCCGCCCGCGCCGCGCTCTGGCTCACCGGCAGCCTGGACGGACGCGGCTGGGCCAACGCCCTGCCGGTGCTCGCCGCGCTGGCGGTACTGCTCCCCGCCGTGCTGCTCGCCCGCGCCCCGGCGCTGCGACTGATCGAGCTGGGCGACGACACCGCCGCCGCGCTCGGCGTCCCGGTGCGCCGGGTACGCCTGGCCGCGCTCGGCACGGCCGTGCTGCTGGTCTCCCTGGCCGCGGCGGCCGCCGGACCGGTGTCGTTCCTCGCCCTGACCGCCCCCCACCTGGCCCGCCGGCTGACCCGCGCCCCGGGCCCCAACCTGCTGCCCGCGGCCGCCCTCGGCGCCGCCCTGCTGGCCGCCGCCGACCAGGTGGCACAGCACGCGGTCGGCGGCCACCAACTGCCCGTCGGTGTGGTCACCGGCGTGCTCGGCGGCGGCTACCTGACCTGGCTGCTCGCCGGAGAACGCGGGAGCCGCCGGTGACCGGACCGGACGAGAAGGAGATCCCCACCATGCGACCCGGCACCTCCCGGCTGGTCGGCGAGACGCTGACCCTCGGCTACGACCGGCGCCCCGTCGCCGAGGACCTCACGGTGGCCGTCCCCGACCGTTCCTTCACCGTGATCATCGGCCCGAACGCCTGCGGCAAGTCGACCCTGCTGCGCGCGCTCGCCCGGCTGCTGCGGCCCACCCGGGGCACGGTGCTGCTCGACGGCGCCGACATCCACCGCCGCCCCGCCAGGCAGGTCGCCCGTACGCTCGGCCTGCTCCCCCAGTCGGCCGTCGCCCCGGACGGCATCACCGTCGCCGACCTGGTCGCCCGCGGCCGTTACCCGCATCAGGGTCTGCTGCGGCAGTGGTCCCGCGAGGACGAGCGGGTGGTCGCCGAGGCGATGGCCGCCACCGGGGTCACCGCCCTGGCCGACCGCCCGGTCGACGAGCTCTCCGGCGGGCAGCGCCAGCGCGTCTGGATCGCCATGGCGCTGGCCCAGCAGACGCCCCTGCTGCTGCTCGACGAGCCGACGACCTATCTGGACATCGCACACCAGGTCGAGGTGCTGGACCTGTGCGCCCGGCTGCACGAGGAGCAGGGCCGCACCCTGGTGGCCGTGCTGCACGACCTGCACCAGGCGGCCCGGTACGCCACCCACCTGGTGGCGCTGCGCGACGGGCGGGTGGTCGCGGCGGGGGACCCCCGCCGGATCGTCACCGCAGAACTGGTCGAGGAGGTGTTCGGTCTGCCCTGCCGGGTGGTCGAGGACCCGGAGACCGGCACGCCACTGGTGCTGCCGGCGGCCCGCCGCCGGCCGGCCCGACGCCCGGCTGATCGACCGACGCCCCGCGGCGACCGCGCCCACCCACGTTGCTGCCGCCGCCCTACGGGTAAACAACCCGGGACCGGACCGAAGGAGGAGCGATGGGACGCGATCCCGCTCAGATGAAGACCGGTGAACTGCGCAAACAGGCGGAGCGCGCCGGACTCGACAACGTCGACCAGATGAACAAGAGCGAGATGATCCAGGCGCTCGGCGGGTCGGCCAACGCCAACCAGGGCGGTGGCCAGCGGCAGAAGGACCCGCGCCCGCAGGGGGTCAGCCCGCAGGACTACAAGAACATACCGGGCAACCAGACCTGACCCCGTCGCCCCGGTGTCCCAGCCACCCTTGGTGGGGACACCGGGGCGAACTGGTTGGATCTTGCGCGACCCGGTCACCATGGACGCGTGCTGCGCTTCGTACTGAACCTGTTGTGGCTCGTCTTCGGTGGCGGCCTTGTCCTGGCCCTGGGCTATGGGGTGGCCGCCCTGATCTGCTTCGCGTTGGTGATCACCATCCCGTTCGGGGTGGCGTCGCTGCGCCTCGCCTCGTACGCGCTGTGGCCGTTCGGCCGCACCGTCGTCCCCAAGCCGGGCGCCGGGATCGCCTCCGGCCTCGCGAACGTGCTGTGGGTGCTGCTGGCCGGCTGGTGGCTCGCGCTCTCCCACATCGTCGCCGGCGTCGGCCTCTGCCTCACCATCATCGGCATCCCGTTCGGGGTGGCGAACTTCAAGCTCGTGCCGGCGGCGCTCTGGCCGCTCGGCCAGGAGGTTGTCGACACCCCCTGATCACGCTCGACCCAGTCCAGATCGCACAAGTGGCGGCATCCCGGGCCCAGGATGCCGCCACTTGCGGCATCCTGGTCACTACCCCTAGCGCATCCTAGGAGGCTGGGCTTGCTGGCAGGCCGCCGGGTTGCCCGAATGGCCTTCGGGTTTCTGACGGCATGGCTACGGTCGGAGCAGTGGGCGGTCATATCGGGGTGATCGAGGCACTCAAGGCGGATCCCACCTTGTCGGGGCTGCGCCGATCGCTGGAGGCGTACTACGGCGACCCGGTCCGGGACGCGGCGATGGACGCCTTCTACGCGCGGTTCGTCCGCCCCGGCGACCTGGTGTTCGACGTCGGGGCGCACGTCGGCGACCGGCTCGGCAGCTTCCGCCGCCTCGGCGCCCGGGTGGTGGCCGTCGAGCCCCAGCCGCTCTGCGTCCGGGCGCTGCGCGCGCTCTACGGCGACGACGACCGGGTCACCGTGGTCGAGGCCGCCTGCGGGGCGCACGAGGACCGGGTCCGGCTGCACGTCAACTCCGCCAATCCGACCATCTCCACGGCCTCCCCCCAGTTCGTCCGAGCGGCGGCCGGCGCCGGAGGCTGGGCGCACGAGACCTGGGACGCCGAGATCGAGGTCGCCACCACCACACTCGACCGGCTCATCGCCGCGCACGGCGTACCGGCCTTCGTGAAGATCGACGTGGAGGGGTTCGAGGACGCCGTGCTGACCGGCTTGAGCCAGCCGCTGCCGGCACTGTCGTTCGAGTTCACCACGATCACCCGCGAGTTGGCCCCGCGCTGCCTCGACCGGCTCACCGGGCTCGGGTTCACCCGGTTCAGCGTCGCGCTCGGCGACGAGATGGGCCTCGCCCTGCCGGACTGGCTGCCGGCGGCGGAGGTGGCAGCGTACCTGTCGGCGCTGCCGCACGAGGCCAACTCCGGCGACGTGTACTGCGTGTCCGAGGGCCACCTCCGGCGCCGGGGCACGCCGTAGGCCGAACGCGCCGACCGGACGGCCCGGAGGACATCGAAGCTGCTCAGCGGACTGATCCTTGCGGCACCCTACGGCGGCGCGTGAGCCGCTTTTTTAATCTTTTGAACTTAGCCATGTTTCGTTACCTGGCCGTGATTGACGTGACCGGCGCCACTTCGATTCACTGCGATGCAACCGGTTCCGCAACCGGTTCCGGAACACCCGCCTCACCGCTGCGACCCGGGAGCGTCACGTGCCGATCACCATCGCCGACGTCGCGGCCCGGGCGGGGGTGAGCAAGACGACCGTCTCCCGGGTGCTCAACGGCAAGGGCGAGGTGCACGTCCGCACCGCGGACCGGGTCCGGGCCGTCATCAGCGACCTGGGGTACGTGCCGAGCGCCCGCGCGGTCGGCCTCGCCCGCGGCCGGACCGGGGTGGTCGGAATGCTGGTACCGGCTCTGACCTGGCCGTGGATGGGCGAGGTGCTGCAGGGTGCCGTCGACATGGTGGAGAGCGCCGGTTACGGGCTGTTGCTCTTCACCTGCAACCGCGGCGAGGAGTCGCTGCGGCAGTTCGCCTCGCAGGTCTCGGCGAAGTCGTTCGACGGGCTGCTGGTCATCGAGCCCGAGGGCAGCCTCGACTACATTGCCGAGCTGCACGGTGGTGGCCTACCGGTGGTCCTCATCGACGACCGCGGTCATCAGCGGCCGTTCCCGTCCGTGGCCACGACCAACCGCAAGGGTGGCGAGTCAGCCGCGCGCCACCTGCTCGAACTAGGTCGGCGCCGGCCACTGGTGATCAAGGGGTGCGAGGAGTTCGGCTGCACCCAGGAGCGGCTGGCCGGATTCGTCGCGGCGTACGAGGCCGCCGACCTGCCACTGGATCCGCGACTCGTGGTCGAGGGCGACTTCACCTTCGACTGCGGCAGCCGCGCCGTCCGGGGGCTGACCGAGGCCGGCATCGACTTCGACGCCGTCTTCGCCCACAACGACCTGTCGGCCGGCGGCGCCCTGCAGGCGATCCGCGAGGCGGGGCGCCGGGTCCCGGACGATGTCGCGGTCGTCGGTTTCGACGACGTCCCGTACGCGGCGCACACCGAACCACCACTGACCACGGTGCACCAACCGATGCGCGAGATGGGAGCGGCCGCGGCCCGGATGCTCCTGTCGTACTTCGAGGGTGTGCCGCTGCCCGACACCCCCCGCGTCATTCCCACCACCCTGATCGTCCGCGGCTCGACCGGAGCGCCCGCGCCGGCCGACCGCCGAGCCGTCGGGCCGCGCCGGCCCGTGCCGGAGCCGTTCCAGCAGCAGATCCGCTGACCCCGGCGGGGCGTCCCGCACGTCCCGCCGCGGTGACGCACACCCCGCTCCGCCGACGAACCCACCGAACCCACCACGACCGGGAGGAACACATGCGCGTCAGACGCAGCCTCGCTCTCGCCCTGGCGAGCGTGACGGCGTTGGCAACGCTCGCCGCCTGCGGCGACAGTCCGAACGCGAACAAGAACAAGGCCCAGGCGGCCACCGTGCTGAACGCCGGCATGCCGAACGGCCCGCAGGCCGAGAACCACAACCCGTTCCTCACCACCTCGGCCGCTGCCTCGCTGGGCTACCGCTGGCAGATCTACGAGCCGCTGATGATGTGGAACCCGGTCAAGCCGAGCGACCCGATGAAGCCGTGGCTGGCCAGCAAGGCCGAATGGTCGCCGGACTACACCTCGGTCAAGGTCACCATCAGGGACAACGCCACCTGGTCGGACGGCCAGAAGCTCACCGCCGAGGACGTGGCGTTCACCTACAACCTGGTCAAGAAGTACCCGGCGCTGAACGACCAGGGCGTGCCGTACACGGACGCGACGGCGAGCGGCAACGAGGTCACCATCAAGATCGCCAGCCCGCAGTTCGTCAACCAGCAGAAGGTCCTGTTCCGGGTGCCGATCGTCCCCAAGCACATCTGGGAGAAGATCAGCGACCCGACGACCGACCCCAACAAGCAGCCCGTCGGCAGCGGCCCGTACACGCTGAAGTCCTTCACCCCGGCCACCACGACCCTGGCCGTGCGGGACGGCGGCTACTGGCAGGACCTGCCGAAGGTCAAGGAGCTGCGCTTCACGTCGTACACCGACAACAGCGCGCAGACCACCGCCCTCGCCAACGGCGAGTCGGAGTGGAGCTTCGTCTTCATCCCCAACTACCAGGCCGTCTTCGTCGACAAGGACCCGGCCCACCACAAGGTGTGGGCGCCGCCGGTCCTGGGCATCCACGGCCTGTACGTCAACACCACCAAGAAGCCGTTCGACGACCCGGTGCTGCGCCGGGCGATGAACATGGTCATCGACCGCGAGGACATCTTCAACACCGCCGAGGCCGGCTACTTCCACCCGGTCGTGAAGAGCGTGACCGGTCTGCCCAGCCCCGCCGGTGACACGTTCATCGCTGCCGAGTTCAAGGGCCAGCAGCACAAGGTCGACGTCGAGGGCGCCAAGGCGCTGCTCACCGGCGCCGGCTACCAGCTCGACGGCAACACCCTCAAGGACAAGACCGGCAAGCCCGTCAAGCTGACCCTGACCGACCCGGCCGGTTGGTCCGACTACCAGACCAGCCTCGAGATCGTGCGGGACAACCTGTCCAAGATCGGCATCTCGGCCACGGTCGACAAGGCCAACCAGGACGCCTGGTTCCGCAACGTCGAGCAGGGCAACTTCGACGCGACCTTCCGGTGGACCGAGGGCGGCGCCACGCCGTACGACATCTACCGGACCATCATGGACGGCTCGCAGCTGAAGCCGATCGGCACCGCCTCCCCCGCCGGCAACTTCGGCCGCTTCAACAACCAGCAGGCGACCGATGCCCTGCGGTCCTACGCCAACGCGACGGACGAGGCCGCCCGGACCGCCGCGATGAACACGCTGCAGAAGATCTTCGTCGAGCAGATGCCGATGATCCCGGTCGGCGCGGACAACATCGGTGGCGCGTACAGCACGAAGAACTGGACCGGCTGGCCGGACGACGCCAACCCGTACGGCGCGCTGCAGCCCACCCAGCCCAACGCGCTGGACGTGGTCCTGCACCTCAAGCCCGCCGGCAGCTGACCCACCAGCACCGCCTCCCCGGTCGGCCACGGCCGACCGGGGAGGCCTACTCCCACGTTCGCAACCGGTCACCGCGCACCCCTCGGTGACAGACACCCCGAAGACAGGAAACTCGGCATGACGTTGAGCGAAAGCACGGCGGCGCCGGTCAACGAGGTGGTGCTGGAGGCCGTCGGCCTGACCAAGCATTTCCCCGTCCGCAGGCGGCTGCGCGACCTCGTCTCCCGGGTGCCGGCAGCCGTCCACGCCGTCGACGACGTATCGTTCGCGCTACGCCGTGGCCAGGTGACCGCGCTGGTCGGTGAGTCCGGATCCGGCAAGTCCACGGTGGCCCGGCTGCTGGCCCAACTCTTCCGCCGCACCGCCGGCGACATCCGGCTGCACGGCGTATCGACCCGGGTCCACGGCGGCCGGGCGTTCCGGTCGTACGTACGACGCGTCCAACTGATCCTGCAGGACCCGTTCGCGTCGCTCAACCCGGTGCACACGATCCGCTATCACCTGACCCGGTCGCTGCGCATCCACTGCAACGCCGGCCGCACCGCCGCAGACCTGGACCGGGCGCTCGCCGATCTGCTCACCCGGGTCAGCCTCACGCCGCCCGAGCGCTACCTGGACGCGTTCCCGCACGAGCTCTCCGGCGGTCAGCGGCAGCGCGTCGCGATCGCCCGGGCGCTCGGCGCCGACCCGGAGGTGCTGCTCGCCGACGAGCCGGTCTCCATGCTCGACGTCTCGATCCGCCTCGGCGTGCTCAACCTGCTGCGGGACCTCAAGGAGCGGCTCAACCTCGCCATCCTGTACATCACGCACGACATCGCGTCGGCCCGGTACTTCGCCGACGAGACGATCGTGATGTACGCCGGCCGCATGGTCGAGGGCGGCGACAGCGAGACGGTCACGCAGCGCCCGGCCCACCCGTACACCCGCCTGCTCATCGAGTCGGCACCCGACCCCGACAGCATCACCGGCGCCGCAGCCGCCACCGCGCAGGACCGGGGCACCGGGGAGCCGCCGAGCCTCATCCGGCCACCGGCCGGCTGCCGGTTCCACCCGCGCTGCCCGCACGCCATGCCCCGCTGCTCGGTCGACCTACCGCCCCGGCTGGAGATCGCCGACCGACCCGGCCACTGGGCGGCGTGCTGGCTCTACGACCCGGCCACCGTCGCCGCCGAAGACGCCGGTGCCGTCCCGCCGCCCCCGGCGCCGGCCCGTCCGGACGGCACCGCCACTTCGGGGGAGACCCGATGAAGTTCCTGCTCCAGCGCATCGCCTTCTACCTGTTCACGGCGTGGGCCGCAATCACGCTCAACTTCTTCATCCCGCGCATGATCCCAGGTGACCCAGTCCAGGCCCTCATCTCGCGTAACCAGGGCCGGATCAGCGCGGACGCCATCCAGTCCCTACGCGTACTGTTCGGACTGGACAAGAACCAGAGCCTCGCCGAGCAGTACGTCGACTACTGGAAGCAACTCCTCCACGGCGACCTCGGGCTGTCGTTCACGTTCTTCCCGACGCCAGTGTCGACGGTCATCGGCGACAGCCTGCCGTGGACGGTCGGCCTGGTCGGCATCACCACGATCGTCAGCTTCCTCCTCGGCACGGCGCTCGGCGTCGGCGCCGGCTGGCGGCGCGGCTCGTGGATCGACGCCCTGCTCCCGGCCACGACGTTCCTCTCGTCGATCCCGTACTTCTGGCTGGGTCTCGTGGCGATCGCCCTGTTCGCCGGGCCGGGCAGCTTCTTCCCGTCGTCCGGCGGCTACGAGCCGGGTCTCGTGCCGGCGTTCGACCAGTACTTCATCCCGAGCGCGATCCAGCACAGCATCCTGCCGGCCGCCACCATCCTGGTCTCCTCGATGAGCGGCTGGCTGCTCAGCATGCGCAACATGATGGTCACCGTCTCGTCCGAGGACTACATCACGGTCGCCCACGCGAAGGGCCTGTCGGAACGCCGGGTGGCTCTGAGCTACGCCGCCCGCAACGCGCTGCTGCCCAACGTCTCGGGCTTCGCGCTGTCGCTCGGGTTCATCGTCGGCGGCACCCTGCTCGTGGAGATCGTGTTCTCGTACCCGGGTCTCGGCTTCCAACTCTTCCAGGCGGTCGGCTACAAGGACTACCCACTGATGCAGGGGATCTTCCTGATCATCACGATCTCCGTGCTGGTGGCGAACCTCATCGCCGACGTCGCGTACCTGCTTCTCGACCCGCGGACCCGAAAGAGTGGCTGAACGATGACGATCTCACCGTCGAGTATCGAGCAGGTCATCCCCGGCCAGGGCGCGATGGCCCAGCCGTCGGCCGCGCCGGGCCGGACGAGGCGGCGTCGGTTGCGCTTCCTGGCCAACGCCAAGACCGCGACCGGCGTGGTCGTCCTGGCCGGCTACGGCCTCTTCGCGATCATCGGGCCGTGGGTGGCCCCGTACGACCCGGACGGTCGCAGCGGCGACATCCTGCAGGCGCCGTCGGCCAGGCACTGGTTCGGCACCACGCATCTCGGGCAGGACATCTTCAGCCAGATCCTGGTCGGCACCCGCAGCGTGGTTCTTGTGGGCCTGTTCGCCGGCGTCCTGGCGACGATGCTGTCCATCGTCATCGGCGTGACGTCCGGCTACCTCGGCGGGTTGGCCGACGAGGCGGGCTCGGCGCTGTCCAACGTGTTCCTGGTGATCCCGGCGTTGCCGCTGATCATCATCGTGACGTCGATCGTCGACCAGGCCAGCGACACGTTGGTCGCGCTCATCATCGGTTGCACCTCGTGGGCGTGGGGCGCCCGGGTGCTGCGCGCCCAGACGCTGTCGCTGCGCCGCCGCGACTATGTCGAGGCGGCCCGGGCCACCGGCGAACGGACCTGGCGCATCATCCTGTTCGAGATCCTGCCCAACCTCACCGCGATCATCGCGTCCGGCTTCGTCGGCACGGTGATCTTCGCGGTGATGTCGGAGATCACGCTCGCGTTCATCGGCATCTCGTCGGTCAGCTCGTGGAACTGGGGCACGATCCTGTTCTGGGCGCAGGGCCAGCAGGCACTCGCCCAGGGCGCCTGGTGGTGGTTCGTACCGGCCGGGCTGGCCATCGCGCTGCTCGGCACCGCCCTCGCGCTGATCAACTTCGGCATCGACGAGTTCGTCAGCCCTCGGCTGCGCAGCGGCGGCCGGGCCCGGATCCGTACCGCCGACGGGCGCACGGCGCGGATGCGGGTGGGCTTCACCCCCGTCCTGGCGCCGACCGCAGCCGTCCCGGCCCCGCGCCGGCGGCCCGCAGCCGCGAACGAAAGGGGGCACCGATGAGCGAACCGGTCCTGGAGGTCCGCAAGCTCCGCGTCGACTACGGGCTCGGCGACGAGGCGGTACACGCCGTCCGCGACGTCGACCTGACCCTGCACCGGGGCGAGGTGCTGGGGCTGGCCGGGGAGAGCGGGAGCGGCAAGTCCACTCTGGCGTACGGGCTGACCCGGCTGCTGCCGCCACCCGGCGTGGTCAGCGGCGGGCAGGTGATCTACCACCCGTTCGACGGGCCCCCGGTCGACGTGCTGACCCTGGCTCCGGCGAAGCTGCGGCAGTTCCGCTGGGCGGAGACGTCCATCGTGTTCCAGGGCGCGATGAACTCGCTCAACCCGGTGCACCGGGTCTCCACCCAACTGCTCGACGTGATCAAGGCACACGAGCCGAGAAGCACGGCGGCGGGCCGGCTTGCCCGGGCGCGGGAGCTGCTGCGCCTGGTCGGCATCTCCGCCGACCGGCTGGACAGCTACCCGCACCAGCTCTCCGGCGGGATGCGGCAACGGGTCATGATCGCCATGGCGCTGGCGCTGGAACCGCAGGTCGTCATCATGGACGAACCGACCACCGCGCTCGACGTGGTGATGCAGCGGCAGATCCTCGGCCAGCTCGCCGAGCTGCGGCAACGGCTGGGCTTCGCGGTGCTGTTCATCACCCACGACCTGTCGCTGCTGGTCGAGTTCTCCGACCGGATCGCCATCATGTACGGCGGCCGGATCGTCGAGGAGGCCCCCGCGGCCGAGCTGTACCGGCGGGCCCTGCACCCGTACACCGACGGGTTGCTGCACTCCTTCCCGGCGCTGCGCGGCCCCCGGCGCGAGCTGACCGGCATCCCCGGCTCCCCGCCGGACCTGCGCGCCATGCCGAGCGGATGCGTGTTCCACCCGCGCTGTCCGAAAGCGTTCGGCCCGTGCGACAAGGAGTTGCCGCCGCTGGGCCCGCCCGGCGACGACCGCCCCGGGCGTGCCGTCGCCTGCTGGCTGCATCCCGCCGCCGAGCCGGTCCCCCGCTGACCATCCACCGCCCGACCGAACACCCGTGACCGCGAGGAGAACCATGGACACCGACCTCACCCGCCCGGCGACCACCGACGGCTCCAGTTTGCGGCGCGACGTCAGCCGCGCCGAGCTGGAGTCGTCGCCCGGGCAGGCCGACCCGATCGACACGCTCCCGCCGACCTTCCGGTGGGGGGTGGCGACCTCGTCGTACCAGATCGAGGGGGCGGTGGCCGAGGACGGACGCACGCAGTCCATCTGGGACACCTTCTGCCGCGTTCCCGGGGCGGTGGCGGGCGGCGACACCGGCGACGTGGCCTGCGACCACTACCACCGGATGCCGCAGGACGTCGGGCTCATCGCCGACCTGGAGCTGGACACGTACCGCTTCTCGGTGGCCTGGCCGCGGGTGCAACCGGGCGGGCGTGGACCGGCCAACCCGGCCGGGCTGGCCTTCTACGACCGGCTCGTCGACGAGCTGCTCGGCCGGGGCATCGACCCGTGGGTGACCCTCTACCACTGGGACCTGCCGCAGGAGCTGGAGGACGCGGGCGGCTGGCCGCATCGGGACACCGCGTACCGGTTCGCCGACTACGCCGAGCTGGTCTTCGCCGCGCTCGGTGACCGGGTGAAGACCTGGACGACGCTGAACGAGCCGTGGTGCTCGGCGATGCTCGGCTACGCGTACGGCCAGCACGCCCCGGGCCGGCGGGACCTGGGCGACGGGATCGCCGCCGCCCACCACCTGCTGCTCGGCCACGGGCTGGCGGTGCAGCGCCTGCGGGCGGCCGCGACCGGCCCGATCGAGCTGGGCATCACGGTCAACCTGGCCACCGCCGATCCGGCCACCGACAACCCGGCCGACCGGGACGCCGCCCGGGCTTCCGACGGGCTGGGTAACCGGCTCTACCTGGACCCGCTGTGCCACGGGCGCTACCCGGTGGACGTGGTGGCGGACCTGGCCGCCGAGGGCGTCCGGCTCCCGATCGAGGACGGCGACCTGGCGGTCATCTCGTCCCCGATCGACGTGCTCGGCGTCAACTTCTACTTCGGGCAGCTCTTCTCCGGGGTGGACGAGCGGGGCCGGGAGCGGGACGACGAGGGTCGGCCGGTGCGGCGGGTGGTCCGGCGGGACCTGCCGCGTACCGCGATGGACTGGGAGATAGTGCCGGCGTCCTTCACCGACCTGCTGGTGCGGCTGAGCCGGGACTACCCGGGCGTGCCGCTGGTGGTCACCGAGAACGGGGCGGCGTTCGACGACCGGCCGGACGCCGACGGGTTCGTGGCCGACGACGATCGGGTGGCGTACCTGGCCGAGCACCTGCGGGCGGTGGCCCGGGCGCGGCAGGCCGGGGCCGACGTGCGGGGCTACTTCGCCTGGTCGCTGCTGGACAACTTCGAGTGGGCGTACGGCTACGACAAGCGGTTCGGCATCGTCCGGGTGGACTACGACACCCAGCGGCGTACGCCGAAGCGCAGCGCGCACTGGTACCGCGACACGGTGCGGCGGGTGCGCGGGCAGCGCTGATCCACGGCCGGGGCGGCCGCACGGGATCCTCCCGGGCGGCCGTCCGGCGCGCCCGGGCTGGCCGCCGGGCGTCGTCGCCGGCCCGGCGGCTCAGCGGGTCCGGGTCCGCGGGCGCGGCGCCGGGCGCGCCAGGGTCACCCGGGCGGCCGGCTCGCGCGGCACGCCGCCGTCGCGCAGCAGCCGGGCCATCGGCAGGGTGGCCGCGCCCATCGCGACCGCGTCCGGTCCGAGCCGGCACAGCTCGATCGAGGCCTGGGCGTACGGCTGGCGCAGCGCGTGCCGCGCGGTGGCCGCGCGGATCTGCGGCAGGTAGCGCTCGCCGAGGGCCAGGCCGGCCCAGCCGCCGAGCACCACCCGCTCCGGGTTGAAGAGGTTGACCAGGGTGGCCACCCCGGCACCGAGGTAGCCGACGGTCTCGTCGAGCACCTTCGCCGCCGTTCGGCCGCTGGACCCGAGCAACTCGCCGAAGGCGCTCTCCTCGTCGCCGCCGGCGGCCGGGCGGCCCCGGTTGGCCTGCCGGAACCGGTCGAGGACGCCCTCCGCCCCGACGTACGCCTCCAGGCAGCCGAGGTTGCCGCAGCGGCAGCGGCGCCCCCCGTACACGATGGTGGTGTGGCCCCACTCGCCGGCGCTGCTGTGCGCGCCGCGGTAGCCCACCCCGTCGGCGACCACGCAGGCCCCGACCCCGGAGCCGACCAGGGCGATGACGGCGTGCCGGACGCCGCGGCCGGCACCGAACCACATCTCGGCCTGGCCGAGGGTCTTCGCGCCGTTGTCGATGTGGACCGGGACGTCGGTGCCGGCCCGCAGCATCGCGCCGAGCGGCACGCCGTCCCAGCCGAGCGTCTGGGCATGCACGACGGCGTCGGCGGTGCGCTCGACGGTCCCGGAGACCGCGACGCCGAGGCCGAGCACGGCGGCCGGGTCGACGCCGGCCTGCTCGATCACCGCGTCCAGGCCGTGCCGCAGGTGGGTGGCCACGTCCTGCGGATCGGGCTCGGCGGCGGCGATCGGGTACTCGGCCTTGGCCAGGGCGGTCATCGCCAGGTCGAAGAGCTCGACCTGCACCCGGGTCTCACCGACGTCGGCGCCGACCAGGTAGCCGTAGCCGGGGGCGACACGCAGCAGCACCCGGGGGCGGCCACCGTCGGACTCGACCGACCCGGCCTCCTCGACGAGCCCCTCGGCGATCATCTCGCCGACCAGGTTGCTCACGCTGGCCAGGCTCAGCGCGGTGGTCTGGCCGAGCTCGTGGCGGCTGAGCGGGCCGTCCAGCCAGATCCGGGTGAGCAGCAGCGACCGGTTGGCACGGCGCATGTCGCGCACGGTGGTGCGTCTGGCGTCCACGTCCGCCGCCGTCCTCTCCCCGATGCCGTCGTCGGGCAGCACCGTTCACGCCATGAACCAAGCGCTGACAGCGTACTGCGCATTTACATTTAACAAAGTTAACTGATAGCCTCCGACGCATCGATGAGGAGGTATGTCATGCGACTTCGACGCGGGCTGACCGCCCTGCTCGGCGGCGCCGTACTGCTCGCCGCCACAGGTGCCCTGACGGCCACCACCGGCCTCGCCGCGACCGCCGGCCAGACCGCGCTGGCGACCTGCTCCGGCGTACCGGCCTGGGCCGAGGGCGTCACCTGGACCGCCGGCAGCCGGGCCACCTACACCGGCCGGCTCTACCAGGCGCTGCAGACGCACACCCCGCCGCCCGGCGCCGGCTGGACCCCGCCGGCCACCCCGGCGCTCTGGTCCGACCTCGGCGGCTGCGACGGTGCCCCGTCCCCCACGCCGACCGCATCGTCCCCCTCCCCCACGCCGAAACCCACCCCGACCCCCACGTCGACGCCGTCGCCCACCCCGTCGAGCCCGCCGCCGGGCGGCGACACCTGCGCGCTGAAGTCCCGGCCGGCCGGCAAGGTGCTCCAGGGCTACTGGGAGAGCTGGGACGGCGCGGCCAACGGTGTGCACCCCGGACTCGGCTGGATCCCGATCACCGACTCGCGCATCCGGACGCACGGCTACAACGTGGTCACCGCCGCCTTCCCGGTGATCCGCGCCGACGGCACCGTGCTCTGGGAGAACGGCATGGATGCCGGGGTCAAGGTGCCCACCCCGGCCGAGATGTGCCAGGCCAAGGCCGCCGGCCTGACCCTCCTGCTGTCCATCGGCGGCGCGACCGCCGGCATCGACCTCAGCTCGACCGCGGTCGCCGACCGGTTCGTCGCCACCGTCGTGCCGATCCTCAAGCGGTACAACTTCGACGGCATCGACATCGACATCGAGACCGGCCTGACCGGCAGCGGGAACATCAACCAGCTGTCCACCTCACAGGCCAACCTGGTGCGGATCATCGACGGGGTGCTCGCCCAGATGCCCGCCGGGTTCGGCCTCACCATGGCCCCGGAGACCGCGTACGCCACCGGCGGCAGCGTGACCTACGGATCCATCTGGGGCGCGTACCTGCCGATCATCAAGCGGTACGTGGACAACGGCCGGCTCTGGTGGCTGAACATGCAGTACTACAACGGCAGCATGTACGGCTGCTCCGGCGACTCGTACTCCGCCGGCACCGTGCAGGGCTTCGTCGCGCAGACCAACTGCCTCAACACCGGACTGGTCGTGCAGGGCACCACCATCCGCGTCCCGTACGACCGGCAGGTCCCCGGCCTGCCCGCGCAGTCCGGCGCCGGTGGCGGCTACATGACCCCGTCGCTGGTGGGGCAGGCATGGAACACCTACCAGGGCGGCCTCAAGGGGTTGATGACCTGGTCGATCAACTGGGACGGGTCGAAGGGCTGGACCTTCGGCGACAACGTCAAGGCCCTCCAGGGTCGCTGACCCGGGCCGGGGCCCCGCTCAACGGGCGGGGCCCCGGCGGGGCCGACGGAACGCCGACACCACTGGCCACGTACTGGCTCGGCGAGGTGCTGGCGGTGCTGCTCTGCGGCTGGCTCGGCCTGCACGTGCTCGCCTCGCCCCAGGAGAGCGGGCTGGTCCAGGGGTCAGGTCCGCCCCGTGGGCTGGGACAGCGCCCGGGTGACCACGGTCAGGTCCGCCGCACCGAGCCCCTGGCCCACGACGCGCTGCCACTCCGCGGCCAGGCACTCGGCGGCGAGGAACCGGCCCTCCTCGACCTCCCGCAACACCAGGTTCACGTCCTTGAGCGCCAGGGTGAGGGGGTACTGGGTCGTGTAGTCGTCCCGGCCGATCCGGTCCAGCTTCTCGCCGGCCCAGGGCGAGAGCAGCGGGCTGCCACGCAGTGCGCCCAGCACGGTCTCGCGGTCCAGGTCGAGGGCGTCGCCGAGCGCGACCGACGCGGCGAGCCCCTCGGCGACGAAGGCCAGCAGCAGGTTGTTCACCAACTTCAGCCGGGAACCGGCGCCGACCGGCCCGACCCAGACCGTCTGCTGCCCGACCGCGTCGAAGACCGGGGCGACCCGGTCGCGGACCTCCGCCGGCCCGGAGGCGAAGACGACCAGCTTCCCCTGCTCGGCCGGGCCGCGGCTGCCGGCCACCGGGGCATCCAGCAGCACGACGTCGGGACGCTCCGCCGTGACCTGCCGGGCGAACCGTTCGGTGTCGGTGACGCCGATGGTGCTCATCTGGGCCCAGACCGCGCCCTCGGCCATCGCGGCCAACATCCCCTGGTCGAAGGCGATGGAACCGATGGCGTCGGCGTCGGTCACCATGGTCACCACGACGTCCGCTCCGCCGGCCGCGTCGGCGGGGCTGGCGGCCACCTCCGCGCCCTGGTCGCCCAGCCGGCGGGCCGGCTCGGGGTGGCGGTTCCAGACGACCGTCGGCAGACCGGCCCGCAGCACGTTCCCGGCCATGGGCGCGCCCATCCCGCCGAGCCCGATCATCGCCACCCGTGGCTGCGCCATCCGTCCCCCGTTCCACCTCACCGGCAGCGTAGGTCAGCGCGGGCGGCCGTGGCTCCGAACGACGAGATCCGCACCGCGGCCGGCGTGACCCGTCACAACGGACGGACCAGTTCCCCGAACCAGCGTCGACCCACCGCGAACATGTCCCGGACGGCCAGCCCGGCGGCGTGCGCCGTGTCGTGCACCGCCACCGTGTCCAGCCGGGCCCAGCGGAACGCCCCGCTCCGGCACACCTTCCCCTGCGGTGAGCGGGAGGCCAGCCTGGCCTGCCCCCGCCACAGGCCGGGCCCGGGGGGTTCCAGCTCGACGACGACCGAGCCGCCGGCCCGGATCAGCTCCCGGCACCGGGCGAGCAGGAGGCTCGGGTCGCCGCCGATGCCGATGTTGCCGTCGATGAGCAGGACGTGTGCCCAGCGTCCCTCGCCGGGCAGCGGCCCGAACACGTCCCGGTGGAGGGCGACGGCACCGCGCGCCCGGGTGAGCCGCACCGCGTGGGCGGAGACGTCGACCCCGACCGCGGTGTGCCCGGCGCGGGCCAGGGCGAGGGTGAGGCGGCCCGGGCCGCAGCCGATGTCCAGGGTCGGGCCCGCGCAGCGGGCGACCACCGCGGCGGTCGCCGGCTCGGGCGGACCGTGCCAGCGCCGGACCGGCAGTGCGGTGCGCCGGCCGTCGTCCTGCACGAGCCAGTGCGCGCCGGGCTGCGCTTCGAGGGCGGCGGCGAAGACGTCCTCACCCCCGCCCGCCGCGGCCGCCCAGCGGCCGTCCGTGCCGAGGGCGTGCAGTGTCACCGGTGCCCGCCGGGCACCAGCGTGGGGCGCAGCGCCGATACCTGGTACGCGAACCGGGTCTCCGGCGCCTCGGCGGCCACCGCGAGCGCGTCGGGCCAGGTGTCGGCGTCGCGCAGCACCGGCAGGGTCAGCGTGCGCAGCCCGCGCCGATCGAGGGCGGACCAGGTGCAGTCGCCGGTCTCCGGGGTGGACATCGGCACCGCCCGCAGCGCGTCGGCCTGGCGGGGATCGCGCAACCCCAGCGCCCACCATCCGCCGTCCACCGCCCGGCCGAGCACCGCGTCGGCCAGGTCCAGCCGTTGGAACGCCGCGAGCAGGTGCCCGGCGGTCACCTGCGGGGTGTCCATGCCGATCTGCAGCACCGGCCGTCCGGGCCAGGCCGCTGCCACATCGGCGTGGGCGTTGGCGATCCGGTCGGCCAGGTCCCGACCTCGCTGCGGCAGCACCGTCCAGCCGGTGAGCGCCGCGGTCAGGCCGGCGCCGTCCTCGCCGTCGGCGAGGCGTCCGCGTACGGCCAGGACCGGCGTCACCCCGGGCACGGCCCGGACTGCGTCGAGGGTGTCGCGGAGCGCGGCGGCGGCGATCCGGGCGGCCTGACCGGGGGTGGCCGGTGGGCAGAGCCGGGTCTTCACGGCCCCCGGCACGGGCGCCTTGGCCATCACCAGCAGCACCGTCACCGGGGTCCGCCCACGTTGCGCAGGACTCCGGCGAAGTCGCGGGTGGCGCGGAGCGTGCCGCGTACCGAGCCGGAGACCTTGGAGCGGGTGCCGGCGGCCCGTGGGGCGTAGCTGACGTCCAGCTCCTGGATCCGCCAGCCGGCGGCGGCGGCCCGGATCAGCAGTTCGAGGGGGTAACCGAAGGCCCGGTCGGTGACGCCCAGGGCGAGCAGCGCCTCGCGGCGGGCCACCCGGATCGGGCTGAGGTCGCGCAGCGGTACGCCCCGGTGCCGCAGCAACGCCGCGACGAGCGCGGTGCCGGCGCGGGCGTGCCACGGCCAGGCCCCGGCGGAGACGGGCCGCCGCCGGCCCACGGTCAGGTCGGCGGCGCCGCCGGCCACCGGGGCGACCAGGGCGGGAAGTTCGGCGGGGTCGAAGGATCCGTCGGCGTCGAGCACGCAGACCAGGTCCGCCTCGGCGGCCACCAGCCCGGTGTGCACGGCGGCGCCGTAGCCTCGGCGGGGCTCGGGCACCACCCGGGCCCCGTGCCGGGCGGCGACCTCCGCCGAGCCGTCCCGGGAGCCGTTGTCCACCACGATCGCCCGGTAGCCGGGCGGCAGCGCGGTGAGCACGCCGGGCAGGGCGGCGGCCTCGTCGAGGCACGGCAGGACCACGTCGATCGGTGTGGACATACCGACGACGCTAGGCCGCCACCTGGGCTGCGGCAGGCAGATCGGGCCTTACGGATCTGTTACCGGCGGACCGATTCTTACCGGACGGTGACGATCCGGCGGTTCGCCGGTCACCCGTCCCGGGAAGGCCGTACCGTCCGGTCGGCATGAGAACGACCACGAGGCGGCCCGTCGCGCCCGGGCGGGCGCCGACCCGCCGGCGGCGCGCCGACCTGACGGTGCTGGGCGTCGAGGCGGCGCTGGTCGTGCTGGCCGCTGCGGTCGGCGCGGTCCTCAACGCCCGCGGCGTGGGCCTGCACGCGGACGCCGCCCCGCTGTACGCGACCTGGCGGCCGCACCTCGGCTGGGGCACCCCGGCGGCGGTGCTGGTCGCGGCCGGGGTGGTCGGCGTCGGGGTGCGGTGGGCCGGCGCGGCGCGCTGGGGCCCGCTGCTCGGCCTCGCCTACCTGGCCTCGGTGGCGTGGGCGCTGTCGCTGGCCCTGGTCGACGGCTGGTCGGCCGGGTTGACCGAACGGCTCACACCGCAGGCGGAGTACCTGCACGAGGTGCCCGGGATCCGGGACGTCCCCGCCACGCTGGCCGGGTTCACGGGGCGGATCCTGGACTTCCAGCCCGACTCCTGGTCGACCCACACCGCCGGGCACCCGCCCGGCGCGCTACTGGTCTTCGTGGGCCTGGACCGGATCGGGCTCGGCGGGGGCACCGCTGCCGCACTGGCCTGCGTGCTGGTGGGCGCGAGCGTCACCGTCTCGGTGCCCGTGGCGCTGCGCTCGCTCGGCGCCAACGCCGCGGCCCGCGCGGTCCTGCCGTTCCTGGTGCTGCTGCCCGGGGCCGTGTGGGTGGGGGCGTCGGCGGACGGGCTGTTCGCCGGCGTGGTCGCGGCAGGTCTGGCGCTGCTGGCGGTACGCGGCCGGCTGGCCCCGGCCGTCGGTGGGCTGGTGCTGGGCTACGCGCTGTACCTGTCGTACGGCTTCGTGCTGGTCGGCCTGCTGGCGCTGGTGGTGCTGGCACTGCGTCCGGCGGACCGGATCGCCGCGCTGCTGTCCGCGGTCGCGGGAGCCGCCGGGGTGGTGCTGGCGTTCACGGCGGCGGGATTCTGGTGGTGGGACGGCTACCAGCGGGTGGTGGAGCGGTACTACCAGGGCTGGGCGGCCGACCGCCCCTACGGCTACTGGGTCTGGGCGAACCTGGCGGCGCTGGTGCTGTCCGCCGGCCCGGCGCTCGGGCCGGCGCTGCTCCGGGCGGTGCTGGCCGGAGTCGCGGCGGTGCGGCGGCGCGGCCCGGGCGCCCGGCTCGTCGGGCCGATGGCCGCCGCCGGGCCGACGGTGCTGCTGCCGGTGGCTGCGGCGGCAGTGGTGCTCGCGGCTGACCTGTCCGGGTTGAGCAAGGCCGAGGTGGAGCGGATCTGGCTGCCGTTCGCGGTATGGCTGCTGGTCGCCACCGCGCACCTGCCGCCGGCGACCCGCCGCTGGTGGCTGGCCGGGCAGGCGGTCACCGCGCTCGCGGTCAACCACCTGCTGTGGACGGTCTCCTGACCTGCCGCGCGGCCCGGCGTCGCCCGCGCTGCTGGACACGACGGGCAGCGCGGCGGGTCAGGCGTGCACGGCCGCCGGCTCGCGCAGCGGGTCGGTGGCGAAGGCGGTGACCCCGTCGGCGAAGCCGACCCGCGCGGTGTAGCCGAGCAGGTCGGCCGCCCGACGCGGATCGGCGACGACGTGCCGCACGTCGGCGGCGCGGGCGCCACCGACGACCAGCGGCGCCGGCCCGGCCATCGCGGCGGCCAGGGCCGCGGCCAGGTCACCGACCGTGCGCGGCTCGCCGGAACAGACGTTGACCGGCACCAGCGGCTGCGGCGGCGGCGTGGTGAGGGCCAGCAGGTTGGCCCGCGCCACATCGGTGACGTGGACGAAGTCCCGCCGCTGCCGGCCGTCCTCCAGCACCCGCGGCGGCCGGCCGGCCGACAGCTCGGACCGGAAGATCGAGGCCACCCCGGCGTACGGGGTGTCGCGGGGCATCCGGGGCCCGTAGACGTTGTGGTAGCGCAGGGCCCACACCCCGCCCCCGGTCTGCCGCGCCCAGGCGGCGGCCAGGTGCTCCTGGGCCAGCTTGGTGGCGGCGTACGTGCTGCGCGGCTCCAGCGGGGCGTCCTCGGGCACCAGCACGGGGCTGAGGATGCCGGCGCACTGCGGGCAGGTCGGGTCGTAGCGACCGGCGGCCAGGTCGGCGGGGCGGCGCGGGGCGGGTCGCACGGTGCCGTGCCGGGCGCACTCGTAACGGCCCTCGCCGTAGACGACCATGGAGCTGGCGAGCACCAGCCGGCGCACCCCGGCCCGGTGCATCGCGGCCAGCAGCACGGCGGTGGCGTAGTCGTTGTGGCTGGCGTACCCGGGGGCGTCCGACGGGTCGAGGCCGTGCCCGACCATCGCGGCCTGGTGGCACACCGCGTCGACGCCGGGCAGCAGCCGGTCGAGCAGGTCGGGGTCGCGGACGTCGCCGACGATCGGGGCGTGCCGCCGGGACCACTCGGGCAGTTCGCCGCCGTGTGCCTGGGGCAGCAGCGCGTCCAGCGCCACCACCTCGTGCCCGTCGGCGGCGAGCAGGTCGGCGACCTGCGACCCGATGAAACCGGCCGCGCCGGTGACGAGTACCCGCATGCCGGTCAGGGTAGGTCGGTAGGCGGTCGCCTCGGGTCCGGTCGGCCAAGCCGTAAGGACCTGGCAACATCGCGGTCCGCGGGCCGGTAAGCGTTCCGTAATTCGGCAAACCGGGTCCGGCCGCCGAGGCCGCCCGTAGCCTGCCGGAGAGGGATCCGGTCGGCCGGCCGCCGCCGGACGTCCCGGCGTCGGCAGTCGCGAGGAGGACCGGTGGGCGCGGAGAGCTCTTCCCCGGCCGGGGGTCCCCCGATCGGGTCGGGGCGCGTGCCACCCGGTCGGCCGGCCTACGGTTTCCCCCGGCGGTGGTGGGCGTTCCTGGCCGAGCATCCCCCGCCCGGCGCGGCGACCGTGAACCGGCGGTGGCGCAGCCCGCTGCGCGGCCCGTGGCTCACCGCCATGTACGGGGTGGTCCTGCTCGTCGGCCTACCGCTGGTGTTCCTCACCGGGTTGCTGGACTACCTCGCCTACTCCCCGCAGTTCGGCCAGGCGTTCCCGCGTGACGTCGGGTGGCTGCGGCTGCCGCCGTTCGACTGGCCGACCCGCCCGTCCTGGCTGTTCCGGCTCACCCAGGGCCTGCACGTGGGGCTCGGGATCACGCTGATCCCGATCGTGCTGGCCAAGCTCTGGTCGGTGCTGCCGAAGCTGTTCGACTGGCCGCCGGCCCGGTCGGTGGCGCAGGTGCTGGAGCGGCTGTCCCTGCTCCTGCTGGTCGGCGGGATCCTCTTCGAGATCGTCACCGGTCTGCTCGACATCCAGTACGCGTACCTGTTCGGCTTCGACTTCTACACCGCCCACTACTTCGGCGCCTGGGTGTTCGTCGCCGCGCTGGTCGCCCACGTGTCGCTCAAGCTGCGGCGGATGCGCACCGCGCTGCGGTCCCGTTCGCTGCCCGAGGAGCTGATCACCTACCGCGCGGCGACCCGGCCCGAGCCACCGGACCCGGACGAACTGGTGGCCGCCCGGCCCGGGCCGCCCACGATGAGCCGGCGCGGCGCGCTCGCCCTGGTCGGTGGCCTGTCGCTGCTGCTCGCCGCCCTCACCGTGGGCCAGCACCTCGACGGCCCGTGGCGGCGGACCGCGTTGTTGCTGCCCCGGGGGCGGCAGCCCGGGGCGGGCCGGACCGGCTTCCCGGTGAACCGGACCGCGGCCGCCGCCGGCGTCCGGGCCGCCGACACCGGGCCGGGCTGGCGGCTCACCCTGCGCGCCGGCGGACGTACGGTCGCGGTGGACCGCGCCGGCCTGCTGGCCATGGCCCAGCACACCGTCACGCTGCCGATCGCCTGCGTGGAGGGCTGGTCGACCGTACAGACCTGGACCGGGGTACGGCTGCGCGACCTGGCCGCCCTCGTCGGCGCGGACGGGATCGCCGCCGCGCACGTACGGTCCCTGGAGAAGGCGGGGCTGTTCAAGCAGGCGACCCTGCAGGCCAACCAGGTCCTCGACGCGGACTCCCTGCTCGCCCTGCAGGTCAACGGCGTCGACCTCTCCCTCGACCACGGCTACCCGGCGCGGGTCATCGTCCCGGCCCTGCCCGGCGTGCACTGCACGAAGTGGGTGGCGGAGATCGAGTTCCGGAGCCGTACCGGTGGGTGACCTGGCGGCCCGGTTCCGGGCGGCGTACGGGGCGCCGGCCGGGCACCTGCTGCTGCTCGTCGGCGCCTTCGCGGTCGCCGGGTGGGTGGCGCTGCGGCTCGCCGCGGAACCGACCGCCGGCCGGATGCTGGTCTGGTTCGTCGGCGCGGCGATCGCACACGACTTCGTGCTGTTCCCGATCTACGGGCTGGCGGACCGCGTGCTGCAGCGCGCGCTCGGCACCCGCGGCGTGCTGGCGTCGGGTCCCGCATTGCTGAACCACGTCCGGGTGCCGGCCCTGGCCTCGGGCCTGCTGTTCCTCGTCTACCTGCCCGGCATCCTGCGGTTGGGGCGGCCGACCTACCTGGCCGCGTCCGGGCAGGACCAGCGGCCGTTCCTCGCCCGCTGGCTGCTCGTCACGGCCGCCCTGTTCCTGGCCAGCGCCGTCGGTTACGTGCTGCGCCGGTGGTGGGCGCGGCGCCGCTGAATCGTCGGCTGCCGTCGGCGAATGGGACCGGTTGGCGCTGTGCATTGCCGAATCGGTTGCCTACTGCGATGACGGCTCTTCGAAGTTGAGCGGGGTTCGCTGCTGGAGCCGGCCCGAGCGTGAAGGGCTCGCAGCTCATCGGTGATCATCTGAGTGTCGAATT
>NZ_JBIAFE010000028.1:0-100203 GCF_042869115.1 Micromonospora sp. NPDC007230 | reverse complement strand
GCGGTCTGCTCGTCGTTCAGGGTGATCTTCGACTGGGCGCCCTGCACACCATGCGGGATCAGCTTGCCCATGTCCGGCTTGTCAGCCTGCACCGCCGCCACCGGGTTGGCGTGCACCGGCTCAGCGGCGTGAGCGGCGATCGGACCGGCGAACACACCACCGGTGAAAGCCAGACCAGCAACACCAAGAACACTCTTACGCAGCATCGAGTTCATGATCAAAGCTCCATTCGGGGGTTGGCGCACACACCGATGGGGGTCGGCTACATGTGCGCAAGCACCGTCAGGCGCTCAAAGAAAGGGGGGAAGTCATTCGACCAGCGGCTCGCGGGGCGGGGGTTCGCCTCTTCGCGGCGCCGGGACCATATCCAACGACCGGCGGCCCGCCATCATTCCGGGCCCGACCACCCCGCCACTTGGGGGCGGCTTCCTCGGTCGCGAGTCGTCTGCAACGACCGGCGGCCCGCCAACATTCCGGACCCGACCACCCCGGCTCACGGGGCGGCTTCCTCGGTCGCGAGTCGTCTGCAACGACCGGCGGCCCACCAACATTCCGGGCCCGACCACCCCATCTCACGGGGGTGTGCCTACCTCGGCCGTGCACCCATGTTCAACGAAACCCGGCCGCCCATCATTCCGGTCCCGGGATGCCGCCGACCACACCCACAAACCGGACATCGCCCACCACAACAGCCGCCAAATGGGCGCGAAACGCCCTTGATCCACTCTATGTCGCCGAAACGGCGGTAACCGACACACGCCTACACCACCACATCCCCGACAGGGAGTCGATCACGGGCGGGCCAGGACGGGAGGCCACACTTTCGGCGCAACCGGCGGCCGAGCCGGTGCCCCGCCGAGGCGCGGACCGTGTGCAGGTACGCACGCCGTACCCGGGGCGCGAACCGCGCACGCCGGACAGCCGGACGCCGCTGGACCACGACGCGGGTGTGGCCCGCCGTGACCGGCGGAGGGATCAAGCCTGACCGCCCGGAGCCGGGCGCGGCGGGCCACATCCAGCCGTGACCAGAGTCGGCAGCGACCCACGACGGATGCGCGCGGCGGGCCACACCCGAACCGCAGCCGGAAGACCGACGCCGTACCGCCTAGGCTGGTCAGGGTGGCGACCCTTCTGCTTCTGCGACACGGCCGGACCACCGCGAACGCCGACGGCGGCCTGGCCGGCCGGCAGCCGGTCGAGCTGGACGAGACCGGTCGCGCCCAGGCCACGGCGGTCGGCGAGCGGCTGACGGGCCTGCCCCTCGCGGCGGTGGTGACCAGTCCGCTGGTCCGCTGCCGGCAGACCCTGGAGCTGGCTCTGCCGAAGGCCGAGCAGGTGGTGGAGGAGGGGCTGATCGAGTGCGGGTACGGCAGCTGGGAAGGGCAGCCGCTGAAGAAGCTGGCGAAGGAGCCGCTCTGGCCGGTGGTCCAGCAGCACCCGAGCGCGGCCGTCTTCCCGGAGGGGGAGTCGATGGCGGCGATGTCGGCGCGGGCGGTCGCGGCGGTGCGTTCCTGGGACGCCCGGATCACCGCCGAGCACGGGCCGGAGGCGGTCTGGCTGGCGTGCAGCCACGGCGATGTGATCAAGGCCATCGTGGCCGACGCGCTCGGCGTACACCTGGATCTTTTCCAGCGGATCGTCGCGGACCCGGCGTCGGTGACGGCGATCCGCTACACGCCGCTGCGACCGTTCCTGGTCCGGCTCAACGACACGGGCGGTGATCTGAGCGGGCTGGTGCCGCCGCCGCGGAAGCGCCGGCGGCGCGCGGCGCGGGCCACGGAGTCGGACGCGGCGGTGGGCGGCGGCGCGGGAGCGGCCCCGTGAGCGCGAGGAGTGAGCCGATGAGCCGGTTCGCCACGCCCGGGAACGGCCCCCGTGGGCGCCGGTGTTTCGCCTTGGGCGGATTCAGCGTCGGTGCGCTGCACGGCGGTTCCACCCGCCGGATAGGGTCGTGGGTATGACCCACCAGGTGCACGCCTTCGAGCCGCCGGAGCGGTTCGTCGCCGGAACCGTCGGCCCGCCGGGGGAGCGTACGTTCTTCCTGCAGGCGCGCGGCGGTGGCCGGCTGGTCAGCGTCGCGCTGGAGAAGGTCCAGGTGTCCCTGCTCGCCGAGAAGCTGGAGGAGTTGCTCGCCGAGGCGCAGCGCCGGTTCGGCGTCCAGTTGCCGGAGGCGGCCCCCGTCGTCGGCGACAACGACCCGCTGGACACCCCGGTCGACGAGGAGTTCCGGGTCGGCACGCTGGGGCTGGCCTTCGACGTGGACAGCGCCACCGTGGTGATCGAGGCGATCGCCGCGGGTGAGACCGAGGTCGAGGTCGCGCTGGGCGAGGCCGACGACGATGAGGACGAGGACCCGGACGAGCCGGACGACGACCTCGACCGGCTGCGGGTGCGGTTGACCCCCGAGGCGACCCGCGCGTTCATCGAGCGGGCCCGCCGCGTGGTCAACGCTGGCCGTCCGCCCTGCCCGCTCTGCGGTCAACCCCTGGACCCCGCTGGACACCTCTGCCCGCGGCACAACGGTTATCACCGGTGACCTCGTCGGAACTCCAGCCCCGACAGGACGGAGCCGCTGCGCTGCGGCTCCTCACCGATGGTGAGCTCACCCTGGAGGGGCGGCTGGTCGACGCCTCGAACACCACCCTGCGCGGGATTCTCACCCGCGACGGGGTGGCCGCGCGCTGTGTCTACAAGCCGGTCCGCGGCGAGCGTCCGCTCTGGGACTTCCCGGACGGGACGCTCGCCGGCCGGGAGGTGTCGGCCTATCTCGTCTCCCGGGCGAGCGGTTGGGATCTGGTGCCGCCCACCGTGCTGCGGGACGGACCGTTCGGCCCCGGCTCCTGCCAGCTCTGGATCGACGAGCCCGAGGACGCCGAGTCACTCGTCGGTTTCGTCCCCGCCGACGCCCTGCCGCCGCGCTGGTTCCCGGTCGCCGCGGCCCGGGACGACGACGGGGCCGCGTACGCCCTGGCGCACGCCGACGACCCGCGCCTGGCCCGCCTCGCCGTCCTCGACGCGGTGATCAACAACGCCGATCGCAAGGGCGGTCACGTCATCGTGGGCCCCGACGACCGGATCTACGGGGTCGACCACGGCGTCTGCTTCCACGTCGAGGCGAAGCTGCGTACGGTGCTGTGGGGCTGGGCGGGCCGGCAGCTGCCGCCGGACGCGGTGGAGATGCTGGACGGGCTGGCCGGGCAGCTCACCGGTACGCTCGGCGACGAGTTGGCCGAGCACCTCACCATCGGTGAGGTCGCCGAGTTGGCGGCCCGGGTGGACCGGCTGCGGGAGAGCGGGCGGTTCCCGTTGCCCCCGCAGGAGTGGCCGGCGATGCCCTGGCCGCCCATGTGACCCGTTGTCGCGTTGATCACTTGAGGCACGGCACCCGAGCGCCTGACGGATCGTTAGGCTGACGGTCATGGAGTCTTGGGCGGGACACGAGGTGCCACGGCTGCCGGGCAAGGGCCAGCCACTGGGGTTGTACGACTCGGCGCGGCAAGGTGTCCACTCCAGTGAGCCCGACGGGGTCGCCTCGATGTACGTCTGCGGCATCACCCCGTACGACGCCACCCACCTCGGCCACGCGGCCACCATGATCGCCTTCGACCTGGTGCAGCGGATGTGGCGGGACGCCGGCCTGTCCGTGCGGTACGTGCAGAACGTCACCGACATCGACGACCCGCTGCTGGAGCGGGCCGAGCGCGACGGCGAGGACTGGAAGGTCCTGGCCATGCGGGAGACCGCCCTGTTCCGGGAGGACATGGAGGCGCTGCGGATCATTCCGCCGGAGCACTACGTCGGCGCGGTCGAGTCGATCCCGGACATCGCCGAGAAGGTCCTGGTGCTGCTCAAGGACGGCGCGGCCTACCGGCTCGACGACGGCAGCGGCGACGTCTACTTCGACCTCAGCGCGGCCCCCGAGTTCGGCTACGAGTCGAACCTCTCCCGCGAGCAGATGCTGGAGATCTTCCCGGAGCGTGGCGGCGACCCGGACCGGGCCGGCAAGCGGGACCCGCTGGACCCGCTGCTGTGGCGCGGGGCCCGGGAGGGCGAACCGTCCTGGCCTGGCGGCGAGCTGGGCGCCGGGCGCCCCGGCTGGCACATCGAGTGCACGGTGATCGCGCTGAACCTGCTCGGTGACCGGATCGCCGTGCAGGGCGGCGGCAACGACCTGCTCTTTCCGCATCACGAGTGCTCGGCGGCGCACGCCGAGCGGTTGACCGGCCAGGCGCCGTTCGCCGACCACTACGTGCACGCCGGCATGATCGGCCTGAACGGGGAGAAGATGTCGAAGTCCCAGGGCAACCTGGTCTTCGTGTCCCGGCTGCGGGCGGACCGGGTCGATCCGATGGCGGTCCGGCTGGCCCTGATGAGCGGGCACTACCGCACCGACCGCTCGTGGACCGACGAGGTGCTCGCCGCGGCGCAGGAGCGGCTGGCCCGCTGGCGGCGGGCCGCCGCCTTGCCGGCCGGGCCGGCTGGGGACGAGCTGCTGGCCGGGGTGCGCGCCCGCCTCGCCGACGACCTGGACACGCCCGGCGCTCTGGCCGTGGCGGACACCTGGGCCGCGCAGGCCCTGGCCGGGGTCGCCGACGACGCCGCTGCCCCGAAGCTCTTCGCCGACACCGTCGACGCCCTCCTGGGTATCCGCCTCTGACGCCTTCGCGTCCACCGGCGGGCCCTGCCAGCCGGCGGGGCACTCTTTCGCGGAAAGAGTGGCTATTCCGCCGCGGATAGCCAACTCTCTCCGGGAAACTGCGCGTTAAGTGCGCACGAGGCGTGTGCGCGACGGGGATGGGGCGGGGCAGGATCAGCCGAGGACGAGCCCCGGGTCCGGGTCGGGTTGCTCGGCCGGCGCCGGGATCTTGTATTCCTCGGTGAGGGTGGTCATCGGGCCGGGCCACGTCGCCTGTGCCACCTCGATCGGCTTGCGCCGCTCGTCGTAGGCGATGTGCAGCAGGTGCAGCACGGGGGTGTCCGGGCGGATCTGCAGGGTCTCCGACTCCTCCCGGCTGGGCTGCCGGGCGCTGATCGTGTCGGTCGCGGTGACGTACCTGCGGCCGGTGGCCTCCTCGGCCTCCTGGTAGAGCGGGCGGCCGAACGCCTCGGCCCGCTCCAGCGAGGTGCCCGCGGTGTCGGTCGGCAGGAACCAGGAGGCGCCCACCTCGACCGGCGACTCGTCGGTGCGGACCAGGTGCCGCCGGCAGAGCAGTTCGGTGCCGTCGGGCACCCCGAACGCGTCGGCCACCTCGGGCGGGGCGGGGGCCGGGCCGACCGAGACGAGCTGCTGCCGGTATCGGGCGGCGAGGTCGGTGTGGTAGCCGCGGAAGCCGCCGTACCGGCCGCGGGAGAGCCGGTTGAGCCGGCGCCGGGTGCCCCGGACGTACGTACCGGAGCCGGGTTTGGTGATCAGGATGCCCTCGACCCGCAGCTGGTCGACGGCGCGCTGCACCGTCTGCTTCGCGACGCCGAACATCTCGGCGATGGCCGGGATGGACGGCAGCCGCTCACCGGGCCCCCAGTCGCCGCGGCGGACCTGGGCCTTGAGCTGCGCGGCGATCTGCCGGTGCGGGAACTCGGCCGCTCCTGGGTTGATCTGCATGCCCGCCTCCTCATGACAGCTAGGTTCCTAGGATGCCGTAGTGGGGGTGACCGCGCCACCCCGGACACGCGGAAAACCGGGCCCCGGACGAGGTGTCCGGGGCCCGGCGGGCCTGATCAGGGAGCGGCTACCAGGAGCCGGCGGTCGGGCCGGCGGAGCCGCCGCGGCGGCGCAGGTACTTCTCGAACTCCTGGGCGATCTCGTCACCGGTGAGCGGGGTGATGCCGGCGTCGCCGACCCGTTCCTCCAACTCGCGGACGTACTCGCCCAGCTCCGCGTCCTGCTCGGCGGCGCTGCGCACCCGCTGCTCCCACTCGGCGGCCTCCTCGGCCAGGTCGGCCATCGGCACCGGCAGGTCGAGCACCTCCTCGACCCGGTGCAGCAGCGCGAGGGTGGCCTTGGGGCAGGGCGGGTTGTTGGCGTAGTGGGGGACGTGCACCCAGAACGACACCGCGTCGACCTCGGCCCGGGTGCAGGCGTCGTGCAGCACCCCGACGATGCCGGTCGGCCCGTCGTAGCGGGTGGGGGTCAGCTGGTAGCGCTTGGCGGCGTCCGCGTCCGACGCGCTGCCGCTGATCGGCAGCGGCCGGGTGTAAGGCACGTCGGCCAGCAGCGCGCCGAGCAGCACCACGCGCTCGACCTCCAGGCTGTGGCAGATCTCGAGGACCTGCTCGCAGAAGGTACGCCAGCGCATGCTCGGCTCGATGCCACGGACCAGCACCACGTCCCGCTCGGTGCCGGGCGGGCTGGCCACCATGAAGCGCGTGGTGGGCCACTCCACCCGGCGGGTCTCCCCGTCGGCCATGGTGATGGTCGGCCGGCTCACCTGGAAGTCGTAGAAGTCCTCCGGGTCCAGCTCGGCTACCTGCCGGGCCTGCCAGACCTGCTCCAGGTGCTCCACGGCGGCGGTCGAGGCGTCCGCGGCGTCGTTCCATCCCTCGAAGGCCGCGATGGCGACCGGCGACCGCAGCACGGGCAGTCCGTCGAACTCGGTCACGCCGCCACCTCACCCTGCTCGCCGGGAGCGGTGTCGGGCCGTCGCCCAGACGTCCGCCCGTCTGCGACAACTCCAGTACGGCGCGTCTGCGCCGCGACCTGGAGCCGTCGCACGGTCGCGTCCCTGTTGTCCTTCACGTCCGTCAGCCTACGTGCCGGCGCGGGTCGCGGCCCGTCGGCCGCGCCGGTCGGCCGGGGTGACCAACCCAGCTGAAGCGGATTAAAGGGACGGGTGATCCCGCTGACAGTATGTGGGAAGGCACGGTTGCGATATCCCCGTGCCGACATAGCGCACTAACCTGGCTCTGTGCGGACTTCGTTGCTCGATGTGCTGGCGGACCGGATCCTCATCGCCGACGGGGCGATGGGGACCATGCTCCAGGCGGCCGACCTGACCCTGGACGACTTCGACGGCCTCGAGGGCTGCAACGAGATCCTCAACGTCACCCGGCCGGACGTCGTCCGCGGCGTGCACGAGGCGTACCTGGCGGCCGGCGCGGACTGCGTCGAGACGAACACCTTCGGCGCCAACCTGCCGAACCTCGCCGAGTACGGCATCGCCGGCCGGATCCGGGAGCTGTCCGAAGCGGGGGCGCGGCTGGCCCGGGAGGCCGCCGACGCGTACGCGACGCCGGACCAGCCCCGCTTCGTGCTCGGCTCGATCGGCCCCGGCACCAAGCTGCCCACCCTCGGCCACGCCGCGTACGCGTCGCTGCGGGACGCGTACCAGGAGAACGCGGCCGGCCTGATCGTCGGCGGGGCGGACGCGCTCATCGTGGAGACCTGCCAGGACCTGCTCCAGGTCAAGGCCGCCGTGATCGGGTCGAAGCGCGCGATGACCGAGCTCGGGCGACAGGTGCCGATCATCTGCCACGTCGCCGTCGAGACCACCGGCACGATGCTGCTGGGCAGCGAGATCGGGGCGGCGCTGACCGCGATCGAGCCGCTCGGGGTGGACCTGATCGGGCTCAACTGCTCGACCGGCCCGGCGGAGATGGGTGAGCACCTGCGCTACCTGTCCCAGCACTCGCGGATCCCGCTGTCGGTGATGCCGAACGCCGGCCTGCCCGTGCTGACCGCGGAGGGCGCGTACTTCCCGCTGACGCCGGTGGAGATGGCCGACGCCCTGGAGCAGTTCGTCGCCGAGTACGGCGTGTCCCTGGTCGGCGGCTGCTGCGGCAGCACCCCGGAGCACATCCGGGTGCTGGTGGAGCGGCTGCGCGGGACGCGGCCGGTGGCCCGGGAGCCCCGGCCGGAGGCCGGCGTCTCGTCCATCTACCACCACGTGCCGTTCGCCCAGGACGCCAGCGTCCTGATGGTGGGGGAGCGGACCAACGCCAACGGCTCCAAGGCGTTCCGGGAGGCGATGCTGGCCGGCGACTGGCAGGCGTGCGTGGAGATCGCCCGCGGCCAGGCCCGGGACGGCTCGCACCTGCTGGACCTCTGCGTCGACTACGTCGGCCGGGACGGCACGCAGGACATGCGGGAGCTGGCCGGGCGGTTCGCCACCGCCTCCACGCTGCCGATCATGCTGGACTCCACCGAGCCCCCGGTGATCGAGGCCGGACTGGAGATGCTCGGCGGACGCTGCGTGGTCAACTCCGTCAACTTCGAGGACGGCGACGGCCCCGAGTCCCGCTACGCCCGGGTGATGCCGGTGGTCAAGGAGCACGGCGCCGCCGTGGTCGCCCTGCTCATCGACGAGGAGGGCCAGGCCCGCACCCGGGACTGGAAGGTACGCGTCGCGGTCCGGCTGATCGAGGACCTGACCGGCCGGTGGGGGCTGCGCCGGGAGGACATCCTCATCGACGCGCTGACCTTCCCGATCGCCACCGGTCAGGAGGAGACCCGCCGCGACGGCATCGAGACGATCGAGGCGATCCGGGAGATCGCCGCCCGGTATCCGGGGGTGAACTTCACCCTCGGCATCTCCAACGTCTCCTTCGGGCTGAACCCGGCCGCCCGGCAGGTGCTCAACTCGGTCTTCCTGCACCAGTGCGCGGAGGCCGGGCTGACCTCGGCGATCGTGCACGCCAGCAAGATCCTGCCGATGTCGAAGATCCCAGACGAGCAGCGCGAGGTGGCGCTCGACCTGATCTACGACCGCCGCCGGGAGGGCTACGACCCGGTGCAGCGGTTCATCGAGATCTTCGAGGGCGTCGACGCGGCGTCGGCGCGTGCCACCCGGGCCGAGGAGTTGGCCGCGCTGCCGCTGGACGAGCGGCTCAAGCGGCGGATCATCGACGGCGAGCGCAACGGCCTGGAGGCCGACCTCGACACGGCCATGGCCGAGGGGCGGTCGCCGCTGTCGATCATCAACGATCTGCTGCTCGACGGCATGAAGGTGGTCGGTGAGCTGTTCGGTTCCGGCCAGATGCAGCTGCCGTTCGTGCTCCAGTCCGCCGAGGTGATGAAGACCGCGGTGGCATACCTGGAGCCGCACATGGAGAAGACCGACGACGACGGCAAGGGGCGCATCGTGCTCGCCACCGTCAAGGGCGACGTGCACGACATCGGCAAGAACCTGGTGGACATCATCCTGTCCAACAATGGCTACGAGGTCGTCAACATCGGCATCAAGCAGCCGATCAACGCGATCCTGGACGCCGCCGAGCAGCACCGGGCCGACGCGATCGGCATGTCCGGCCTGCTGGTCAAGAGCACGGTCATCATGAAGGAGAACCTGGCCGAGATGGCCGCGCGCGGGGTGGCGGAGCGGTGGCCGGTCCTGCTCGGCGGGGCGGCGCTCACCCGCGCCTACGTGGAGGACGACCTGCGGTCGATGTTCCCGGGGCAGGTGCACTACGCCCGGGACGCCTTCGAGGGGTTGTCGCTGATGGACCGGGTGATGACGGCCAAGCGGGGCGGCGCGCCGATGGTCGACCCGGAGCGGGAGGCGGCCCTGGCGGCCCGCCGGGAGCGGCGGGAGCGGCAGCGGGCGATGGTGCGGGAGGCGCTGCCCGAGCTGGACGACGCCTCGGTCCGCTCCGATGTGGCCGTTGACGTGGAGGTGCCGCGGCCGCCGTTCTTCGGGACCCGGGTGGTCAAGGGGCTGCCGTTGGCCGACTACGCGGCGCTGCTCGACGAGCGGGCCACCTTCCTCGGCCAGTGGGGGCTGCGCGGTGCCCGGGGTGGCAATGGCCCGTCGTACGAGGAGCTTGTGGAGACGGAGGGCCGGCCGCGGCTGCGGTACTGGCTGGACCGGCTGATCGCCGACCAGGTGCTCGAGGCGGCCGTGGTGTACGGCTACTTCCCGGCGTACGCGGAGGGCAACGACCTGGTGGTGCTGGACGAGAACGGGCACAGCGAGCGGGCCCGGTTCTCGTTCCCCCGGCAGCGGCAGGAGCGGCGGCTGTGCCTGGCCGACTTCTTCCGGCCGAAGGGCGAGGAGCTGGACGTGGTGGCGTTGCAGCTGGTCACCGTCGGGCAGCCGATCAGCGAGTACACGGCGAAGATGTTCGCCGGCAACGAGTACCGCGACTACCTGGAGGTGCACGGCCTGTCCGTGCAGCTCACCGAGGCGCTGGCCGAGTACTGGCACCGGCGGATCCGGTCCGAGCTGGCCCTGCCGAGCGGGCGTACGGTGGCCGACGACGACCCGGCGGACCTGGCCGGCCTGCTGCGCAACGACTACCGCGGCTGCCGGTACGCATTCGGCTACCCGGCCTGTCCGGACCTGGAGGACCGGGCGAAGATCGTGGAGCTGCTGGGCGCGGACCGAATCGGCGTGCAGTTGTCGGAGGAGTTCCAGCTGGTGCCGGAGCAGGCCACGGACGCAATCGTGGTGCACCACCCGGAGGCGAACTACTTCAACGCCAAATAGGCCGAGATGGCTGCCGATGCCCTCTGACCTGCGGACTGTGGAAGGCCTTAGCCAGCGGCTTTGGCGATGATGCGATCCATCTGCTCCCGACCGAAGGCCCGCAGGGACGTGGTGCGGACGTTGCCCGCCCCACCGAGCTGCAGGAGCGCTGCGGTGGCGGTTTCGTCGTCGGGCGCCTCGACGACGGCCACGAGGTCGTACGGACCGACGGTCCAGTAAATGTTCAGGAGATTCGCCCCGAGATTCTGGGTCGCTGCGGCGAAGGCCTCGGCGCGCTTCGCGGTGTCCTTGTAGCCTCTGATCCCCTGATCGGTCCAGTTCAGCAACGCGATATACGTCGGCATGGTCCTTCACCTCCATGAAGAGACCTCATCGTAGGGTTAATTCTGGGCATAAGGGCTGAAATCTGCATCGGGTGCGCACCAGAACGAGTGATGCGAGCGATCACAGGATGGCGGCCAGCCCGGCGAGCCAGGCCCAGCCATCGCTTCTAGGGTGGAGCTGGCATACCTGTCGAAGCGCGGTGCCGTGAGCGTCGTCTGCGTGGAGCAGCCGGAAGATTTCCTCCGGCGCGCGGCCAGGGAAGGGACAGGGCAGGCCAGCTTCAGCGGTCGGCGTTGTCGGAGCGGCCGCCAGTGAGGACCGTGGAGGTGACGCGGTGGTCGGCCGGCGTTCGCCGGCTCACGTTCCGGCCGTCTCGTCGAGCAGCCGGCCGTCCGGCGGGGCCGGCGAGAATGCCCGGTCGGTTCGGTACGCCGGGCCGGCCCGGTCGAGACGCCGGGAGCGCGACTGGCAGCATCGTTGCTATGGAGAGCTTCACGTCTTGGGACGGCACGGAACTGGCGTACCGAGTCGTCGGCTCCGGGCCGCCGTTGGTGTGCATTCCGGGTGGCCCCGGGCAGGCGGTGGAATACCTGGGCGAGCTGGGCGGGCTCACCCGCAGCCGTACCCTGATCCTGCTGGACAACCGGGGCACCGGCGCGTCGGGTGTTCCCGCCGATCCCGCCACCTATCGGGTCGACCGCCTCGTCGATGACGTGGAAGCGCTGCGCCAGCACCTGGGCCTCGAGCGGATGGACCTGTTCGGGCATTCCGCGAGCGGCGGGATCTGCCTGCTCTATGCCGCCCGGCATCCCGGGCGGCTCAATCATCTGGTGCTGGTCGCTCCGTCGTTGCGGGTGGTCGGCCTGCCGTCGGACCTCGACGTCGACCGGGTGCTCGCCGGGCGGGCGCACGAGCCGTGGCACGCCACCGCGGTGGCGGCGTTGCACGCCGAGCCGACGACGCCGGAGGAGCAGCAGCGGTACCGGTGGGAGGCGGCCCCGCTGTTGTACGGCAGGTGGAGTCCCGCGGCCCAGGCGCAGGCCGCGGCCGAACCCGCCCAGTTCGCCCCGGCCGCCACGGACGGGTTCTACGCGGGGTTCGCACCCGACCCGGCGCTGCCCGCGCGGCTGGCGGAGTTCACCGCTCCGGCCCTGCTCCTGGCCGGCGAGCACGACATCTGGCCGACCGCGGCCGCGGTGCGGCAGCTCGCCATGCTCTTCGGCAGCCACGAGCTGGTGGTCCAGCCGGACAGCGGCCACTTTCCCTGGGTCGACGATCCGGCGGCCTTCGCGGCGTCGGTGGAGGCGTTCCTGGCCGGATGACGGACCCGTGGCCACGCGCCGGGGCCGCACCATGGGTGGGTGCGGATGACACGGGTGGTCGGTTGGTTCGGGCTGGCCGTACACCTGGCCGTCGGGTTCTGGTACGCGGCGAGTGGCCTGGTGGTGCCGGGTTGGGCGCTCGCCGGGCTGCTGGTGGTCTGGGCGGTGCTCCTGGCGGTGGCGATCCGGCTGCTGCGCCGGCGGCCGGTGTTCGTGCCGTTGGTGCCGTTGGCGGCGGTGCTGGTCTGGCTGGCGGTGGTCTCGGCCGGTGGCGCGTGGCTCGGTTGGACCGCGTGACGGGCCGGCCCGTGGGTGGGCCGGCCCGCAAGCGACGTGGTCAGTACGCGTAGGTGACGGAGATGGTGCTGTTGGGGCAGCTGTTCGCCCAGCTGGTCAGGGCGCTCTTCTCCGTGCTGTCGACGGTCAGCCGCCAGCGGATCTTCACGGCGACCCACTCGTTGATGTACCGGCAGCGGGCGGAGGCGTACGGCGGCATCCAGGTCGCCGGGTCCTGGTCGCCCTTGGACTGGTTGACGTTGTCGGTGACGGCGGCCAGGGCGCGGGAGTCGCCGAGGTCGTTGGCGTACGCCTGGCGGCGGCTGGTGGTCCAGTTGCGGGCGCCGGAGTCCCAGGCCTCGGCGAGGGGGACCATGTGGTCGATGTCGAGGTCGCTGGTGAGGGTCCAGTATGCGTTGTCGTAGTAGGAGTACCAGCGGCCGCCGGACAGGGAGCAGCCTGAGCCCTTGGTGGGCTTGGTGGTGGCCTCGGCGATGAGGACCTCGTTGCGGGTGTTGCAGCCGTTGCCGTCGGCGTCGATCCAGTGGGGGAACAGGTCGCGGTTGTAGCCGGTGCGGACCTCGGTGGCGACCGGGAGGCTGGCCACCGCGGTGGTGAGGGGGGCCGAGTAGCTGGCCGCCCAGGCGGGCTGGGTGAGGCCGAGGGTGGCGGCCACGGTCGCGACGAGGCTGATGGCCGTCGCGCGCAGGGTGCGGTTCATGATGCTCCGTCCGGATGGAAGTGACTGCATCTATATAGACCCGCATGGAAGTAACGGTCTAGATCAATTTCCGTGAACGGCGGATGAGCGACGGGCGTACCCTCCCCGCCGCGCCCATCGTGGAAGCCGCCGGGTCGACCGCGGCTCCAACCGCCCTCCACCGCCCGCGCGGAGGCTGGCCGGGTCGGCCGCCGTGTCCCGGTGTCGAACAGCCGGCCGAGGGTATGCGGACCTGGACCGGTCGGACAATTGAACAGGCCGAAAGATGCGGGCGCCGGGAGGCCCTGGCGAGGATAAGGTGACGAGGGAAGGGGACGACGATGGCCGACGAAACGCCAGTCAAGGTTCGGCCGGCCACGCCCACGATCGTCGGCGTGCCAGCCGACTCTCCCGAGGAACCGCCGAGCAGCCTCGATCTGTGGGCCCAGGCCCAGGTGCTGCACCGCTGTTTCGGCGACGACGACGGAGAGCCACACATCATGCGCGGCCTCGACTGAGACCGGGCCGCACCGCAGGTCGGCGGATGACCGCCGCCGATCTGGCGGCGCGTGATCCGCCGCCGGCCGGTCGGGTCGGACAGGCTCCCGGAAGGGTACGGCGACCTTCGGTCAGCCCAGCCGGGCGGCGCGGGAATGCAGGTAGCGCTGCTGGGCCAGGTTCATCGAGCGGCGGGCCGCCGCCAGATACGCCTGCCGCGCCGCGTCCGTCTCCCCGGCCAGTTCGAGCAGGTGCGCGCGGGCGGCGTACCGGCGGGGGTCCTCGGCGACCCGGCGATCGGCGTCGAGCGCGTCGAGCAGCGCCAGCCCGGCCCGGGGCCCGCGGGCCATGGCCACCGCGACCGCGTGGTTGAGCCGGACCACCGGGTTGTCGTGCAGGGCCAGCAGCATCTCGTACAGGGCGACGATCTGCGGCCAGTCGGTGGCCGCGACGCTGGGCGCCTCGTCGTGCAGGGCGGCGATCGCCGCCTGGAGTTGGTACGCCCCGACCGCGCCCCGGGGCAGCGCCGCGCCGACCAGGCGGATCCCCTCGGCGATCTGCTCACCGCGCCAGCGGCGCCGGTCCTGCTCGGCCATCGGCACCAGCGTGCCGTCCGGTCCGGTGCGCGCCGGGGTACGCGCATCGGTGAGCAACATCAACGCCAGCAGCCCGGTCGCCTCCGGATCGTCGGTGAGGCGGTGCAGCAGCCGGGCCAGCCGGATCGCCTCGGCGCGCAGATCGGTGCGGTGCAGGTGCTCGCCGGCGGTGCTCGCGTATCCCTCGTTGAAGATCAGGTAGAGCACGTGCAGCACGGCGTCGAGCCGGGCGGCCCGTTCCTGCCCGGCGGGCAGGGCGAACGACAGCCCGCTGTCCCGGATGCGCTGCTTGGCCCGGGTGATCCGCCGGGTCATGGTGGCCTCCGGCACCAGGAACGCCCGGGCCACCTCGGCGGTGCTGAGCCCGCCGACCGCCCGCAGGGTGAGCGCGATCTGCCCGGCCGGCGGCAGCGACGGGTGGCAGCACAGGAAGAGCAGGATCAGCGAGTCGTCGGCGTCGTCCGGCGGCCGGTCGGCGGGTGGTGCCAGCCGCCGGTCGGCCGGGACCTGGCGGGCGACGCTGTCCTCGCGGCGGCGCCGGGCCTGTTCGGCGCGGAGCAGGTCGGTCAGCCGGCGGGACGCGACCGTGATCAGCCACGCCTTCGGGTCGTCGGGCAGGCCGGAGCCGGGCCAGCGGGTGGCGGCGGCGAGCAGCGCCTCCTGGGCGGCGTCCTCGGCGGTGTCGAAGTGCCCGTATCGGCGTACGAGCGCGCCGAGGACCTGCGGCGCCAGGGCGCGCAGCAGGTCCTCGACGCTGGCGTCGGCCACCGGTCAGCCCTGAAGTTCCTCGAAGCCGTCCACGATCGGGCGTACGTCGACGTACTCGCCCTCGCCGTCGGGGTTGACGAACCGGGCGGCGATCTCGGTGGCGCGGTCGAAGCTGGCGCACTCGACCAGGGTGTAGCCGGCGAGCACCTCCTGCGTCTCCGCGTACGGGCCGTCGGTGACCACGGGCGCACCGCCGCGCAGCCGGACCCGGCGGGCGTGTACCGGGGCGGTCAGCCCCTGCGCGTCGACCAGTTCCCCGGACTCGGCCAGCTCCTTGTGGATGCTCACCATGTGGGCGTGCATCGCCGCGATCTGTTCGGGGCTCATCGGCGGCCGGTCGCCCGGCCGCCCGGCCAAGGTGTCGTAGTCCTGCTGGCTGCCGTAGAGCATGATCAGGTACTTCACGGTCTCTCCTCTCGGGAGGCGCCCTGCGGGCGCCGGTCACCCGGGACGTCGGAGCCGGGGCGCCGCCCCGGACACCAGCCTAGGGGCGGGCCGACCCGGCCGGCCGGATCAACAGAGCCGCCGACTGGTCCGGCCCCGCACCGGGCGGCGTCGACGGGCGCGGCCGTCCTACCGTGACGGTCATGACGGCGGTGTTGATGACCCTGGCGGCGGTGGCGGCACTGGTGGCGACGTTGTTCGCGTACGTCGGCTGGCGGGACCGCCGTCGCCGCAGCGCCGACGACGACCCGGCGGTGGTGCGGGCGGCGCGGACGGAGAGTCATCGGCGGGCGGCCGAGCGGGAGCACGCGCAGAGCGACGCGTGGAACCGGGGCGGCCACGGCTTCACCGGCTGAACGTCGTTCGACCCGCAGCAGGCGTCGCTGGTGTCGACGCCGGGCTGAACGATCGCCGGCGGGGGAGGGAGGGGCTGCTGGCGGTCGGTGACGATCCGGATCAGCCGTGGTTCGCCGAGGGCTCGCACGGCACCGCCGAACAGCGCACCGACTCGTTCTTCCGCGGCTACGAGAACTCCCTCGACGCCTGCGGTCTCGGCTGAACGGGTTCGGCGAGGGCACCCGGACTGTGCCGGGTTTGTCCGGGTCCGACGGGGGTACGCAGGCGGTATGAGCGCCGTCCCCGTCGCGCACCGCACGGTCGACGTCAACGGCATCCGTACCTTCTACCGGGAAGCCGGGCCGGCGGACGGTCCCGTGGTGCTGCTCCCGCACGGCTACCCGTCGTCGTCCTTCCAGTTCCGCAACCTCATGCCGGCGCTCGGCGACCGGTGGCGTCTGCTCGCCCCCGACCTGCCGGGCTTCGGATACACCCGGGCGGATGCCGACCATTTCCCCTACACCTTCGACGCGTACGCCAGCTTCCTGCGCCGCTTCACCGAGGCGCTCGGCCTGCGGCGCTACGCGATCTACCTGCACGATTTCGGCTCGCAGTTCGGGCTGCGGCTGGCCATCAGCGCGCCGGAACGGGTGGCCGCGCTGGTGATCCAGAACGGCGACATCTACGAGGACCAGCACGGGCCGAAGTACGCGCCGCTGAAGAAGATGTGGGCCGATCCCAGCCCGTACGCCCTGGCCGCAGTGGCCGCGCACGTCTCGGAGCAGGGCTTCCGCGACGAGTTCGTCGGCGAGGTGCCCGAGGAGATCGCCGAACGGATCAGTCCCGACCTGTGGACGCTGTCCTGGGCTCAGGTGGGCCAGCCGCCCGGGCCGGCGAACCTCGTGCGCCTGCTCGCCGACCAGCGCACCACGGTGCAGTGGTTCCCGCGCCAGCAGGCGTATCTGCGGGAGCACCGGCCACCCACCCTCGTCGTCTGGGGGCCGTACGACGGGTACATGCCGGAGGGCGCCGCGCGTGCCTACCTGCGGGACCTGCCGGACGCGGAACTGCACCTGCTCGACGGCGGGCACTGGCTGCTGGAGACGCGCCTCGCCGAGGTGGTGTCGCTGATGCGTGACTTTCTCGGCCGCGTGCACCCGTAGCGCGTTCGCGCTGACCGCGACCGGCCGGTGGCTCCGGCCGCGTCATCCGGATCACCCCCGGCCGGCCCGGATCGCTGCTCCGGACGTCCGGTTGGCAGGATCGAGGCCAGCCCGCCGTCCGAGCCGAGGAGGCCCCCGCTGAGCAGCAAGCACCCCGCCGCCGTGCTCTTCGACATGGACGGCACCCTGGTCGACAGCGAGAAGCTGTGGGACGTCGCGTTGCAGGAACTCGCGGCGGTGTACGGGGGGATCCTCTCCGACACCGCCCGCAAGAGCATGATCGGCACCAGCATGGCCGCGTCGATGCGGATCCTGCACGACGATCTCGGTCAGCCGGAGCGGGATCCGCTGGCCAGCGCCGAGTGGATCAACGCGCGGATCCTGGAGCTGTTCCGCGGCGGGCTGCAGTGGCGGCCGGGCGCGCTGGTGCTGCTGCGCGCGGTCCGCGCGGCGGGGATCCCCACCGCCCTGGTCACCTCCAGCGTCCGGCCGCTGGTCGAGGTGGCCATGGACACCCTCGGCCGGGACAGCTTCGACGCGGTGGTCTGTGGTGACGAGGTGGACTCGGTCAAGCCGCACCCGGAGCCGTACCTGACCGCCGCGCGGCTGCTCGGCGTGCCGATCGCGCGGTGCGTGGCGATCGAGGACTCCGCGACCGGGGTGGCCAGCGCGCTGGCCGCCGGGGCGGCGGTGCTGGCCGTGCCGGCGGAGGTGCCGCTGCCGCCGACCGACGGCGTACACCAGTTGGAGAGCCTGACCGGGGCGGACCTGGAGCTGCTCGCGGCGCTGCTCGGCGAACCGCCGATCTGATCCGGACCCGGCGGAGGGCCCCCTGCCGGGCAGGGGGCCCTCCGGTGGGCTCACTCGTGGGCGATGGCGCCGAGCACGTTGATCCGGGCGGCCCGGATCGCCGGCAGGACCGCGGCGATCACCCCGATGATCGCGGCCAGGCCGAGCATGACCCCGATCTGACCCCAGGGCAGGATCAGGTCGTTGATCCCCTCGTCCTTCAGCGCCCGGACCACGGCGGCGCCGAGGCCGCTGCCGACGACGACGCCCAGCAGCGCGCCGAACACCGAGATCACCACGGCCTCGACGGTGATCATGCGCATGGTCTGCGCTCGGCGTAGCCCGATTGCCCGCAGCAGTCCCAGCTCCCGGGTGCGTTCCAGCACGGACAGCGCCAGGGTGTTCACGATGCCGAGCACCGCGATCACGATGGCCAGCGCCAGCAGGATCTGGATCATCTGGAGCAGCCCGTCGAGCGAGCCGGTCTGCTGCTTGATGAATGCGTCCCGGTCGGCCACCGACACCTCGGGGGAGTCCGCGAGTAGCCGTTCCACCTGCGGCTGGACGTCGGCCACCCGGGTGCCCGGGGCGAGTTGCAGGAAGCCCTGGATCGGCTGCGGGATGGCGAAGTCGCGGGCCGCCTGCGGCGGCAGCACCACCGGGTTGGTGAACTGTGAGCTCTGGTAGATGCCGCTGACCGTGTAGCTGCGGGCCTCGCCGCGGGACAGCTGCACGTTCACGGTCGAGCCGACCGAGACGCCGCGGGACTTGGCGGTGTCGGAGCTGAACAGCATCTGGTCCGGGCCCAGCCGGCTGATGTCACCGGCGGTGGCCTTCGCCCCGAAGATGCGCTCCAGCGCGGCCACGTTGCTGGACGCGGCCACCCAGGTCCGTTGGCCGTTGACCATGGCCATGTCGCCGTACTCGCCGTCGACCAGCTGCACACCGGGCAGCGCGGCGGCCTTGTCCAGCACCGCCGGGTCGAAGCTCGGCGGCCGTGGGCCGCTCTGCGACCCGGCGATCACCAGCTCGGCCTTGATGGTGTCCTTCGCCAGGGCGCTGATGCTGCCCTTCGCCGAGTCGAGGATCACCGTGACCCCGGTGACCAGGGCGATGCCGACCATCAGCGCGGCGGCCGTGATCGCCGTACGGCGGGGGTTGCGCCCGGAGTTGAGCCGCCCCAGCTTCCCCGGCACCGACCAGGCGAAGATCGAGCCCAGCAGGGAGACCACCGGCCGGCTGATCAACGGGGTCAGCAGCGCCACGCCGATGAAGGCGAAGAGCACGCCGCCCAGGATGGTGGCCAGGGTGTTGCCGCCGGCGTTGCCGCTGAGCCCGAGGAAGAGCAGCGCGGCGCCGACCGCGGTGACCAGCCCGCCGGCCACCGTGATCCGGGTCAGCGGCCGGTCGGGGGTGGCCACGTCCTGCATCGCCGCGATCGGCGGGATGCGGGACGCGCGCAGCGCCGGCAGCAGCGCCGCCACCACCGTTATCACCAGGCCGACGGCGAACGCGCCGATCACCGCCGCCGCCGGTACGCCGATCCCGGCCAGGGTGAGCCCGCCGGCCAGGTTGCCGAACGCCCACGCCAGCAGCGCGCCGATGCCGATGCCGGCGGCCAGGCCGAACACCGAGGCGATCAGGCCCACGGCGATGGCCTCCAGCACCACTGAGCCGATGATCTGCCGGCGGCTCGCCCCGACGGCCCGCATCAGGGCCAGCTCCCGGGTCCGCTGCGCGACGATGATCGAGAAGGTGTTGAGGATCAGGAACGTGCCGACCAGCAGCGCCACCGCCGCGAAGCCGAGCAGGATCCGGTTGAAGAACGACAGCGCCTCCTTGAAGCCCTGCGCGGCCTCGGTGGACAGCTGCTCGCCGGTCTTGACCACGTATCCGTCACCCACGGCGGTGGCTACCGCGTCGCGCAGCGACTCGTCGGTGACCCCGCCGGCGGCCTTTACCGTCACGCTGTTGAAGGTGTCCGGCTCGCCCAGCATCAGCCGCTGCGCCGTCGGGGTGGTGAACATGATCTCGTTGCTGCCGCCGATCGAGTCGCGGCCGCCGCTGTAACCGAAGATCCCGACGATGGTGAAGTCCTGCTTCGGCTCCAGGGGAGTGAGCACCCCGACCCGGTCGCCGAGCTTCACCTTGCCTGCGGTCGCCAGCCCCTGGTTGATGACGATCTCGTCGGCGGCGCGCGGCTCGTGCCCCTCGCGCAGTCGCAGCTGCTCGGACTCGCCGGTCCAGTTCTCGCCCAGCTGCGGCGGGCCGAACGACGCGACCGCCTTGCCGTTGCTGCCGATCAGGCGGGCCCCGTCGGCGGCGACCACGCCGGTGGCCGTGGCCACCCCGGGCACCGCGCGGACCTTGTCCACCGTCGCCGCCGGCACCGGCGCCGCCGTCTGCTCGCCCTCCATCTCCGACACCGCGATCTTCGGCTTGGCCGCGACGTTGACGTCCACCCCCTCGTACGCGTCGGCGAAGATCGCGTCGAAGGTGCGGCCGAGGGTGTCGGTCAGCACGAACGCGCCGGAGACGAACATCACCCCCAGCACGACCGCCAGGCCGGAGAGGAACAGCCGCAGCTTCCGGGCCAGCAGGCTCTTCAGTGTGGCCCGGATCATCAGCCGTTCACCTCGGCCGGGGTGTCGAGCTTCTTCATCGTGTCCAGCACGGTGTCGGCGGTCGGCTCGATCAGCTCCGAGACGATCTGCCCGTCGGCGAGGAACACCACCCGGTCGGCGTACGCGGCGGCGGTCGGGTCGTGGGTAACCATCACGATGGTCTGGCCGTGCTCGCGGACCGAGTTGCGCAGGAAGTTCAGCACCTCGGCGCCGGAACGGGAGTCCAGGTTGCCGGTCGGCTCGTCGGCGAAGATCACCTCGGGGCGGGCGACCAGCGCCCGGGCGCACGCCACCCGCTGCTGCTGGCCGCCGGAGAGCTGCGCCGGCCGGTGCCCGAGCCGGTCCCGCAGGCCGACCGTGTCGATCACCGTCTGGTACCAGGCCGGGTCCGGCTTGCGGCCGGCGATCGACAACGGCAGCAGGATGTTCTCCTGCGCGGTGAGGGTGGGCAGCAGGTTGAACTGCTGGAAGATGAAGCCCACCTTGTCGCGGCGCAGCTTCGTCAGCCCGGCGTCGTTGAGGCCGGTCACCGTCGTGTCGCCGATCGCGACCGTGCCCCGGGTCACCGAGTCCAGGCCGGCCAGGCAGTGCATCAGCGTCGACTTGCCGGAGCCGGACGGGCCCATGATCGCGGTGAACCTGCCCCGCTCGAACTCGGCGCTCACCCCCCGCAGCGCGATGACCTGCGCCTCGCCGCTGCCGTACACCTTCCACACGTCGCTGGCCCGGGCCGCGGCCTGCGCCTGCCGGCCTACCATCGCGGTCACGTCATCTACCTCTTCCGTCTGCCTGCCGATCCGCACCGCCCCCGCTGGTCAGTGCGGCAGTTCCATCCTCGGTGCCGCCGGTGGCGGATCCGTCCGACTCCGGGGGGAGCCGGTGCCGGAAATCCCGCTGAGGGTCGCCCCCGAGACCGGCTCAGGGTCACCCCTGATCCGGCGGCGGCGCCGACGATAGGACCTGACGCCACGTCACGGTCAACCCTGCCGGCCGGACGATGGTCACGGTAGGTGACGGTCGCCACCCGGTCGGAACGCTCAGCCGCCGGGGCGCACCAGCCCCGTCTCGTACGCCAGCACCACCGCCTGCACCCGGTCCCGCAGCCCCAGTTTGGTCAGCACGTGCCCGACGTGGGTCTTGATGGTGGTTTCGCTGACCGACAGGGCCCGGGCGATCTCCGCGTTGGACAGCCCGCGGGCCACCTGCACCAGCACCTCCCGCTCGCGCTCGGTCAGCGAGTTGAGGGCCTTCGGCGGGGCCGCCGCCGGGTCGGGCAGCGCGTCGGCGAAGCGGTCCAGCAGCCGCCGCAGGATCCGGGGGGCCACCACCGCCTCGCCGGCGGCCACCGTCCGGATCGCGGTGACCAGATCCTCCGCCGGTACGTCCTTGGCCAGGAAGCCGCTCGCCCCGGCCCGCAACGCGCCGACCACGTACTCGTCCAGGTCGAAGGTGGTGAGGATGAGCACGCGCACCGGCAGCCGGGCGTCCACGATCGCCCGGGTCGCCGCCACCCCGTCCATCCGCGGCATCCGGATGTCCATCAGCACCACGTCGGGCAGCAGCCGGCGGGACAGCTCCACCGCCTCCAGCCCGTCGCCGGCCTCGGCCACGATGTCCAGGTCGTCCTCGGTGCCGAGCACCATCCGGAAGCCGGTACGCAACAGCGGCTGGTCGTCGGCGAGCAGGATCCGCACCGGTCGTGGCTGCGCCGTGCTGTCGGTCATCCGTCATCCCTCGTCGTGCCGGCCGGGCCGGGAACGGTCATGCCGGTACCGCCCCGACGGACTCGAGCGGGATCCGCGCGTACACCCGGAAGCCGCCGCCCGGTCGCGGACCGGTCCGCAGGATCCCACCGTAGAGGGCGACCCGTTCCCGCATGCCGACCAGCCCGTGCCCGATCCGGTCGGCCGCCGGCGCCGGGCCCCGGCCGGTGTCGGTGACCTCCACCGCCAGGACGCCGTCGGCGACGGTGAGCTGGACCAGCGCGGTGGCCCGGCCGGCATGCTTGAGCGCGTTGGTCAGGGCCTCCTGCACGATCCGGTAGACGGTCAGCGCCACGCCCTCCTCCATCGGCCCCGGCGTGCCGTCGATCCGCAGCGTCACCGGCAGGCCCGCCTCCCGGACCTGCTCGACGAGGGCCTCGATGCCGGTCAGGCCCGGCTGCGGGGTCAGTTCGGCGGTCGGTTCGGCGTCGGTGCGCAGCACGTCCAGCAGCCGGCGCAGCTCGCGCAGGGTGGCCCGACCGGTCTCCTCGACCGTGGCCATCGCCTCGTCCGCGGCGTCCGGGTCCCGGCGCAGCACCCGGCGCGCCCCGGTGGCCAGCACCCCCATCACGCTGACCTGGTGGGCGACCACGTCGTGCAGCTCCCGGGCGATCCGGCGCCGCTCGTCGGCGACGGCCTGCTCGGCGAGGGACCGCTGGTTCGCCTCGGCGATCCGGGCCCGCTCGCGCAGCATCCGGGTGGACTGCCGGCGCGCCTGCACCGCCCGGCCCACCGCGTACGCCACCGACGCGGTGAGCAGGTTGTTGAGGACCAGGTAGGCCGGGCCCATCTCGAGCACGCCCTTCAGCGGCGCGGTGAGGTTGGCCAGCACCACCGGCACCCACAGCAGCAGCGCGGCCAGGGTGGCCGGGCGCGGCCGCTGGTGCGCGGCCATCGTGTAGGTGAGCACGACGAAGGTCAGGCTCTGGGTGGCCGGCGCCTGCCGCAGCAGCACCGGCACAGCCAGGGTGGCCACCGCCGCGGCCACCGCCGGCCACGGCGCGACCCGGCGCAGCGCCACCGGGACCGCGCCCACCGCGCTCCAGCCCAGCGCCGTCCACAGCTGCGCGGGCCGCAGCTCGGGCGGCGCCAGCAGCAGCAACACCGTGGAGAGCAGCACCAGGGCGACCGCCGTGCCGGCGTCGACGGCCAGCGGTCGACGGCGGGCCCAGGCCCGCACCCGGTTGGTCATGCCACGACGCTAGCCGCCGCCCGGCGCGTCCCCTCGTCGCCGATGCCGAACCCGGCCTCCTCCGCGAGAAGGAGGGTCACTCGTCCGCTCCGGGGGCGACCGGCCGGGACCGGGCGTCGGTCAGCGGGTCACCCGCGCCGGCGGCCGGGAACGGTGGCGGGGTCCCGCCGAAGCTGGGGCAGAGCGCCTGGTGGCTGCACCAGTCGCAGAGCCGGCTCGGCCGGGGGCGGAAATCCTGCCGCGCGGTGGCCTGCTCGATCGCCTGCCAGAGCGCCACCACCGTGCGCTCGAACCGGAGCAGCTCCTCCGCGTCCGGGGTGTAGTCGCACACCTCGGCGTCCTTGAGGTAGAGCAGCCGCAGCACGCGCGGCACCACGCCGCGGGTCCGCCACAGCACCAGGGCGTAGAACTTGAGCTGGAACAGCGCCCGCGCCTCGAACGCCTCCCGCGGTGCCCCGCCGGTCTTGTAGTCGACCACCCGCAGCGCGCCGTCGGGGGCCACGTCGAGCCGGTCCAGGTAGCCGCGGATCAGCAGCTCCTCGTCGACCACCGCGGAGATCAACGCCTCCCGCTCGGCCGGCTCCAGCCGGCGCGGGTCCTCCACCGCGAAGTAGCCCTGCAGCAGCGCCGCGGCCGAGCGGAGGAACTCCGCCGCCCCGGCCGGGTCGTCCGCGGCGAACAGCGTCGCCAGCTCCGGCTGCTCGGTGACCAGCCGGTCCCACTGCGGGGCGACCAGGTCGCCGGCCGACTGCGGGGTACGCGCCGCCGCCGGCAGGTCGAACAGCCGCTCCAGCACCGCGTGCACCAGCGTGCCCCGGGCCTGCTCGACGGTGGGGCGCTCGGGCAGCCGGTCGATGCTGCGGAACCGGTAGAGCAGCGGGCAGGTCTTGAAATCCGCCGCCCGCGACGGCGACAGCGATGCCCGGACCGTGGATGGCGTCCCCGCCGTGGTCGGGGAGTCGTGTCTGTCGATCACCGGTTCCGCCGTCATGCCCGGAAGGTTAGGGCACCGGTGTGACAGGGCCGACGTCGCCGCACCGGGGCATGATCGGCGCCGCGTAGCATCGACCCGGTGGAGCACAGGTCCCGACCACCGCGCCGGCCCGGGCTGACCATCGGTCGGGTGTTCGGGGTGCCGCTGCGCGTGGACGCCTCGATGCTCCTGCTCACCCTGGTCGTCACCGTCCTGTACGCCAGCCTGGCCCGCCGGCAGCTCGAGGTGGGTCAGCTCGGCGGCTGGCTGGTCGGCGTGGGCTTCGTGGTCTCCCTGCTCGGTTCGGTGCTGCTGCACGAGCTCGGGCACGCCCTGACCGCCCGCCGGTACGGCATCGGTGTGCGCGGGATCACCCTGGAACTGCTCGGTGGGTACACCGAGATGGACCGGGACGCCCCCAGCCCCCGGGTCGACCTGCTGGTCTCCCTCGCCGGCCCGGCCGTGTCCGCGGTGCTCGGCGCGGCCGCCGTGGCGGCCACCCTCGCGCTGCCCGCCGGCACCGTCGCCCACCAGCTCGCCTTCCAGTTGGCGGTGAGCAACGTGATCGTCGCGGTGTTCAACAGCCTGCCCGGGCTGCCGCTGGACGGCGGGCGGGCGCTGCGCGCCGCCGTCTGGGCGCTCACTCGGGACCGGCACCGCGGCACCGAGGTGGCCGGCTGGGTCGGCCGGGCCGTGGCCGTCGCCACCCTGGCCGTGGTCGTGCTGCTCACCCTGCGCCGGGCGATCGCGCCGCTGGCCCTGCCGCTGATGCTGCTGGTCGCCGTCACCCTGTGGCGCGGCGCCGGGCAGTCCATCCGGATGGCCCGGATCAGCCGGCGCCTGCCGCTGGTCGACCTGTCCCGGCTGGCCCGCCCGGTGCTGCCCGTGCCCAGCGGCACCCCCCTGGCGGAGGCGCAGCGCCGCCGCGCCGAGGGACCGGTTCCCGACGCGGCACTCACCGTCGTCGACTCCGCCGGCCGGCCGGTCGCCCTGGTCGACCCGGCCCGGGTCGCCGCCGTACCGCCGGATCGGCAGCCCTGGCTGGCGGTGGACGCGGTCTCCCGCGACCTGGACTCCCTGCCCGCCCTGCCGGTGGGCGCGGACGGCGAACGCGTGATGGAGATCGTGCGCACCCACCCGGGCGCACAGTACGTGGTGACGGCAGGCGAAGATGTCGTCGGCGTTCTGCACATCGCGGATCTGGCTCAGCTCCTGGAACCCAAACGGAAGACGAACACGTGACCGCACATTCCTCCGCCGTCCCGGCCGACCCCGCCGCCGCAGCGCTGCCTCCCGTGCACCGGGGGCCATTCCGGCCCGGTGACCGGGTGCAGCTGACCGACCCGAAGGGCCGGATGCACACCGTGACGCTGGAGCCCGGCAAGGAGTTCCACACCCACCGGGGGATCCTCAAGCACGACACGCTGATCGGCCTGCCCGACGGCAGTGTGGTCACCACCGCGGGCGGCGGCACCGCGTTCCTGGCCCTACGGCCGCTGCTGTCGGACTACGTGCTGTCCATGCCGCGCGGCGCCCAGGTGATCTATCCGAAGGACGCGGCGCAGATCGTCATGATGGGCGACATCTTCCCCGGTGCGAAGGTCCTCGAGGCCGGCGCCGGCTCCGGCGCGCTGTCCTGCTCGCTGCTGCGCGCGGTCGGTACCGAGGGCGAGCTGCACTCGTTCGAGCTGCGGGAGGATTTCGCCAAGATCGCCGAGCGGAACGTCGAGGCGTTCTTCAACGGCCCGCACCCGGCCTGGCGGCTGCACGTCGGCGACGTCGCCGAGTGCCCGGAGACCGGCTTCGACCGGATCATCCTGGACATGCTCACCCCGTGGGAGATGCTCGACATGGTCGAGCGGGCGCTCGTCCCCGGCGGCGTCCTCATCGGGTACGTGGCCACCACCCCGCAGCTGTCCGAGCTGGTCGAGGCGCTGCGCGAGCGTGGCGGCTGGACCGAGCCGCGCGCCTGGGAATCCCTGGTCCGGGACTGGCACGCCGAAGGGCTGGCCGTGCGTCCCGACCACCGGATGATCGCGCACACCGCGTTCCTGGTCTCCGCGCGCAAGCTCGCCCCCGGGGTCACCGCCCCGCCGCGGCGCCGCAAGCCCAGCAAGGGCACCGAGGCGTACGTCCAGCGCCGGCAGGCCCTGCGCGACGCGGAGGCGGCCCGCCAGGCGGCGGCCGGGCCGGAGCAGGAGCCGGGCGAGGCGTGACCCCCCGGCGGCACGGACGGGCATGAGCGAGCGGATCATGTGTCCCGGCGGGGACGACACCGAACGGGCGGAGACGGTGGCATGAGCGAGCGAACGGCGTGCGGCGGACGCCGGGCCCGTCCGGGCGGGCGGGACCGGCGGCGGCGCGGCAGCGGGACGAGTGAGCGCAGCGAGCGGATCGTCGGGCTCGGCGCGGCCGACCCTCTCGTCGCCAGCCGGCGGGAGGCGGCGGCATGAGCAGCCCCGGCTACGGCAACGGCGACCTGCCCGCCGTCTTTCCCGACTGGTCGCCCTACGCCGATCTGGAGTCGGCCACGCGGGCGTACCTGCGCGATCCCGACATCGCCCTGGAGGCCCTCGGCGGGGTGCTGCGCGGCGCCTCCGTGCTCGGCTTCACCCTGGAACGCTTCGTCAACGAGGTCAACGGGGTGTGGCAGGAGGTGGTCGTCTGTGACGGCAGCCGCCTGGTCCTCTGGCACGGCGAGGACGTGCCGCCCGGCGAGGGGCCGCCCGGGTCGATGACCTCCTCGCTGCGGGTGGTGCCGGTCTCCACGATCACCGAGGTGGGCTGCCGGCGGCGGCTCACCCGCACCGACAACGGCGCGATCCGGGTCGACAGCATCGACGTCTACCTGCTGCTCAGCTCGCTGGACGAGGCGCCGCCCGGCGACGAGATCACCGGCGCGCCCCGGCACGACGCGCTACGGTTCGGCAAGACCCTCGACGACGGCGGCGCCGGGCAGATCGCCCGGCTGGAGGAGTTCGCCCGGATGGTCGCCTCGGTCGTCGGCCGCCCCCTGCTGTAGAGACGGCGGCGGGCCGGGGACGTCCGTCCCCGGCCCGCACCGCCCCGAACCGGGGTCAGTCCTCGGCGTCCGGCCCGGCCATCTCGACACCGTCGCCGGCGCGTACCACGTGGATGCACTCGCCCGGGCATTCCTTCGCCGAGTCGATCACTTCGAGGCGCAGGTGCTCCGGCACGTCCACCCGGGCCCCCGGGGCCAGCCGCAGCTCGCCGTCGGAGCCCTTGACGTACGCCAGGCCGTCCAGGTCGAACTCGAAGACCTCGGGGGCGTACTGCACGCACAGCCCGTCGCCCGTGCAGAGATCCTGGTCCACCCAGACCTGAAGCTGGTCCGTCGCGACCTCTGCCACCGGTGCACCCCCCATGTTCTCCCGTCCCACGCCCCGACGGTACCCGAACGGCCGTACCCGCCCGGCGACCAGCCCTTGGCGATCAAGCTTCGGTGACGGGCGCGTTGCGGAGGACCGAATCGGGCTCACAGCGGCTAGTGTTAGCTCAGAACGTTCGAGCCCCCCGGGGAGGTGGGACGTGGCACGCAGCGACGACGCGGACTCGCGCGCCGCACGGTGGGAGAAGGAGGCCCACGATCTCTCCACGCAGGTCGCGTTCCTGCAAGAGGAACTCGCCCTGGTGCGGCGCAAGTTGACTGAAAGCCCCCGACACGTCCGGCAGCTCGAGGAGCGGCTGGCGGCCACCCAGGCCCAGTTGGCGCGGCTGACCGAGAACAACGAGCGGCTCGTGAGCACCCTCAAGGAGGCTCGCGCGCAGATCGTGACGCTCAAGGAGGAGATCGACCGCCTCGCACAGCCCCCGAGTGGCTACGGCGTCTTCCTGGCCAAGCACGACGACGGCACGGTGGACGTCTTCACCGGCGGGCGCAAGCTTCGGGTTGCCGTCTCGCCCTCGCTGGACGTCGACGAGTTGCGCCGCGGCCAGGAGGTCCTGCTCAACGACGCGCTCAACATCGTGGACGCGTTCGGCTACGAGCGGGTCGGCGAGGTGGTGATGCTCAAGGAGGTGCTCGCCGGGCCCGACGGCGCTCCCGGTGACCGGGCGCTGGTGGTCTCCCACTCCGACGAGGAGCGGATCGTGCACCTCGCGGAGACCCTGATCGGCACCTCGATAAGGGCCGGCGACTCGCTCATGATCGAGCCCCGCTCGGCGTACGCCTATGAGCGGATCCCGAAGAGCGAGGTCGAGGAACTCGTCCTGGAGGAGGTGCCCGACGTCGGCTACGAGGACATCGGTGGCCTCCAGGCGCAGATCGAGCAGATCCGCGACGCGGTGGAACTGCCGTTCCTGCACTCCGACCTGTTCCGCGAGCACCAGCTCCGGCCGCCGAAGGGCATCCTGCTCTACGGCCCGCCCGGCTGCGGCAAGACCCTGATCGCCAAGGCGGTGGCCAACTCGCTGGCCAAGAAGATCGCCGAGCGGCGCGGCGAGGAGAAGCACACCAGCTTCTTCCTCAACATCAAGGGTCCCGAACTGCTCAACAAGTACGTCGGCGAGACCGAGCGGCACATCCGGTTGATCTTCCAGCGGGCGCGGGAGAAGGCCGGCGAGGGCACCCCGGTGATCGTGTTCTTCGACGAGATGGACTCCGTGTTCCGCACCCGCGGTTCCGGCGTCTCCTCCGACGTGGAGAACACCATCGTCCCGCAGCTGCTCAGCGAGATCGACGGCGTGGAGGGCCTGGAGAACGTCATCGTCATCGGCGCCTCCAACCGGGAAGACATGATCGACCCGGCGATCCTGCGTCCCGGCCGGCTCGATGTGAAGATCAAGATCGAGCGGCCGGACGCCGAGGCGGCCAAGGACATCTTCTCCAAGTACATCCTGGCGGGTCTGCCGCTGCACGCGGACGACCTGGCCGAGCACGGTGGCGACCCGCAGGCCACCGTCGCCGCGATGATCGACGCGGTGGTGCTGCGGATGTACTCGGAGACCGAGGAGAACCGGTTCCTCGAGGTCACCTACGCCAACGGCGACAAGGAAGTCCTCTACTTCAAGGACTTCAACTCCGGCGCGATGATCCAGAACATCGTCGACCGGGGCAAGAAGATGGCCATCAAGGAGTTCCTCACCTCCGGGCGCAAGGGGCTGCGGCTGCAGCACCTGCTCGACGCCTGCGTCGACGAGTTCCGCGAGAACGAGGACCTGCCCAACACCACCAACCCGGACGACTGGGCGCGCATCTCCGGCAAGAAGGGCGAGCGGATCGTCTACATCCGCACGCTCGTCTCCGGCGGCAAGGGCGCCGAGGCCGGCAGGTCGATAGAGACCGCCAGCAACACCGGCCAGTACCTGTAGTCCGACGCACGACCGGAGGCCCGTGGCGCCCGCGCCGCGGGCCTCCGCGCGTTGGCGTCCGGCCCCGCCGTGAGCGAGCGCAGCGAGCGAGCCATCATGCTCAGCGCCGTGATGCCGCACGCCGGCGCCGACCGAGGGAGGCGGTGGCGCGAGCCGCCACACCGTACGCCCCCGGGCCGCCACGCCCCCATCCCGCGTGACGACGACTACGCTCGACGTGACGGGGGGACCGGGACGGCGAGCGGAGCGGGCAGGTCGATGAGCGTAAGACGGATCATGGGCACCGAGGTCGAGTACGGCATCTCCGTGCCCGGCCAGGCCGGGGCCAACCCGATGGTCACCTCCTCGCAGGTGGTCAACGCCTACGGGGCGCGCCCGGAACTCAACCGGGGTGGCCGGGCCCGCTGGGACTACGAGGAGGAGTCGCCGCTGCGCGACGCCCGCGGCTTCACCTACTCCGGCGCCGCGTACGACCCGGCGGAGGCGCTCGCCGACGAGGACCTGGGGCTGGCGAACGTCATACTCACCAACGGGGCCCGGCTGTACGTCGACCACGCCCACCCGGAGTACTCCACCCCCGAGGTGACCAACCCGCTGGACCTGGTCCGCTGGGACAAGGCGGGGGAGCGGGTGATGGCCGAGGCGGCCCGGCGGGCCGCCACCATCCCGGGCACCCACCCGATCCACCTCTACAAGAACAACACCGACAACAAGGGCGCCAGCTACGGCGCCCACGAGAACTACCTGATGCGGCGGCAGACACCGTTCGCCGACATCGTGGCGTACCTGACGCCGTTCTTCGTCACCCGTCAGGTGGTCTGCGGCGCCGGCCGGGTCGGCATCGGCCAGGACGGCGGTCAGAGCGGCTTCCAGATCTCCCAGCGGGCAGACTTCTTCGAGGTCGAGGTGGGGCTGGAGACCACCCTCAAGCGGCCGATCATCAACACTCGCGACGAGCCGCACGCGGACGCCGACAAGTACCGCCGGCTCCACGTCATCATCGGCGACGCCAACCTCTCGGAGATCTCCACGTACCTCAAGGTCGGCACCACGGCGCTGATCCTCACCATGATCGAGGAGAAGGCGCTCGGCCCCGACCTCGGCATCGCCGACCCGGTCAGTGAGCTGCGGGCGGTCAGCCACGACCCGTCGCTCAAGCACCTCATGCGGATGCGCGACGGCCGCAGGCTGACCGCCCTGGACGTCCAGTGGGCGTACCTGGAGCGGGTCCGGTCCTTCGTGGACGACCGGTACGGCACCGACGTCGACGAGCAGACCGCCGACGTGCTCGACCGCTGGGAGAGCGTGCTCGACCGGCTCGGCCGTGACGCCTTCCTCTGCGCCGACGAGCTGGACTGGGTGGCCAAGCTGCGGCTGCTGGAGGGCTACCGGGAGCGGGAGAAGCTCGGTTGGGGGGCGCACAAGCTCCAACTGGTCGACCTCCAGTACTCCGACGTCCGGCCGGAGAAGGGGCTCTACCACCGGCTGGTGTCCCGCGGCGCGATGCGGACGCTGCTCAGCGACGAGCAGAGCCGCACCGCGATGACCGAACCGCCGGAGGACACCCGGGCCTACTTCCGCGGCCGCTGCCTGGCCCAGTACGCCTCCGAGGTGGTCGCCGCGAGCTGGGACTCGGTCATCTTCGACGTGGGCCGGGAGTCGCTGGTCCGGGTGCCGATGATGGAACCCGAGCGGGGCACCCGCAAGCACGTCGGGCAGCTGTTCGACCGGTGCGAGAGCGCCAAGGACCTGCTGGAGACGCTGACCGGCGGCTGAGCCGGATGCCGGAAAGCCCGTCCCGCGCTGGAACCCGGCGCGCGACGGGCTTTTCGTCGTCTGCGCGAGGTAAGTTGATCGCAGGGATCGTGGAGGAGGCAACGATGGCGACCCAAGAAGGCGGCCAGACCCAGTCCGGCAAGTCGCACGAGGAGGTCGAGGAGGTTACCGCGCAGGCCAACCCCGAGGTTGCCGAGCGGCACGCCGAGATCACCGAGGACGTCGACGACCTGCTCGACGAGATCGACTCCGTCCTGGAGGAGAACGCAGAAGAGTTCGTGAGGGGATATGTCCAGAAAGGGGGTGAATGATAAGAATGTCCGATTTGCCCTGCGAATCGGACAAGAAGTGCCCGCAGTGTGAGCGGCTATTGCCCGTCACGGAGTTCCATCGCAACCGGCGGCGGGCGGACGGGCTCGCCTACTACTGCAAGACCTGCGCGGCGGCCCGCTCTGAGGCGAGCCGCCGCAAACGAGGAATCGGGCCGCAGAAGAAGGCCTCGACGCCAGTTCCTGCTGGTTTGAAGTGGTGCCCGGACTGCGATCAGGTCAAGCCGCTTGAGGACTTTCCGCGTACCAAAAAGGCCAGCGGACGGCACAGCTACTGCAAGCCCTGCCACAACGCCCGGGGCAAGGAGACCGCGCAGCGGCTCTACGGCGGCACGCGCGAGTACCACCTGCGGCGGCGGTACGGGATCGGGGAGAAGGAGTTTCAGGAGCTCCTCGCTGAGCAGGGCGGCGTCTGCGCGGTCTGCGCTGCACCCGATCCGGAACATGTGGACCACGATCATCGCACCGGATGGGTGCGCGGGATACTCTGCTTCAACTGTAATGGTGGTCTTGGTCAGTTCCGTGACAGTCCCGTGCGGCTGGCCAGGGCGATCACGTACCTGAGAGGAACCACGTGGCAGCGGGTTTTGATCCATCCGGGCGTCTACCAGATGTGTTCACCAACGCGGGGACGTCCTCCTTCACAGCGTTCCTGAGCAAGGTGGCCCCCGAAATGCTGCCCGGCCGGCGGCCGCTGCCGCCCGGCATGGCCGCCGACATGGCGCCGCACGCGACGACCATCGTGGCCATCTCGGCCGCCGGTGGCGTGGTGATGGCCGGCGACCGGCGCGCCACGATGGGCAACCTGATCGCCCAGCGGGACATCGAGAAGGTGCACCCGGCCGACGCGTACTCGCTGGTCGGCATCGCGGGCACTGCGGGCATCGGCATCGAGCTGATGCGACTGTTCCAGGTGGAACTCGAGCACTACGAGAAGATCGAGGGCGCCATGCTCTCGCTCGACGGCAAGGCCAACCGGCTGGCCGCGATGATCCGGGGCAACCTGGGCGCGGCGATGCAGGGCCTCGCGGTGATCCCGCTGTTCGCCGGGTTCGACCTGGCGGCCAGCGACCCGGCCCGGGCCGGCCGGATCTTCAGCTTCGACGTGACCGGCGGCCCGTACGAGGAGACCGGCTACGACGCGATCGGATCCGGCTCGCTGTTCGCCAAGTCGGCGTTGAAGAAGCGGTTCCGGGCGGGCCTGTCGGTCGACGACGCGGTGCGGCTCGCCGTCGAGGCGCTCTACGACGCGGCCGACGACGACACCGCGACCGGTGGCCCGGACCTGACCCGCCGGATCTACCCGGTGGTGATGACCGCGACGGCGGGGGGCACGCACCGGCTCACCGAGGCCGAGACGGCGGCGATCGCGGAGAGCGTCGTGGCCGGCCGGATGGAGAACCCGGGCGGCTGACCCCGCTCCCACCTCACCCGTCAGCAGTCCGCAGCACAGCGCCCGAAGGAGAACCGCCGCCGTGGCCATGCAGTTCTACGCCTCGCCCGAGCAGATCATGCGCGACCGCTCCGAGTTGGCCCGCAAGGGCATCGCCCGGGGCCGGAGCGCGGTGGTCCTGAGCTACGAGGGCGGGGTGCTCTTCGTCGCGGAGAACCTGTCCAGCACCCTGCACAAGGTCAGCGAGATCTACGACCGGATCGGTTTCGCGGCGGTGGGCCGCTACAACGAGTTCGAGAACCTGCGCCGGGCCGGGGTGCGGATGGCCGATCTGAACGGCCTGAGCTACGACCGGCGGGACGTCACCGGCCTGGCGCTGGCCAACGCGTACGCGCAGACGTTGGGTGCCATCTTCACCGAGCAGTCGAAGCCGTTCGAGGTGGAGGTCTGCGTGGCGGAGGTGGGTGCCACCCCGGACGACGATTCGCTCTACCGGGTGACGTACGACGGTTCGGTCAACGACGAGCCGGGCCGGATGGCGATGGGTGGCCAGGCCGAGGCGATCACCGGGGTGCTGAAGAACGAGCACCGGCCGGAGATGTCGCTGTCCGAGGCGATCCAGGCCGCGGTGAAGGCGCTCGGCAGCGTCGGCGGGGAGGGCGGGGCGGCCCGTGCCATCGCCGCGAACCAGATGGAGGTGGCGGTGCTGGACCGCCGCCGGGTGGGGCGGACGTTCCGGCGGGTGACCGGGGCGGCGTTGACCGCGCTGCTGGAGGGGGACGCGAGCGCGGACACCGCGCCGGCGCCGGGGCGGGCGCAGACCCCGACTTCGCCCACCGAGGAGGCGAAGAAGCCGACCACGTCGGCTGGTTCGGCGGACCTGGAGGGCCAGCAGGGCGAGCAGTCGGGGGACTGACGGCCGGGCCCGGCGCGCGCCCTGTGCGGCGCGGCTCGCCTGCGTGACGCCGCCCGTGGCGGGCCGGGCCGGCAGACGTCGCGCGGCGAGGCGGCGGCGGATCCCGGTGGACGTGCCGGGCCTGGCCGTCGCGGCCCGGTGGGTCAGCGGTGCGGCTTGAGCGGCTGCCACCAGGCGCGGTTGGTCCGGTACCAGTCGACCGTCTCGGCGAGCCCGCCGTCCAGGTCGATGGTGGGCATCCAGCCGAGTTCGCGGCGGGTGGTGGTGCAGTCCAGCGAGTAGCGGCGGTCGTGGCCCCGGCGGTCGGCGACCGGCCGGACGCGGTCCCAGCCGGCGCCGCAGGCGGCGAGGAGGCGGCCGGTGAGTTCCCGATTGGTCAGTTCGGTGCCGCTGCCGAGGTGGTAGACGCCGCCGGCCCGGCCGTGGAGCTGGGCCAGCGCGATGCCGTGGCAGTGGTCGTCGACGTGCAGCCAGTCGCGGACGTTGCCGCCGTCGCCGTACAGCGGCACGTCGTGCCCGTCGAGCAGGTTGGTGGCGAACAGCGGCACGATCTTCTCGGGGTACTGGTACGGGCCGTAGGTGTTGGCGCCGCGGGTGATGACGACGTCGAGGCCGTGAGTGCGGTGGTAGGCGAGGGCGAGCAGGTCGGCGCCGGCCTTGCTGGCCGAGTAGGGGGAACTGGGCCGCAGCGGCGTGTGCTCGGTCCAGGAGCCGGTGTCGATGGACCCGTACACCTCGTCGGTGGAGACCTGCAGGAACCGGCCGACCCCGTGGCGTAGGGCGGCGTCGAGCAGGATCTGGGTGCCGACCACGTTGGTGGTGACGAACGGGGCGGCGTCGGTGATGGAGCGGTCGACGTGGGATTCGGCGGCGAGGTGCACGACGACGTCGTGACCGGGGACGGTGGCGTCGACGAGGGCGGCGTCGCGGATGTCGCCGCGGACGACCCGCAGCCGGGGGTCGGCGCGTACCGGGTCGAGGGCGGCGTCGGTGGCGGCGTAGGTCCAGGCGTCGAGCACGGTGAGGGCGTCCACCGGCAGGTGCGGCTCGGCGCCGGTGAGCAGCCGCCGGACGTACGCCGATCCGATGAAGCCGGCGCCGCCGGTGACGAGGATTCTCACGGCTGGGACCGTACCCGGCGGTGGGATGCGCGGACGCGGGGAATGCCCGGCCCGGTGCGGATGAGACCACTGGGTTGAGCGCTGCCCAATTGGGGCCCCGGGCGGCTAATGTCACATCATGGAGCGGCGAATCTTCGGCATCGAGACCGAGTACGGCGTCACCTGCACCTATCGCGGGCAGCGCCGGCTGTCCCCCGACGAGGTCGCGCGGTACCTGTTCCGGCGGGTGGTGTCGTGGGGCCGGTCGAGCAACGTGTTTCTGCGCAACGGAGCCCGGCTCTACCTGGACGTGGGCTCGCACCCGGAGTACGCGACGCCGGAATGCGACTCGGTGACCGATCTGGTGGCCCACGACCGGGCGGGGGAGCGGATCCTGGAGGGGCTGCTCGTCGACGCGGAGAAGCGGCTGCACGACGAGGGCATCGCGGGTGAGATCTACCTGTTCAAGAACAACACCGACTCGGCCGGCAACTCGTACGGCTGCCACGAGAACTATCTGGTGTCCCGGCACGGCGAGTTCGGCCGGCTCGCCGACGTGCTGATCCCGTTCCTGGTCACCCGGCAGTTGATCTGCGGCGCGGGGAAGGTGCTGCAGACGCCGCGCGGGGCGGTCTACTGCCTGTCGCAGCGGGCCGAGCACATCTGGGAGGGCGTCTCCTCGGCGACCACCCGGAGCCGGCCGATCATCAACACCCGGGACGAGCCGCACGCGGACGCGGAGCGGTACCGGCGCCTGCACGTGATCGTCGGCGACTCGAACATGAACGAGGTGACCACGCTGCTGAAGGTGGGCACCGCGGACATCGTGCTGCGGATGATCGAGGCCGGGGTGGTGATGCGGGACCTGACGCTGGAGAACCCGATCCGGGCGATCCGCGAGGTGTCCCACGACATCACCGGCCGGCGCAAGGTGCGGCTGGCCTCCGGCAAGGAGGTCTCCGCGCTGGAGATCCAGCAGGAATACCTGGCGAAGGCGACGGAGTTCGTGGAGCGCCGGGGCGGGGACCAGACCGCGAAGCGGGTGGTGGATCTCTGGGCGCGGGTGCTGCGGGCGGTGGAGACCGGGGACCTGGACCCGGTGGCCCGGGAGATCGACTGGGTGACGAAGCTGCGCCTGATCGAGCGGTACCAGCGCAAGCACGACCTGCCGCTGTCGCACCCGCGGGTGGCGCAGATGGATCTGGCGTACCACGACCTGCGGCGCGGGCGGGGCCTGTACGGGCTGCTGGAGCGGCGTGGCGAGGTGGACCGGGTGGCCACCGACCCGGAGATCTTCGAGGCGAAGGAGACGCCGCCGCAGACCACCCGGGCGCGGCTGCGGGGCGAGTTCATCCGGCACGCGCAGGAGAAGCGGCGGGACTTCACCGTCGACTGGGTGCACCTGAAGCTGAACGACCAGGCGCAGCGGACGGTGCTGTGCAAGGACCCGTTCCGGGCGTACGACGAGCGGGTGGAGCGGCTGATCGCGAGCATGTGAGGCGGCGGCCGGTGCCGTGGGCACCGGCCGCCCGCTCACGGGTACGCTGGCGTCGCGATGAACACTTCCGAACCCTCCGGCCGCGACCGTGGCACCGAGAAGCTCAACTGGATCGACCGGCGCCGGGAGAAGATCCGCGCTGAGATCGAGCGGAACCGCCGTGGCGAGTACAAGGTGCCGACCTGGGTGCTGGGGGTGGCGCTGGCGCTGATCGTGGTCGGCTGGTTGGCGTTCATCTTCCTCGCCGGCTGAGTCCGGGTCCGGCCGCGCGCCGGCTGCGGCGGCCGGCGCCGCCCCGGGGCCGTCAGTTGTACGGCATGCTGGGGAACCAGCCGATGCCGAAGCGGGCGGGCAGCCGCACGTCCCAGTAGACGACGGTGAAGATGCCCAGGGCGACGAGCAGCGCGCCGGTCACCACGGCGGCGCGGCGGGGGTCGGCCATCCAGCGCAGGAAGCGTCCCCGGCTGACCACGACGACGATCGCGAAGATCAGCGTGACGAGCAGGATGTTGCCCAGCGACTGCAGGGTGAAGGCGAGTGCCCCGTAGAGCGGGTTGCCGGTGTCGGCCGCCCAGTGGAACAGCTTGTTGAACATCGGGTAGGGGCGCCCGATGAGGAAGCCGCCGACCAGCGCGCCCATCGTCACCACCCGGGCGACCGGCCGGTGGGCGAAGACGTCGGGGAGCAGGCCGAGCGCGGCGAGCCCGAGGTAGGTCAGCGCCAGGCCGATCACGCCGAACACGACGGACGACTGGATGAGGCGGACCGGGACCCCGCCGACCACGTCGCTGGAGAGTTGGGGGAGCCGGTCGCCGAGCAGGACGCCGATGGCGCCGTAGCCGGCCGAGACCGCGATCATGCCGAGGGCCAGCCAGCCGACGGGACGGAGCAGGGACCGCAGCGGCGCGGCGCTGGCGTGGCCGCCGGACGCCTGGCTCATCGGGCCGACCGAGGCGGCCATGGCGATGTTGCAGGCGGTGAAGGTGCCGGCGAAGCCGGAGACGAACGCGAAGAGCAGCCCGGCGGCGGTGCCGGTGATCGCGGTGGCCTTGGCGTCGTGGCCGAGCACGGTGTTCGCGACGTTGTCGCCGATGACCTTGTCGACCAGCTCGAACGACCACAGGACGGCGAGTAGGACGCCGGCTGCCGCGCTGAGCAGGGCGACCCGGAGGCGGCGCCCGGGGCCGGGTGTCGGGGGGAGGAGCTGGCGTTCGGGGAGTTGTCGCAGGGACATGGCGTCTCGCATTCCGCTACGGGGGCCGCGCCGTCCCGCGACGGGCCCCTGCGATGCCGGGTGGGGAGGCCGGGGTCGATGCGGCCGGGGTCGGATACCTGGACAGGATGGAGGCGGCCGGGCCGGCGGGGCGTCTTCGACCGTGCGGTCTTCGCTGCTGGTCGGCGGGTGGGCGGTTCGCGGCGGACCGGTCGGCGCCGGGAACAGCGCACGGGGGAAGTTGCCGCCCCCACCCGGGGCCTGGCAGGTTGCCGGATGGATCGGGTTCGCGGTCGGCCACGGCCGGCTCGGGTGGGAGGCGACGTCATGGCACATATCGATCTTGGCCTGGACGAGAAGGCGCACCCGGGCATCAACGGGCCGATGCGGTTCCGTCCCGAGACCGCGGAGCCGCTGAACGCGCTCGCCGAGCAGCTGCTGCGCGCCCCACACCCCACGCTGACCGCAGGCGAACGGGAGCTCATCGCCGCCTACGTGTCCGGCCTGAACGAGTGCACGTTCTGCTGCTCGTCGCACTCGGCGTTCGCGGCCGCCCAGCTGCCGTCCGGGATGCCCCTGGTGGAGCAGGTACGCCGGGACGTGACCACCGCGCCGGTCAGCGAAAAGCTGCGGGCGCTGCTGCGGATAGCCGGGGCGGTGCAGCGCAGCGGCCGGGCGGTCACCCCCGAGCTGGTCGACGCGGCCCGCGCGGCGGGCGCCACCGACCTGGAGATCCACGACGCGGTGCTGATCGCCGCGGCGTTCTGCATGTACAACCGGTACGTCGACGGCCTGGGCACTTGGGCGCCGCAGGACCCGGCAGCGTACGAGCGGTCCGCCGCGCACATCGTCGCGCACGGCTACGGCGCGAGCTGAGCGCCGGTCCGCCGCCGGCCGGACGGCTCAGCCGAGCAGGCGGGCCGCGTGCCGGCCGGCGGCGGCCGCGGCCAGGAAGTAGGCGTGGTCGGCGTCCAGGCCGCGGCCCATGGTCGACAGGCCGACCGGGCTGGCCCGCAGCGCCGCGTCGAGCCCGTCCGTGGGCACGGTGACGATCCGGTGCCGGTCGGCGAGCGGGGCGAGGGCCTGGTCCACCTCGGCGGCCAGGGCCGGGTCGAGGCGGTCCGGCACGACCAGCTCCGCGGCGGCGAGGGCGACCCGGCCGTACGCGGTGAGGCTGTGGTGGGAGACGCCGCGGTGCCGAGGGCGGGGGTCGGCGTCGGAGATGCGCAACGAGCCGACCGCCCGGCCGCCGAGGGTGGCGACCGCGTTGACCGCCTCGCCGACGGCCACCCCGGAGAAGCCCCAGCGGGTGCCGGTGCCCAGGTTGCCCGGCCCCTGGGCGACGATCGCGAGGTCGGCGTGCAGCACGTACCGGGCGGCGAGCAGGCCGCTGTGCAGGGTGCTGGCCTCCAGGTCGCCGCCGAACGCCTGGCCGACGCTGACCGTGCCGGCGAGGTGGTCGGCGAGCCCGGCGAGGGTGCGGGAGAACCAGGCCGGCAGCGCCCCGCCGTCGGTGAGCAGGTAGGCCACCCGGGCGTGCGGGGCGTCGGCGTGGACGCCGGCGAGGATCGCCGGCAGGGCCGAGTGCAGGTCGGCGGTGACCACCGGCATCCCGTGCAGGCTGTCCGCGGCGGCCAGCACCGCGTGGTGCGGGGAGGCCTCCTCGTCGACGCCGAGCAGGATCGGTTGCAGCGGGGTGTAGCGGGCCTTGACCAGGTGGCCGGCGTCGCGGCTGTCGGAGGCCTGCGGCGGGTCGGCGGGGAGCCGGTCGGGCAGGGCCACGACCAGGGCGTATCCGCCGGTGCCGAGGCCCATCAGCAGGGCGCCGGCGTTGAGCAGCACCCGGTCGCCGGGTTCCGGGTCGCCGACCAGCGCCGGGTAGGCCAGGGCACGCACCCGGCCGCCGTCGGGCAGGTCGACGTCGAGTTCCGTCGCGCCGGCCCACCGCCGCCGTACCGCCGTGACCGTGCCGGACCGCCATCGCACCATGCCCGGGAACCTATCGGCCGTCGGCGGGCCGGGGCGCGTCCGGGTGGCCCGGCGCGCGGTCAGAAGGTGTCGGTCTGCTGGTCCACGGGCGGGTCGCCCTCGTTCTGGGTACGCCGGGCCCGGCCGCGGTCGGTGCCGGGCATGGACCGGGTGGGGTCGAGGAAGACGTACCCGATCTCGGGGTAGTGCTCGGTGAGCCGCCGCTCGGCCTCGTCGGCGGCGGCCTCGATGTCGGCGCCGGTGGCGTCGTTGTGGAAGTCGACCTTGGCGGCGACCAGGATGTCATCGGGGCCGAGCACCATGGTCATCAGCGTGTGGACCCGGTCCACGGTGGGCAGCGAGGCCAGCTCGTGCTCGATCCTGCGGTGCACGCGCTCCGACACGGCCCGGCCCACCAGCAGCGAGATGTTGCTCCGGGCCAGGATGGCGGCGACCACCAGCAGGAGCACGCCGATCAGGATCGAGGCGATCCCGTCGTAGAGTTCCTCGCCGGTGAGCTCGGACAGCCCGAGGCCGACGCCGGCGATGAGCAGGCCGATGAGGGCGGCGGTGTCCTCCATGAAGACGGCCTTGACGGTGGTGTCGGCGGTCAGGCGCAGGTAGCGGCGGGGGGTGGCCCGCCAGCGGCGGGACTCGCGGCGGATCTGCCGGACCGCCCGGGTCAGGGACACCGACTCCACCGCGAAGGAGACCACCAGCACGACGTACGACGCCAGGTAGTTGCCGCTGTGCCGGTGCACGAGGATGGTGGTGACGCCGTGGGTGATGGCGAAGCCGGCGCCCACCACGAAGGTGAACAACGCGGCGAGGAACGCCCAGACGTAGCTCTCCTTGCCGTACCCGAACGGATGCCGGGTGTCGGCGGGCCGGGCCCCGCGGCGCAGCGCCAGGTAGAGCAGCACCTCGGTGGTGGTGTCGGCGACCGAGTGGGCGGCCTCGGAGAGCATCGCCGCCGAGCCGGAGAGCAGGCCGGCGACGGCCTTGGCGACCGCGATGGCGAGGTTCGCCGAGCCGGCCAGGATGACCGTGCCGACGCTCTCGCGCTTGACCTCCGCTTCCGCCATGCGCTCACCATATGGCCGGTGCCGGCGCTGCGCCGGTCGAGCGGGACGGCCCGCGACGGGTGGGGCCCGGCCGCCTCGGGTGCGGCGTTCCGCGCGCCGCGCCCGCGTGGGTGCACGCCCGGGACGCGCGGGCTGCTAGCGTTCACACGTGTCCCGGACCCGTACCGAACGCCTGGTCAACCTGGTGATCTGCCTGTTGTCGACGCGACGGTTCCTCACCGCCGCCCAGATCGCCGCGACCGTGCCCGGCTACGAGCACGACCCGGACGACGCCAAGGACCACGAGGCGTTCCAGCGCAAGTTCGAACGGGACAAGGCTGAGCTGCGCGAGCTGGGGGTGCCGCTGGAGACGGGCACGGCCAGCGTCTTCGACGCCGAGCCCGGCTACCGGATCGCCCCCCGCGAGTACGCCCTGCCCGACATTCCGCTCGAACCGGACGAGGCCGCCGCTGTCGGCATCGCGGCGCGGCTGTGGCAGCACGCCGGCCTGGCCGCCGCCGCCTCGTCGGGGCTGGCGAAGCTGCGCGCCGCCGGCATCGACGTGGACCCGCAGGCCACCCTGGGCCTGGAGCCGATGGTCACGGTCGACCCGGCGTTCGCCCCGCTGACCGCGGCCGCCCGGGACCGGCGGGAGGTCAACTTCGACTACCGGGTGCCGGACCGGGACGCCCCGACCCGCCGCCGGCTGCAGCCGTGGGGCGTGGTCTGCTGGCGCGGCCGGTGGTATGTGGTCGGCCACGACCTGGACCGGGAGGCGACCCGCTGCTTCCGGCTCTCCCGCGTGGTGGGCACGGTCCGGGTGACCGGCCAGCCCGGGGCGTACGAGCCGCCCGCCGGGGTGGACCTGATCAGCCACGTGGCCCGCTGGTCCGGGCCGGTGGAGCGGACCGGCCGGGCCACCGTGCTGGTCGCCCCCGGGCGGGCGGCCGGGCTGCGCCGCTGGGCGGTGGAGATCAGCTGCGGGCCGGACGGCGACCGCCTGGTCCTGCCGTACGCCGACGCGGACAACCTGGCCGGCCAGGTGGTCGGCTACGGCCCGGACGCCCGGGTGCTGGAGCCGCCGGAGGTCCGCGAGGCGGTCATCCAGCGGTTGAAGGAGATCGCCGCCCGGCACGACGAGCTGGCGGTGGCCGGGGGTGCCCGGTGACCCGCCCGGCGGCCCGCGGTGGCCGCGCCTCGGCGGACCGGCTCGCCCGGCTGCTCAACCTGGTGCCCTACCTGCTCGCCCGCCCCGGCATCGAGATCGCCGAGGCGGCCGGGGATCTGGGGGTGACCGAACGGCAGCTCCGCGAGGACCTGGAGCTGCTCTGGGTGTGCGGGCTGCCCGGTTACGGCCCGGGCGACCTGATCGACATGGCGTTCGACGGCGACCGGGTGACCATCACCTACGACGCCGGCATCGACCGCCCGCTGCGGCTCACCCCGGACGAGGCGCTCGCCCTGGTGGTGGCGCTGCGGATGCTGGCCGAGACACCCGGCGTGGCCAACCGGGAGGCGGTGGAGCGGGCCCTCGCCAAGATCGAGAGCGCGGCCGGGGACCTGGCCGGCGCCCCGGTGGAGGTGCGGCTGCCCGGCGACACCGCCCGGGCGCGTGAGCTGCGGGCGGCCGTGGAGCGGGGCCGGGCGTTGCGGATCACCTACTACACCGCGGCCCGGGACGAGACCACCGAGCGCACCATCGACCCGCTGCGGATGCTGATGGTCGGCGGCCGGGCGTACGTGGAGGCGTGGTGCCGCCGCGCCGAGGCGGTCCGGCTGTTCCGGGCCGACCGGATCGACGCGGTCACCGAGCTGGACGAGGCGGCCGTGGTGCCGCCGCAGGCCCGCCCGCACGACCTGAGCGACGGGGTGTTCCGGCCCTCGGCCGACCTGCCGCTGATCACCCTGCGGGTCGGTCGGGGCGAGCGGTGGATCACCGAGTACTACCCGTGCGAGCGGGTGGAGGCCGACGGTGAGCAGTGGCTGGTGTCGCTGCGGGTCACCGACCTGGGCTGGGCGCGGCGGTTCGTGCTCGGGCTCGGCCCGGACGTCACCGTGGTCGCCCCGGCCGAGCTGGCCGAGCAGGTCCGCGCCCAGGCGGCCGCCGCGCTCGACGCGTACGGGACGCCGGTGGATCGCGCCAATCCGGCGGTGGCCGGCCGCACCCAGTAGGCTGACCGCCGTGGTGACGTGGATCGTGCTCGGGGTCGTGCTGTTCCCGCTCCTCGTGCTGGCCCTGGCGGTCCGGCCGGTGCTGGCGCGGCTGCCCCGGCTGCGCCGGGCGGCGGTGGCCCTGCAGCGCCGCCAGGCCGAGGCGGAGGCGATGCGGTCGGTCGCCGAGGAACTCCAGAGCCGCGCCGAGGGCCTCCAGGAGCGGCTGACCGTCACCCAGGAACGGCTGGCGTTGATCAAGGCCAGGCGCGGAAAGTGATCGACGGCGGTCGGTCCGGCGGGCACTAGCTGCGCGGTCCCGGGCGGTTCCGCGCACGATCGCGCCGCCGCAGGTGGTTGACGGGACACTTCGGGTTGGTCGAGACTTCACCGACCGGGCCCGCACCGGCAGGCCCGGCAGGGTGGCAAGGCCCTTCGACCCACGTACGATGGGCTGCGACCACCCCTGACCGACATTTGAACGACTGGAGCTTCCCATGGGTGCCCTCAAGCCGTGGCACATCGCCGTACTCGTGGTCGTGCTGATCCTGCTGTTCGGCGCGAAGCGGCTCCCCGACGCGGCCCGTTCGCTGGGCCGCTCGCTGCGGATCATCAAGGCGGAGACCAAGAGCCTGCACGAGGATGACCGTGACCTGGCCGAGAAGGCCGACGCGCAGGCCGGCTACCAGCCGCTCCCGCCGAACCCGGCCCAGCAGCAGCAGTACGCGCCGCAGCAGCCTCCGCAGCAGCAGTACGCCCCGCAGCCGCAGCAGCCGGTCGACCCGGTTCAGCGCGTCCGCGACAACTGACCGGAGGGCCCGACTGTGGCCTTCGGGTTGAAGAAGCGCGGCCCGAGCAACTTCGAGCGGGCCTCCGACGGCTCGATGACGCTCATCGAGCACATCCGTGAGCTGCGGAACCGACTGTTCCGGGCGTCCCTGGCGATCGTCGCCGGCCTGGCCGCCGGCTTCTGGCTCGCCGACCCGGTGTTTCTGGTGCTCAAGCGGCCGTACTGCCGGCTGCCCGGCACTACGGACGCGTTGGGGCACTGCCAGGACCTGCTGGCGCTGGCGCCGACGACCGGTTTCCTCCTAAAGCTGAAGCTGGCGCTCTGGCTCGGCTTGATCATCGGCGGGCCGGTCTGGCTCTATCAGCTCTGGGCGTTCATCGCCCCGGGCCTGCACCGGAACGAACGCAAGTGGGCGTACGTCTTCGTGGCGATCGCCGCGCCGCTGTTCGCCGCCGGTGCCGTGCTGGCCTACTTCGTGGTCGACAAGGGCCTCGGGTTCCTGATGGACTCCGGGGTGGGCGGGCTGTCCAACCAGTTCGAGGTCACCGCGTACATCGCGTTCGTCACCAACATGATCCTGCTGTTCGGGGTGGCGTTCGAGTTCCCGCTGATCCTGCTCATGCTCAACTTCACCGGGGTGGCCAGCGCCCGGCGGCTGCTGAGCTGGTGGCGCGTGGTGATCTTCGTGTCGTTCGCGTTCGCGGCGATCGCCACCCCGGACCCGGGTCCGTTCGGCATGACGCTGCTGGCCGCCGCGCTCTCCCTGCTCTACTTCGTCGCAGTCGGCGTGGCCTTCCTCAACGACAAGCGGCGTGGCCGGGGCCGGGAGACGTACGGGGGCGTCGCCGACGACGAGGTGTCGCCGCTGGATCTGTCCACCGAACCGATCGAGGCCGGAGCACGGGTCGAGACGTCCGCCCCGATCGGGGCGCCCGAACCGATCGACGCGCCGACGCCGATCGAGCGCCGCTACGACGACATGACCTGATCGGATCGCTCGCCGCAGCAACACCGGAACGCCGTCCCCGGCCTGGGGACGGCGTTCCGCGTGTCGGGGCCGGCGGTCAGAGCCGCGCGAGCAGGAGCTCCAGCGGCGGCCGGGTCCGGGCGGGGGCGAGGGCGCCGGCGAGCAGGGTCGCGTAGTGGCTCTTGCGGCCGGACCGGGTGCCGATGAAGCGGCGGAGCTGGCGGGCGAGCGGGCGACCCTGCTGGGCGGGCTGCCGCTGGAAGAGCCGGAACGAACGCAGGTCCCCGGCGGCCTCGACGAGTTGTTCGACCGTCCCGGTGCCCAGCGCCCGGATCAGCTCGTCCTCCAGATCGGCCCGGGGCACCACCGCCACCCCGTCCAGCAGTTGGCCGTGCCGGCGAGCCACCGCCTCGATCGCGCAGCGGTCGCTGTCGCCCTCGACCAGCACCACCGTCCCGGCGTCCAGGCCGGCGGCGTCCGTCAGGTTGCGTCGCAGGTCCACCTCACGCCTCCCCCGGGTCGGCGACGACGTCCTGGACACCCTGCCCGCCAGCGCCACGACGGCAACCGGGTATCCCGGGCGGCCCGGGTGGGCGGATACTGGCCGCCGTGATCGACGACCGCCCGCCGCGCCGCCCCGACGTCGCCGCGGCGCTGCGTTTCCTCACCGAACTGGTCGCCTGGGTCGCCACCCCGTGGGCGCTCGCCCGCCACTCGGTGGCGCTGGCGGTCGCCGCGGTGCTGGTGCTGATCGGCCTGCCCACCGTCCTGGCCACCCCAACGGACAAGAAGCACGTGATCGTGCCGGTGCCCGGGGTGGTCACCATCGCCCTGGTGGGTTTGCAACTGGTGGCCGCCGCGGTCTCGTCGTGGTTCGCCTGGCCGCGGCCGGTCGCCGTGGCGGTGGCCGCGCTGGCCCTGGCCACCGTGGCCACCGAACTGCCCCGCTGGCGCCGGCTCGCCCCGCTCGGCCGCGACGGCCGGCCGCCGCGCCGATCCGCGTAGCGGGCGGCGCCGGTCTCCACCCGGCTTCAGCCTGCCGAGCGGCGACCCCGTCGCCGGCGACGACGCCCCCTGCACCCGGACGCGGCGCCGGTGCCGTCGCCTGGCCAGGGCGGGCACGTCAGGCCACCCGCCGGACGGCCCCTTCCGGTGGCGCCGGCACGGCGTCCGGGTGCAGGATCGCGGCGATCGCCTCGGCGCCGTCGACCAGGCGCGGGCCGGCCCGCACGATCAGCCCGTCCGCGTCGAGCGCCCAGACCTCCGCGCCGGGAAAGTGCGGAACCACCGTCGCGGCCTGCGCGACCGCCCCGTCCAGGTGGAAGCCGCACGGCGCGACCAGCACCACCTCCGGGCGGGCCGCGTGGAGCGCCGGCCAGGTGGTCGGCGTCGACCGGGCGCCCGGGTGGGCGGCCACCGGTTCCCCGCCGGCCACCCGGACCAGGTCCGGGATCCAGTGCCCGGCGCCGAACGGCGGATCCACCCACTCCACCACCGTCACCCGCCGCCGGGGCCGGCCGGCCACCGCCGCGTCGACCGCCGCGAGCCGCGCGCGCAGGCCGTCCACCAGGGCCTCCGCCCGGTCGGGCACCCGGGCCGCCGCGCCGACGGCCAGGATCGTGCCGAGCACGTCCGGCAGCGTGTACGGGTCGAGCGACAGCACCTCCGCCCGGCAGCCCAGGTGGTCCACGGCGTCCGCCACCCGGCCGGAGGGCAGCGCGCAGACCCGGCACAGGTCCTGGGTGAGGATCAGGTCGGGGTTCAGCCCGGCCAGGGCGCCCGCGTGCAGGGTGTAGAGGTCCGCTCCGGCGGCGAGCTGCGCCCGCACGTACGTGTCGATCTCGCCGGGGCTCATGCCGCGGGTGTCCCGGCCGCCCACCACCACCGTTGTGCCGGCCCGGTACGCGGCCGGCACCGCGCACTCGAAGGTGACCCCGACCAGCTCGTCCCCCAGGCCGAGCGCGTAGCCGATCTCGGTGGCGGAGGGCAGCAGGGACACGACGCGCATCCCGCCATCCTGCCCGCCCGCTCCACGCCGGCGGGACCGCCCCGCAGTTCCGGCGATCCGGGCGTCCGGGCCGGATCTCGGCGATAGTCTGAGGCGGCGCCGGAGCAGGCCTCGGTCGCGTCCGTCGCCGCCGCCGACGGCGCGCCACCCGCCGGGCCGCCCGGCGCGACGGCCCTCTCCTGGGAGGCGTGTGGTGTCCGATCCGATCGAGGCGTACTTCGCGCAGCTCGCCCGTCGGCCTCCGGAACGGCTGCACCGCCGCACCGCCGGCACGGTCCGGTTCGAGCTGGACGGGCCCGACGGCGTCGACATCTGGCATCTGACCATCGCCGACGGCCGGGTCACGGTGTGCCGCGAGCGGCGCGACGCCGACACGGTCTTCCGCACCGACCGGGACTTCTTCGCCCGGATGGCCCGCGGCGAGGCGAAGCCCCTCCCGGCGTGGCTGCGCAACGACATCACCGCCGAGGGGCGGTTCCGTTTCGTGATCCTGCTGGAGCGCCTCTTCCCCGCGCCGGCCGGGGGACGCCACCCGCGGGCCGTGGCGGGCGGACGTGGGGAGCGCCGATGACGTCGAACCTGGTCCGCGTGATGGACGGCAACATCTTCGTGCTCAGCGAGGACAACGGCGACATCGAGGCGACGCCCAGCAACCCCAGCGGCTTCTTCGACTTCGACACCCGGTTCCTGTCGCTGTGGCGACTCACCCTGGACGGCGACCGCCTGCACCCGCTCTCCCTCGCCGAACGGGACCATGTCACGCTGCGCTTCTTCCTCGTGCCGGGCGCCCCGACCCACTACGTGGACGCCAAGTCCTCGGTGATCCGGGAACGCTCCATCACCGGTGGCGTGTTCGAGGAGCGGCTGACCGTGCTCAACCACGACCGGGTGCCGGTGGACTTCACCGTACGGCTGGACGTGGCGAACGACTTCGCGCCGATTCGCGCCATCGATCAGGAGCGGACCCCGCCGGGGCGGTTCTACCAGCGGATCGAGGAACGCCGCCTGCGCCTCGGCTACCGGCGGGAGCGGTTTCAACGCGAGACGGTGGTCTCGAGCAGCGAGCCGGCGCGGATCGACGAGCGCGGGCTGACGTACGCGGTGCGGGTGGCTCCCAAGCAGGGCTGGACGACCACCCTGCGGGTGCGGTCGCTGGTGCCGCGCCCCGACGGCCGGGACGTCCGGGAGGTGTTCGAGGGGCTACCCCGGCGCAGCGCCGCCGAGCGGCAGCGGGACCTGGCGGCGTGGGTGGACCGGGCGCCCCAGCTCTGCTGCGACTGGGACGCGCTGACCGGCGCCTATCGGCGCAGCCTGGTGGACCTGGCGTCGCTGCGGTATTCGCCGCTGACCCTGCCGGACGAGGCGATGCCCGCCGCCGGCCTGCCGTGGGTCGCCACCATCACCGGGCGGGACGCCATCCTGTCCAGCTTCGAGGCCCTGCCGGTGGCTCCGGAGCTGGCCACCGCGACGCTGCGGATGCTCGGCATCGACCAGGGCTCGGTGCTGGACGACTTCCGCGACGAGGAGCCGGGCAAGATCCTGCGCGAGTTTCGCTACAGCGAGCTGGCGGCCTTCGAGGAGCGGCCGGACTCCCCGTACTTCGGCAGCGCCGATACCACGCCGCTCTACGTGATCCTGCTCGACGAGTGCGAGAAGTGGACCGGCGACGCGGACCTGGTGCGGGAGTACGAGCACGAGGCCCGCGCGGCGCTGCACTGGATCGACGAGTACGGCGACCTCCTCGGCGACGGCTACATCCGGTACCTGCGGCGCAACGAGCAGGCCGGGTTGGAGAACCAGGGCTGGAAGGACTCCCCGGAGGCGATCTGCCACGCCGACGGGCGGCTGGCCGCGCCGCCCGTGGCCCTCTGTGAGCTGCAGGGGTACGCGTACGACGCGAAGCTGCGCGGGGCCCGGATGGCTCGGGAGTTCTGGGGCGACCCGGTGTACGCCGAGCAGCTGGAGCGGGAGGCGGCCGCCCTGCGGGAGCGCTTCGACCGGGACTTCTGGATCGCCGACCGGGGTTACTACGCGCTCGCCCTGGACGGTGACGGCCGGCAGGTGGACGCGCTGGCGTCCAACATGGGCCACCTGCTGTGGAGCGGGATCGTGCCGCCGGAGCGGGCCGGGCAGGTCGCCGAGCACCTGCTCGGCCCGCGGCTCTTCTCCGGCTGGGGTGTGCGGACTCTGGCCGAGGGGCAGGTGCGGTACAACCCGCTCGGCTATCACGTCGGCGCCGTGTGGCCGTTCGACAACGCGCTGATCGCCTGGGGGCTGCGTCGGTACGGGCTCGTCGGGGAGGCCGGCCGGATCGCCGAGGCCATGATCGACGCGTCCCGGTACTTCCAGGGCCGGTTGCCGGAGGCGTTCGCCGGTTATCGCCGCGAGCTGACCCGATACCCGGTGTGCTACCCGACGGCGAACAGTCCGCAGGCGATGGCGACCGGTGCCGTCTTCCTGCTGTTGCGCGCCCTGCTCGGGCTGGAGCCGTCCGGGGAGCACCTGCTGATGTCGCCGTCGGTGCCACCCCGGTTTGGCCGGGTGGAGCTGCTCGACGTGCCCGGACGGTGGGGCCGGATCGATGTGATCGGCATCGGGTTGGCCCGCCCTCGGGCCTGACCGCCCTGCCGCCCCGGAGTCCGCCGGCCCGCTTTCCCCACCTGGCTCCCCGGGGCGTGGCTGGGCGGTGAGCACGGGTGTCTCCCCTGGTGAGCGGTGTGGGTCGTGCCGTACGGTGCTCGCCGTGACCGCGCACGATCTTGTTCCGCCCGGCCCCGTCGCCGTACTCGCCAACCCGACCGCCGGCCGGGGGCGGCACCGTGGCCTGCTGCCCCGGCTGGTGGATCGGCTGGCGGGCGCCGGCCGGCCGGTCCGGCTGCTGGAGGCGGCCACTCCGGAGGAGGCCGAGGTGGCCTGCCGTGCCGCGGTCGCCGACGGCGCCGCCGCGCTGGTGGCGGTCGGCGGGGACGGCACGGTCCACCGGGCGTTGCAGGCCGTCGCCGGTACGGCGGTGCCGTTCGGCCCGGTCCCCGCCGGCACGGGCAACGACTTCGCCGCCGACACCGGGTTCCCCGCCGACCCGGTCGCGGCCGTCGAGGTGATCGTCGACGCGTTGCGGGGCGGCCGGACCCACCCCGTCGACCTGGCCCGGCTGACCAGCGCCGACGGCGGCGTCCGCTGGTACGGGGCGGTGCTGGCGGCCGGCTTCGACGCCATCGTCAACGAGCGGGCCAACCGGATGCGCTGGCCGCGCGGGCCCCGCCGGTACGACCTGGCGATCCTGGTCGAGCTGGCCCGGCTGCGGCCGCGCCGCTACCGGCTGCGCCTCGACGGCGAGGAGCACGAGCTGGACGGGGTGCTCGTCGCGGTCGGCAACTGCGCCAGCTACGGCGGCGGCATGCGGATCTGCCCGGATGCCGATCCGACCGACGGGCTGCTGGACGTGGTGGTGGGCGGACGGTTCGACCGGCGCACCCTGATCCGGGTCAAGCCCCGCATCTACCAGGGCACGCACGTCGCGCACCCACTCGTGCGCAGCTACCGGGCGCGTACGGTGGAGCTGGACGCGGCCGGCATCACCACGTACGCGGACGGGGAGCGGGCGTTCGACCTGCCGGTGCGGATCAGCGCGGTGCCGGGGGCGGTGCGGCTGCTTCGCTGACCGGGCCGCCGGGGACCTCGGCGGTCGCTGTTCACCCCGAGTCGGCGTTGCCCGGGCATCGCCGACCTTCCCGTGTCCCCGAGCTGGGGTGGATCATGCGTCGGGACGCAGGGCCAGGTCGAGTACCGCGCCGAGCCCGTTGGGGCTGCCGGCGTCGGCGCAGGGCAGCACCAGCACGGTGCAGCCGGCCTGCACGGCCCCCGCGTCGGCGGGGGTGTCGCCCACCATCAGCGCCCGCTCGGGGTCGACGCCGAGCATCCCGCACGCCCGCCAGAAGATCCCCGGGTCCGGCTTGCAACGTCCCACCTCGTACGACAGGGCGTACGCGTCGATCAGGCCGTCGAGCTTCCAGGCGGCGAAGAGCGGCCGGAGGTCGAACCCGATGTTGCTGACCACCGCCACCTTCACCCCGGCGGCCCGCAGCGTGGTCAGCACCGCCTCGGTGTCCGGGTACGGCACCCAGCCGTCGGGGATCAGCACCCGCTCGTAGAGCGCGTCGGCGAACCCCTCGATGCCGGCGTCGACCGTCTCCGCGAGCCCGGTGTACGCGCCGCGGTGGGCGTGCGGGTAGAGGTCACGGTCGGCCCACAGCTCGGCGAGCCGGGGCGGTACCCGGGCCGGCAGCGGGCCGCCGGCCCGGCCGGCGGTCAGCAGCCGGTCGGCCAGCGCGGTGGCCCGGACCCGGTCCAGCTCCACCCCGCACGCCGCCGCGGCGGCCTGCACCCACTCGCGCGGCTCCTCCACCTGCGCGAGCGTGCCGTGGAAGTCGAAGAGCACCGCCTCCACGGGGCGGCGGGACGTGCTCGGGCGGACGGCGTCGTCGGCGCCGCTCGAGGCTTGGGGGGATTCGGCATGGTCCGGCACGTCGTGCACCCTACCGACCCGCACCGACCGCCCTGCCGGACGGCCTTGGCCGGTGGTCGTCGGCCGTACCGATTAATCTTGAAGGCATGTCAAGCCCCGCCGAGCGGTACGCCGCGGCGCGCCGCCGGGCCGCGCAGGCCTCCGCCTTCCCGGCCCTGCACGAATTCGCCCAAGAGCTGGGGTTCGGCCTCGACGACTTCCAGCGCGAGGCGTGCGAGGCGCTGGAGCGGGGCAGCGGGGTGCTGGTCTGCGCGCCGACCGGCGCCGGCAAGACGGTGGTCGGCGAGTTCGCCGTACACCTGGCGCTGCGGGGCGGCCCGACGGCGGCCGACGGCGGTGGGCCGCCCATGCGGCGCAAGTGCTTCTACACCACCCCGATCAAGGCGCTGTCCAACCAGAAGTACCACGACCTGGTGGACCGCTACGGCGCCGAGCAGGTCGGCCTGCTCACCGGCGACAACGCGATCAACGGCGACGCGCCCGTGGTGGTGATGACCACCGAGGTGCTGCGCAACATGCTCTACGCCGGCTCGGCCACGCTGGAGGGCCTGGCCTACGTGGTGATGGACGAGGTGCACTATCTCGCCGACCGGTTCCGCGGCGGGGTGTGGGAAGAGGTGATCATCCACCTGCCCGCCTCGGTCACCCTGGTCTCCCTGTCGGCGACCGTCTCCAACGCGGAGGAGTTCGCCGACTGGCTGGTCACCGTGCGGGGCGAGACCGCGGTGGTGGTCAGCGAGCACCGGCCGGTGCCGCTCTGGCAGCACATGCTGGTCGGCAAGCGGATGTTCGACCTGTTCCACGACGCCGACGCCGCCCGCAAGCACGACGTGCACCCGGAGCTGCTGCGCTACACCCGGGACACGATGCGCCGCCTCGAGCTGGGGGAGGGGCGCAGCGCCGGCCCCGGCGCCGGGCGGCGCGGCCCCCGCTGGCGCGGCCCGATGCGTCCCGACATCGTCGACCGGCTCGACCGGGAGGGGCTGCTCCCGGCGATCCTGTTCATCTTCAGCCGGGCCGGCTGCGACGCCGCCGTGCAGCAGTGCCTCGCGGCCGGGCTACGGCTCACCACCCCCGAGGAGCGGGCGGAGATCCGCCGGGTGGTCGAGTCCCGGGTTACCGCCATTCCCGGCGAGGACCTCTCCGTCCTGGGCTACTGGGAGTGGCTCGACGGGCTGGAGCGCGGGCTCGCCGCCCACCACGCCGGCATGCTGCCCGCGTTCAAGGAGGTCGTCGAGGAGCTGTTCGTCCGCGGCCTGGTCAAGGCGGTCTTCGCCACCGAGACCCTGGCGCTGGGCATCAACATGCCGGCCCGGTGCGTGGTGCTGGAACGCCTGGTGAAGTTCAACGGCGAGGCGCACGTCGACCTCACCCCGGGGGAATACACGCAGCTCACCGGGCGGGCCGGCCGGCGGGGCATCGACGTCGAGGGGCACGCGGTGGTGGTCTGGTCGCCGGAGACCGACCCCCGGCACGTCGCCGGCCTCGCCTCCACCCGCACCTATCCGCTGCGGTCCAGCTTCCGGCCGTCTTACAACATGGCGGTCAACCTGGTCGGCAGCGTCGGCGCGGAGCCGGCCCGGGCGCTGCTGGAGTCCTCGTTCGCGCAGTTCCAGGCGGACCGGTCGGTGGTCGGCCTGGCCCGGCAGGTGCAGCGCAACACGGAAATGATCGGGTCGTACGGCGCGGAGGCGGCCTGCCACCACGGCGACTTCGACGAGTACTTCGCCCTGCGGGTGGCCATCGCCGACCGCGAGCGGGCGCTGGCCCGGCAGGGGCAGACCCAGCGCAAGGCGGCCGCGATCGCCTCGCTGGAGCGGCTGCGGGTGGGTGATGTGATCCGGGTGCCGTCCGGGCGACGGGCCGGCCTGGCGGTGGTGCTCGACCCGGCCACCGGCGGCTTCGGCGAGCCGCGCCCGCTGGTGCTCACCCAGGACCGCTGGGCCGGGCGGGTCACCCCCGGCGACTTCACCACCCCGGCCGAGGTGCTCGCCCGGATCCGGGTGCCCAAGCACTTCAACCACCGGTCCCCGGCGGCGCGGCGGGATCTCGCCGCGGCGGTCAGCGGCACCGGGCTGGACCGGCACGGCGGCCGGCGGGGCGGGCGCTCCAAGCAGGCGGTCGGCGAGGACCACCGGCTCAGCCAGCTCCGCGCCGAGCTGCGCCGGCACCCCTGCCACGCCTGCCCGGACCGGGAGGAGCACGCCCGCTGGGCGGAGCGGAGCCGCCGCCTGGAGCGCGACACCGAGGAGCTGCGCCAGCGGGTCGCCGGCCGGACCGGATCGCTGGCCCGTACCTTCGACCGGATCGTGGCGCTGCTGACCGCACGGGGCTACCTTTCCGCCGACGGCGAGGTCACCGACGCCGGCCGGATGCTCGGCCGGATCTGGACCGAGGCCGATCTGCTGGTCGCCGAGTGCCTGCGCCGGAAGGTGTGGGACGGCCTGTCCCCGGCCGAGCTTGCCGCCGCCGTGTCGGTGGTGGTCTTCGAGGCCCGCCGGGACGTGGACGAGCGGGCCTCGCTGCCGCGTGGGCCGATCGCCGACGCGGTCGACGAGACGCTGAAGCTGTGGAGCGACATCGAGGCGGACGAGGCCGCCCGTGGCCTCGCCGTCACCCGGGAGCCGGATCTCGGGTTCGCCTGGCCGATCTACCGGTGGGCGCGCGGCGAGGCCCTCGCCAAGGTCCTCGCCAGCGGGCACCAGATCGACGGTGAGATGCCCGCCGGCGACTTCGTCCGCTGGGCCCGCCAGGTGGTCGACCTGCTGGGTCAGCTCGCCGACTCCGGCGGCGCCTCCACCGAGGTGCGGGCCACCGCCCGGCAGGCGATCACCGCCGTCAAGCGGGGGGTGCTGGCCTACCACGGCGCCGCCTGATCAGGCGTGGCCGCTCCCGTCCCGGCGGATCCGGGGCGGGCGGGAGCGACGCCGCCGGTCAGGACCCGGGGGCGACGGCGTCCACCAGGCGGCGGCACGAGCTGGCGAGGTTCCACCGCTGCGCCAGCTCCAGCAGCCGGTCCGGGTCCGCGGGCGCCGTCGGCAGCGCGGTGGCCAGCTGCGGCAGCGGTACGTCCGTGGCGACCCGCACCACCTTCGGCGCGACGGCCAGGTAGTCCCGGGCCGCCTCCAGCTTGGTCCGCAGCCCGGGGGCGAAGCCGGAGCCCCGGTCGTCCAGGGCGGCGAGGATGCCGTCCAGCCCGTCGTACCGCTCGATCAGCCGGGCGGCCGTCTTCTCGCCCACCCCGGGCACCCCGGGCAGCCCGTCGCTCGGGTCACCGCGCAGGGCGGCGAAGTCGGCGTACCGGTCGGCGGGGACGCCGTAGCGGGCCCGGACGGCCGCGTCGTCGCAGTCCTCCAGCTTGGCCACGCCCCGCCCGACGTAGAGCAGCCGCACCTGGCGCGCGTCGTCGACGAGCTGGAACAGGTCCCGGTCGCCGGAGACCACCTCCGCCGGGCCGGGCTGGGTCACCGACAGGGTGCCGAGCACGTCGTCGGCCTCGTAGCCGGTGGCGCCGACGGCGGTGATGCCGAACGCGTCGAGCACCTCCAGGATCATCGGCACCTGCGGGGAGAGGGTGTCCGGGACCACCTCGCCGCCCTCCGGCGCGACCCGGTGCGCCTTGTACGACGGCAGCAGCTCCACCCGCCACGCCGGACGCCAGTCGTGGTCGAGGGCGCAGACCATCCGGTCGGGCCGGCGGGTGCGGATCAGCTGGGCCAGCATGTCGAGGAAACCGCGGACGGCGTTGACCGGCTGGCCGTCGTCGGTCTTCGCGGCGGACTCGGGGATGCCGAAGTAGGCGCGGAAGTAGAGGCTGGGGGAGTCGATCAGCAGGATCGGGGGTCGGTGTGCCACGGCACCAGCCTGGCACAGCGGTGTGACGAGGTGGGGGACGGCGATCGGTACCGCCCGGCCGTCAGCCGCCGTCGCGGCGGTACAGGGTCTCCCGGCGGGCCACCCGCTGCAGCGCGTAGCTCGCGACCAGCAGGACGATCGCCAGCACCACCTCGACCCAGGCCAGGGTCCCGCTGGCGACGATCAGGCCGACCAGGAGCAGCGCCAGCCCGACCACCGCGAGGACGCCGGCCCACAACAGCCGGCGACGCCGTACGGCCTCCCGACCGGTCTCCGACACCGCCCCGCCTCCCTGGCCTCTTTCCCCCAGGCTATCCACCTCGACCGGCCGGTGGACCGATAACCGCTGGGTGGCCCGGGGCGCGCCCGGCAGACTGACGGCATGGCGTTCGTACCCGGCCTGACGCTCTGCCGGCGCTTCCACAACGAGGTGCTCGCCCCGCTGCTGGCTCGCCGCCTGCCCGCCGTCCGGTACGCCGCCGGGCTGCTCGACGGTGGCTCGGAGCTGCTCGGGCTGGACACCTCGCGCTCCACCGACCACGACTGGGGGCCGCGTACGCAGCTCTTCGTCGCCGATGCCGCCGACGTCGCGCCGGTGCGTGCGCTCCTGGACGCGGAGCTGCCGGCGGAGTTCCTCGGCTGGCCGACCCGGTTCGCCGGCGGCCCGGACGTCCGGCTGGGCGTGGTGCGGGCCGACGGCGACCGGCACGGGGTGAGCGTCGACGAGCTGGGCGGGTGGCTGCGCGGGCGGCTCGGCTGCGACCCGCGCGCCGGGATGGGGGTGGCGGACTGGCTGGCCGTGCCCACCCAGCGGCTGGCCGAGCTGACCGGTGGGGCGGTCTTCCACGACGGGCTCGGCGGGGCGCTGACCGCTGCCCGCGCCCGGCTGGCCTGGTATCCGGACGACGTGTGGCGGTACGTGCTGGCGGCCGGCTGGCACCGGATCGGCCAGGCCGAGCATCTGGTCGGCCGGTGTGCCGAGGTCGGCGACGAGCTGGGCAGTCGGGTGGTGACCGGCGGGCTGGCCCGGGACCTGATGCGCCTCGGCCTGCTGCTGCACCGCCGCTGGCCCCCGTACGCGAAGTGGCTGGGCACCGTCTTCGCCGCGCTGCCGCCGGCGGCCCCCGTGCTGGACGCGCTGGCCGCCGCCCTCGGGACGGGCGGCTGGCCGGAGCGGCAGGCCGGGCTGGTCCGGGCGCTGGAGACCGTCGCGGCCTGGACCAACGACACCGGGCTGGCCGCCCCGGTCGACCCGAGTGTCCGGCAGTTCCACCACCGGCCGTTCCTGGTCCTGGACGCGGACCGGTTCGTCGCCGCGCTGTACGCCGCCGTCACCGACCCGGACCTGCGGGCCCGCCCGCCGGTCGGCGCTGTCGACCAGTACCTCGACAACATCGCCGTGCTCACCCATCCGGAGCGGGCCCGCCGGGTCGCCGCGGCCGTCCTGCCGGACTGACCGCCGGGCCGGTCGGGGCAGCGGCGGTCCAGCCGGTGAGGGCGATGTCGGTTGCCCGGCGCAGGGCGGCCTGTACGGTCGCCGGGTCGGCGGCCTGGTCCGCATCGTCGAGGAGCACCTGGAGCGCGCCGGCCACCGCGCCGACGAACGCCCCGACCAGCGCCGCCGCCGCCACCGGGTCGAGCTGTTCCGGGTACGCGGCGGCGAGGTGCCGGGCGATCTCCCGCTGTGCGTCGAGTTGGAGCTGCAGGGCACGCCCGCGTACGACCGGCACCTCGCGGATCAGCCGTAGCCGAAGCGCGGCGAGCCGGCTGCCCAGCTCCTCGCTGTCGGTGGTCACGGTGCGCAGCGCCCGCAGCAGCACCTCGGCCGGCCCCTCGTCCGGCCCGCGCCCGGCGATCGCCTCGACGGCGGCCCGGATCCGGTCGTCGCTCTCGGGGAAGAGCAGTGCCTCCTTGCTCGGGAAGTATCGGAAGAAGGTCCGGGTGCCGACATCGGCGGCCGCGGCGATGTCGGCGACGCCGGTGCGGTCGTAGCCGTGCCGTTCGAAGAGGTCGACGGCGGCGTCGATGAGCGCCTGCCGGGTCCGGGCCCGCTTTCGGTCACGTAGCGACGACATGCCGGCGATAGTACGGCACTGAAGGTCGAATGGCAGCCGTTGCCAACTGGCATCGGATGCCAGTACGGTCGTTTCCATGCGGTCAGTACTCATCTCCGGCGCCGGCATCGCGGGCAACACGCTCGCCTGGTGGCTCGCCCGGCACGGATTCCGGCCGACAGTCGTGGAGCGCGCCGCCGGCCACCGGTCCAGCGGTGCCCCGGTCGACGTGCGTGGTCCCGCCCTCCCGGTGGTCCAGGCGATGGGCCTGGTCGACCGCCTGCGCGCGGCCGCCACTTCGGTGACCGGCGTGCGGCTGGTCGACGGCGCCGGGGCCACGATCGCCCGGGTGTCGATGGCTGCCACCCGCGCCCCCGGCAGCGCCGAGCTGGAGATCCCCCGCGCCGATCTCGCCGCGATCCTGCATCGGGCCGCCGCAGACGACGTCGAGTTCCGGTACGACGACCACATCACCGCGCTGGCCGAGGACTCCGACGGGGTGGACGTCACCTTCGCCCGTGGTGCGCCCGGCCGCTTCGACCTGGTCGTCGGGGCGGACGGCCTGCACTCGGCGGTGCGTCGCCTCGCCTTCGGGCCGGAGCCGGCGCACGTGCGGCATCTCGGCGTGTGGGTGGCCGGCCTGCCGCTCGGCGGCCCTGCCGACGACCCGTACGACGTGCTGCTGTACAACACCCCGGGCCGGCTGGCCTCCGTGCACCCGGCCCGCGGCAGCGCCCTCGCCGCCTTCATCTTCCGCGGCCCGATGGTCGACGACTTCGACCACCGGGACCTCGCACAGCACAAGCGGCTCGTGCTCGGGGCGTACCAGGGTGACCGGGGCTGGCGGCTGCCGGAGCTGCTCGACCGGGTCCGGTCCGCCGACGACCTGTACTTCGACAGCGTGAGCCGGGTCCACCTGCCCCGCTGGTCGCGGGGGCGGATCGTGCTCGTCGGCGACGCCGCCTCCTGCGTGTCGCTGTTCGGCGACGGTTCCAGCCTCGCCGTCGCCGGCGCGCACAGCCTCGCCGAGGCGCTCGCCGCCGCCGACCACCCGGTCGCGTTCGGCCGGTACGAGGCGGACCACCAGCGGCGTACCGAGCCGAAACGCCGAGCGGCCCGCTACGCCGCCGCACTGCTGGTGCCACGCACCCGGCTCGGCCTGGCGACCCGCAACGGCCTCGCCCGATTCGTGGCCGCCGTACGGCGGTGACGAGGGCCTGCCGAAGTGCCGCCCACGGATGGATGGCGGTGGGCGGCGGCCCGGACCTGCGGGTCCGCCCGCCGGTCGGCGCTGTCGACCAGTACCTCGACAACGTCGCCGTGCTCACCCACCCGGAGCGGGTCCGCCGGGTCGCCGCGGCCGTCCTGCCGGACTGACCGTCCGCCACGCCACGCGGGCGGGACGAGCCGGCCCGGGCGTCGGTCAGCGCGGGGAGTTCGTCCGCCACAGCGCCGTGGCGAGCCAGAGCAGCCCGACGCCGAGCAGCGCGCCGTGCCCGATCCGGATGGCCGCCGGGGCGAAGAACTGTGGCAGGAAGAGCAGGAAGCCGAGGGCGAACGGCACCCCGCTGAGTTTGGACATCAGGCCGCTGCGCCAGACCGCTGCCGCGGCGAGGGCGGCGCTGATGCCGAGCGCGAGCAGGCCCGCCAGGAAGCTGGTGCCCGCCACCGGGTCGAACCGTACCTGGTCGGCCATGGCGAGTATGTCGATCTGCGGGTTGGCCGCGGCCTGGGTCGCGATCGCGTGCAGGCCGAACGCCTCGGCGCCGTAGTAGGGCAGCACCAGGCCGGCGCCGACCGCACCGGTGACGAAGGCGGTGACGGCGGTGCGGCCGGCCCAGGTGCCGGCGACGGCCTGGGCGAGGGCCAGCAGGCCGAGCGGCACCAGGATGAAACCGATCATGCCGAAGGCGTGCGCGGGCACCCAGGTGCCGGCGGACATCGCGGCGAGCGCGCCGGCTGCGGTGGACTCGTCGTGCCAGGGGCGGAGGGCGGGATAGAGGACGAACATGACGGCTGCGGCGGCGAAGGCGGCGGCGCCGACTCGGATCCGGCTGATCGGGGGCTCCTTGACTCGTTGAGGGGTGTGGGGCAGGGATGGCGAGGAACGCCAGGAGTCCCAGCGGAACTAGCTATTCCCTGTAGCCAGAAAGCTAATGTCATTAGCTTTCGGTGTCAAGGGAGCACCCCGGTCTTGGCCGCCGCAGGGCAGCGGGCGTGGAAGCAGCGCCCACGGCGACGCCGCGCCGGGTCAGCCGACCGCCGCGACGGTCCGCTCAGCCGGGTCGTCGACCCGCAGGTCGGTGAGGTCGCGCAGCCCGCGGACGGGGGAGAGGAGCAGGGCCAGCGGGGCCAGCGCCGTGGCCGCGGCGAACACGAGGAGCGTGGCGCGCGCCCCGGCGAGACCGGCCAGCGCGCCGGCGGCAAGCCCGCCGACGGGGATCGCGCCCCAGGAGACGAAGCGGACCGTGGCCATCACCCGGGAGAGCAGGTCCGGCGGGCTGGCGGTCTGCCGGTAGGTGCGGGTGGTCACGCTGAGCACCACCACGCCGCCGGCGAAGACCACGTTGCCGGCGGCGAACGCCAGGTACGCCGGCCAGCCGGCGCCGACCGGCACCAGGAACGCGCCGCCGACCGCGAGCAGGCAGGCGACCACCAGGGACCGGGCGGTGCCCCACCGTCTCGTGATCCACGGGGTCAACGTCGCGCCGACCAGCGACCCGACCCCTTCGACCGCGAGCAGCACGCCGACCAGGGCGGCCGGGGCGTGCAGCTCCCGGACCAGGTAGAGCGGGTAGACCGCCAGCTGCGCCCCGCACACGAAGTTCACCGCGGTGGCCGTCCACATGGTCGGCCCCATGACCGGGTGGCGGGTGACGTACCGCCAGCCCTCGCCGATCATGGCGCGCACCGGTGGCCGGCGGTCCGGGGCGTCGCCGCGGCGGGCGGGCAGGGACCACAACAGCGCGGCGGACACCAGGTAGCTGGCGGCGTCGACCAGCACGGCCGGCACCGCGCCGAGCGCCTGCACCGCCAGGCCGCCGAGGGACGGCCCGCTGAGCTGGGTGCTGGCGTGGGTGGCCGAGGTGAGGCTGTTGCGGGCGTGCAACTGCTCCCGGGAGACGATGGCCGGCAGGAAGGTGGCGTTGGCGACGTCGAAGAGCACGTTGGCGAAGCTGACCACCAGGGCCACGACGACCAGTTGGGCGACGGTCAGCAGGTCCCACCACCAGGCGAGCGGGATGGAGGCGACCGCGAGCGCCCGGGCCAGATCGGCGCCGACCTGCGCACCGCGCAGCGGCAGTCGCTGCACGATCACGCCGGCGGGCAGCCCGATCACCAGCCAGGCGACGTAGTTCGCGGCGGCGATCAACCCCATCTCGAACGCGGACGCGTCCAGCACGGTGAGCGCGGTCAGCGGCAGCGCGACCGCGCCGACCGCCGACCCCACCGAACTGGACGTGCCGGCCGCCCACCAGCGCCAGAACACCCCGGCCCCCTGCCCGACGGACATGCCGCCAACCCCCGATCCGAGCCAGTGAGTTCCAATCTGGAACGGACTATAGTCGAGGCCGCCGGTCGAGCGGGAGGTGGAGTGTGAGGCGCGCGGATCTCGGCGACGCCGACTGCGGCATCGCGCAGGCGCTCGGCGTGCTCGGCGACTGGTGGACCTTCCTGATCGTCCGCGAGATAGCCGGCGGCACCACGCGGTTCGACGCGTTGCAGCGGGACCTGGGGGTCAGCCGGCGGGCGCTCACCGAACGGCTCGGCGGCCTGGTCGAGCAGGGGGTGCTCCGCCGCCGGCCGTACTCGACCCACCCGCCGCGCCACGACTACCTGCTGACCGGCAAGGGCGAGGCGCTGCTGCCTGTGCTGGTCGCTCTGCAGGACTGGGGGACGCGGCACGTGATGGGTGACGGCGAGCTCACCGCCACGGCGGACGCGGACTCCGCCGAGGCGCGCCGGGTGCAACGACTGGTGGGTCGCCGCATACCGGACATGATGTTGCGCCGGCACGACGGCGGGGCGGAATCACCCGCCGTGCCCGCCCGATGGACCGTGCTCTACCTGTTCCCGGGCGCGTTCGCGCCGGGGACCCAGGGCCCTCCGCCGGCCTGGGGGGAGATCCCCGGGGCCGTCGGGTGCACTCTCGAGTCGCGGACCTACGCCGACCGGCACGAGCGCTTCCGGGCCGCCGGCGCCGAGGTACGCGGGGCGAGCACCCAGCGGCCGGACCAGCTGCGGGCCTTCGCCGAGCACGCCCGCCTGCCGTACCCGCTGCTGTCCGACGAGGACGGTCGGCTCGGCGCCGGCCTGCTGCTGCCCACGTTCCGGGCGGGTGGTGTGCCACGGTTCAAGCGGCTGACGCTGCTGATCGACCCGGAGTCGGTGGTGCGGGCGGTGCAGTTCCCGGTGACCGACCCGGCCGGCTCGGTCGACGAGATGCTCGACGAGGTCCGCCGACGGGCCGTCGGCCAGGCATGGCAGCGACCACACCGGTAACACCGGCAAGCCCGGCTCCTTCACCCTCAACGGCATCCCCTGCACGGTCGCCTGACAGCGGGACGGTCGCCGGGTGCCCACCCGGCGTCCGGCGGCCGGCTCCCGACCATCCCTGCCCGCATGGCCATGCCGGCGGCGGGTACGCGATCAGGACGGCCGAGAACCAGCAGGAACGGGGTGAACCGGAATGAAGGTCCGTAGCTCTCTCCGTGGGCTGAAGCGGAAGGTCAACTCGATCGTGGTGCGCCGGCGCGGCAAGGTCTTCGTGCTCAACAAGGCGGACCCGCGGCAGAAGGCCCGCCAGGGCTGACCGAACGACCTGGACCGCGTGAACCCGCACCGATGGGCGACCCTGCGCCGGGCCGCGCAGCGCGTCGCCGACCAGCCGGCGGAGCTGGGCCTGGTGCCGGGGCCGGGCCGGCTGCTGCCGGCCTATCGACGGTTGACGGCCCAGCCGGCGGCGGCCCGCTCGGGGCCGCCGCCGGTCGCGCCGGTCAGGACGTCGGGAAGTTGTCCGGGGTACGGATGCGGTTGCGCATGAAGTTCCCCGAGTCGGTGAGCACCGCGGTGCCGGCGTACGTGCCGCCGTTGCAGGTGCCCGGCTTGAACGCCGCGCTGCCCTCGCTCGCGTCGGAGTACGTCCAGTTCGCGTAGCTGATCTTCAGCCGGTCCAGCAGGTCGAGCCAGGCGGTGCTGCTGGCCGTGTCGACGGCCCCGTCACCGGTGTAGGTGACCGTGCCGAACTCGGTCACGAACAGCGGGATGCGGGCGGCGGCCCGCTGCACCTCGGCCCGGTAGTTGTCCCGGTGGGACGCGGCGTAGAAGTGGAAGGCGTACATGATGTTGCTGGCCCGGACCGGGTTGTTGGCGACCTCGTCGGAGTTGCCGCCCTCGGAGACGCCCAGCGAGGACCAGCCCCGGGTGCCGACGATGACGACAGCGTCCGGATCGTTGGCGCGGATGATCGGGATCACCTGTTCGGCGTAGGCCCGGATGGTGGACCAGCTGACCCCGTTCGGTTCGTTGGTGATCTCGTAGATCACGTTGTTCTTGCTGGCGTTTCGCGCCGAGACCGCGGCGAAGAAGGTCTTGGCGCGCTCCAGGTTGTACATCGGATCGCCGGGCGTGAGGGTGTGGAAGTCGATCAGCGCGTACATACCGCGCGCGGTCGCCTTGTCCACCAGCGTGTTCACCTGGTTGGTGAAGCCGGTCGGATTCGTCTCGTAGCCCTGCTCCTGCACGTACATCGAGATGCGCAGCAGGTCGGCCTGCCAGTCGTCGGCGAGGGCGTCGAGGGAGGCGCCCTGGTAGCACCTGGCGAACCACTGCAAGCCGTGGGTGCTCATGCCGCGCAGTTGGATCGGCCTGCCGTACTGGTTGCAGAGGTTGACGCCGCAGACCCGCAGTTGCCCGTTGATCGCCACGGGGGTGGTGCCGGTGGGCGGCGGAGGCGTGGTCGGCGGCGGTGTGGTGGGCGGGGGAGTCGTGGTCGGTGGCGCGCTGGTCGGGCTGGTCCCGCCGGTGCAGGTCGTGCCGTTGAGGGTGAACGCCGTCGGCGCTGGGTTCACGGTGGTCCAGCTGCCGTTGAACCCGATGGTGGTGCTCGCCCCGGTGGCCAGCGCGCCGTTGTAGCTGAGGCTCTGCGCGGTGACCGCGCTCCCGCTCTGCTGGAAGGTCGCCGACCAGCCCTGGGTGACGCGCTGCCCGGAGTTGGGGAACGTGAAGCCGAGTGTCCACCCGTTCACCGGGTCGCCCAGGTTCTGGATGGTGACGGTGGCGGTGAACCCGCCCTGCCAGGAGTTGGTGGTGTACGTGACGGCGCAGCCGGTCGCTGCCATGGCGTCGGTCGACGGCAGGACGGCCGTCGCGGCCAGGGCGAGTGCGCCGACGGCACCGCCCACGAGGAGGTGGCGCCGGGACGGGCGCGGGATGGAGGTCATGCGGGATCGTCCGATCTGGTGGGTGGGACAGTTGACGGTGCCCATCGCGAACTCGCCCGGAAAGTTCGACGGAGTGACCTTCGGGAGCGCTCCCACGGAAAGGGTAGAGCGGCGGTGCGATTCCGTGCAACATGTCCCGGGGTTCTCGTCGACGGCGGGTTTTCGTGGCGCGCACCACCCCCGTCGTCCGGTGATTTAGTGCCGAATTGGCGACTTATGGGTGCTATATCCATCGTCCGTTCGGTTGATTGGATGACGACCGTTGGTCTAGGGTGACTGACACGACCGGTGCTGGGAGCCCCGTCTCCCCAGGACAGGAAGGGCAGTATGACTACGACGACCATCGCGTCGACGACGACCACGGACGTGCACCGCACGGCGACCAGCGGCGAGGAGACCCGGGCCAGCGAGCTGATTGCCGCCCTTGCCGCGCTGCCCGCGGAGCACCCGGACCGGCCGGCCCTGCGCAACCAGGTCGTCGAGGCGTGGCTGCCGCTGGCCAACCACCTCGCCGCTCGCTACAGCGGCCGGGGTGAGCCCACCGGCGATCTGGCCCAGACGGCGGCCCTCGGCCTCATCAAGGCGGTGGACCGGTTCGACGCCTCCCGCGGGGTCGACTTCGCCGGGTTCGCCATCCCGACCATCCTCGGCGAGATCAAGCGGCACTTCCGCGACCGCACCTGGAACATCCGCGTGCCGCGTCGCCTCCAGGAGCTGCGGCTGCGCATCTCCGAGGCGAACAGCACGCTGACCCATACCCTCAACCGGGCCCCCACGGTGGCTGACATCGCCGCCCACCTCGACCTCACCGAGGAAGAGGTCCTCGAGGGCCTGGAAGGGGCCCGCGCCTACAACGCCGTCTCGCTGTCGACCCCGATCGGCGACGGCGACAGCGCCACCGAGCTGGGCGACACCCTCGGTACCGAGGACGGCGAGTATGAGCTGGCCGAGCTGCGCGCCTCCCTCGGGCCGGCGCTGGCCACGCTGGACGAGCGGGAGCAGCGGATCCTCACCCTCCGCTTCTACGGCAACCTGACCCAGAGCGAGATCGCCGCCCGCGTCGGGGTGTCGCAGATGCACGTGTCCCGGCTGCTCGCCCGCGCGTTGGCCAAGCTGCGCGGCCAGCTCGCCGAGGCCTGATCCGCCGGGGCGGACTCCGCGCCGCCCCGTGGTTCCACGAGCGTGCCGCCTCCCTGCCCCGTCACCGGCTCCCCCCGGTGGCGGGGCGCTTCAGCTCACCCCCCTCCGTCGTCGGTCCAGAGTCGGGGCATCGGCTGAACGGCGAGGTGAGTGGGCCGGGTGGCACTTGATTTCTGTGAAATAATGTGATATTATGTCCGCTTGTGACTGGTGGCGTGGCGGTCCCCTCGGGGGTGTGTCCCGTCGCACCGCCCGGGGTTCCACCGACGGCCCGCCATCCCGGCGCGGTCGCCCTCCGGAAAGGACCAGTCACGTTGCCTGACGCTTCCACGGTCCCGCTCGACAGCCGCGTCCGTAGCTTCCTGGCCGCACTCGGGCCGGCCGCTGGCCCCGCGGACAGCCCCGCTGTCGACGGCTGCTTCGCCGACCCGTTCCTCCCGGCCGACGACACCGGCGCCCGGCCCGTCCCCCGGGCCGCGTTCCTCGCCGCGCTGCCCCGTCGGGCGCAACTCTTCGCCGACCTCGGGCTCGGCCCCGCGGCGCTGACCGGCGTCACCTGTCAGCGCCTCGACGACCGGTACGTCCTCGCCCGTACCGACTGGGAGGCATCCCGGGTGGACGGCGGCCGACCGGTGCCGCTCGCCTCCTCGTTTCTGCTGCACGACGACGGTGAGCAGTTCCGCGTCGTGCTCTACCTCAACCACCAGGGCCTGCCGCAGGCCTGACCCACCGGGCCGGCCAGGGACTGGCACCGGCCCGGCGCGGGCCGCCGTGGGTGGTTGCCCGCGGGCCGGCGGCCCCGGGTCGGGCAGGCCCTAGAGGCCGGCGCACGCCGCGCCGTCGATGGTGCAGCCCTCGGGCGCCGTGGCTGACGCGTCCGGGTCGCGGACGTCGAACCGGAACGTCCGCGAACCCCCGGCCGGCACGGCCGGTCCGGTGAAGGTGACCACCTGCCCGTTCTGCTTGCCGTCGGCCCCGTTGACGTTGCCGATCTCGGCTCGCGCCCCGAGCGTCACGAGTACCGTCCAGCCCTCCTTCGCCGCGCTGCCGGGATTGGTGATCGTCACCGCGCCCCGGTAGCCGAACAGCCGGTCGGAGACGGTCTCGTAGTTGGCGGTCAGGGCGGGGGCGCCCGGCGTCGTCGCGCGGGGGGTGCGGCTGGGCGTGGCCGTCGGGGTCGGGGTCGGAGTCGGGGTGGCGCTGTGCCGGCTCGCGGCGGCCGCCGTGCGGGTCGGGGTGGGCTGGGGAGCGCGGCTGGTGGCGCTGGGCAGGACCAGCGGAGCCGACTGCGGCGTGGCGTCCGGTGGCTGAGCGGTTGGCCGCCGGGCCGCCCACACCCCCGCCCCGACCAGCAGCGCGAGGCAGGTCAGCGCGCCGATGACCACCGCCCACAGGCGCCTGGTCCGGGCCCGGCCGTCGCCGAGCAACCGGACCACCGGCAGTTCGGCGGTCAGTCCGCCCTCGGCGCGGCGCAGGTCGACCTGCTGGAACGCCAGCCAGTCGAGGATCGCCGGCAGCCGTACGGCCAGCGCCTGCTCGTGTTGCTCGGCACGGCGGTCGCCCTGTGCGTCGTTCCACTCGCCCTGCTCCAGCATCTCGTACAGGGACAGCCGGCAGCCGTGGCTGGTGGGGGCGATCGTGCAGGTCAGCACGGTCTGCCGGTCGCCCTCCTGGCAGTGCAGCACGAGCCGCTCCGGCGCCTGCCGCTCGACCACGGTCGCCTCGACGTCGGCGTCGAAGCCGGGCAGCCCTGCCGTCCGCAGCAGCAGCCGGTCCGGGGCGTCCGCCGCCGGCGCGGTCTCGACGAACCACTTGCTGAGGTACGCCGTGTCGGTCAACGCTCGCCAGACCCGGGCAGGCGGGTGGAACAGGTCGACCTCGGTGCCGATCTCGATCACGCGCAGATGCTACGGCCCGGGTGTCCCACCATTTCGGACGGGCGGCCGTCAATGACGGGTCACTTCGGCGGCTGCTTCGGGCCGTCCTCGCGCCAACGGGCCCGCCAGGCGGCCTCGCTGGCCTCGTGGACGGTTTTTCCTCGTAGACGGCGTGGCGCAGGGCGCGCCGAGAGTCCGCGAACACCACCAGTTCGACGACGACGAGGGCGAGGCAGATGGCCGTCAGCAGGGCGAGTGCCCCGAGCGCCGGCAGTTGCTCGGCGACGGGAAGCCCGGCGGCGAGCGCGACGAGGACGCCGATCCGGGTCCATGTCACGGTCCGCAACGTGCGGAGCTGGAACGCCAGGTCGGCGGCCAGGTAGAGCATCACCCCGGAGAACAGCAGAGGCACCGCCGGCCCGTGTGCGTGCTCGGTCGCCCCACCCGCCGGCTCGGTGATGGTGCGTACCAGGGCCTCCGCGCCGATCGCGAACAGGATCACGCCGGCGATCATCGGCAGGTAGAGGTAGGCGTAGGCGTCGCGGGCCATCGTCACCCGGGGGTAGCCCTGGGCGGCGTGCAGCGCCATCCGGGCGGCCGGGCCGATCATGTCGAAGTGCGCCCACCAGAGCGCCGCCGTGAACAGGATCCCCAGGATGGCCGCCGGGACGTCCGGCCAGGTCACTGGCTTGCCGATCAGATTGCCACCGACGCCGACCGAGATCACGGACTCACCCAGCGCGATGATGAGGATCAGGTCGTAGCGCTCCGTCCAGTGCTCGGCGGAGGTGATCTGCCAGTTCTTGGTGGCGGCCAGCAGCCCGCTGGTGTACTGGAGAACGACGACCACGATCCACAGCCCGTCGCGGAGCCACAGCCCGAGGTTCGGATCTTCGATCTTCGGTGGGAGCAGCGCCGCGACGAGCAGCAGGACGGTCGTGATCACCGCCTCGGGGGCGAACTGGTACAGCCCGCGGCGGGTCATCGGCCGGCCCCGGGTGGCGTGCTCGTACAGCGCCACGTGGACGGCGCGGATCACCACATAGCTGATCGTGACCAGGATCGGCCCGGCCGCGCTCCGGTGCAGGGTGCCGAAGGTCTGGGGCAGGGCCAACGCGAAGATGAACAACGCGACCATGCCGACCACGGTCAGCACCGGGACGAAGCCCTCGCCGAGTCGGAGCTGGCTGGCGACCACGCTGTGCACCACCCAGCACCACCACAGCACGGCGAGCACCAGCATGGCGTGCAGCAGTTCCCGCCAGGTCACGTTCGCCGCGGTGGCCCGGGTGATGATGAAGAACGACACGACGAAGACGAGGTCGAAGAAGACCTCGAACTTGTCCACGCGCGCGGCCGGGGCGATCGGGACGGCAGGCCCCAGGCGTCCCCGCCACCCCTTCCCGCCCACCGGACGAGTCTGTCAGCGCCGCCCGGCTCGCGCGGCCGAATCCGCCGGCATGGGCCGGGCCGTCGGTCGTCCCGCTGGTCGCCCGGCGCGCGACCGGCCCGGCCCCACGTCGCCGACGGCTGATCGACGGGCTGCGGCGGCCGGGCTCAGTCGCCCAGCCGCTGCCGCGCGAGGAACTTCGGCACCACCATCCGCCACGACTCGGTGACCAGCTCGGTCATCTGGTCGTGGTCGAGTCGCTCGAGGTGGCAGCACACCCAGTTGAACCGCAGGTCGGACGGGCGGGGGAGGAAGAACAGGTCCGGCTCGGCGGCGATGAGGCCGTCCCGCTGCTCCTTCGGGTAGCCGAAGCCCATCGTCCGCTCGTCGCGGGAGAACGCGAGGTAGACGATGGCGCCGACGCGGAACTTGATCCGGTCGCGGATCAGGTGCTCGCTGGTGCGGGGCAACGTCCGGGCCAGCGCCCGGACGTCATCGACGGTGACCACGGGACGACGGTAACCCCGCCGTACGACATCGTCCGCGTCCGGCGTCAGCGGCGCGTGCTGGTGCGGCCCTCGGTCGCGGCGGCGGGGGCGGCCAGGGCGAGCGTGGCCCGGAGCGTGTCGACCAGTGGGCCGTCCGGCTGTTCGAACCAGTACTGGACGGCGACCCGCAGGGTGGCCAGGAAGGCGGCGGCCAGGATCCGGGAGCGCAGGGCCGGGTCGGGACCGTCGAGCCGGTGGGCCAGCTCACTCGCCAGTTCCCGCTCGATCGCCCCGTACGCGGCGACCTGGTGCGCGAGGAGGCCGGGGTGTCCGTGCAGTTTGCGGCGTCGGGTGAGCCAGGACACGGTGGGGTCCTCGAACATCTCGCCGGCCTGGTGCAGGGCGGCCCGGCTCAGCGCGGTCCACGGCGGCTCGTCGGTGGGCCGCTCGCGCAGCAGCTCCAGCATCCGGCGCAGCCGCACGGTGTCGCCGTGGAAGAGCGCCTCCTCCTTGCTGGAGAAGTAGTTGGAGAAGGTCCGCCGGGAGACGTTGGCGGCGTCCGCGATCGCCTCGACGGTGACCCGCTCCGGTCCCTGCTCCACCGCGAGGCGCAGCGCCGCCTCGTGCAGGGCGAGCCGGGTCGCCGCCTTCTTGCGTTCCCGCAGCCCGGTGCTCTCCGACATGACCACCAGCCTACGTGATCCATTTCTCAACGAGCAAACTTGCCTACTGTGCAAGATTCACCAATTATTGCTTGAGGCAACCAACTCCGTCTGGAGGACAACCGTGGACCCCGCCACCCGCGAACTCGGCACGCGCCTGCAGGAGCTGCTGACCGGCGTGCGGCTGCTCAAGCAACAGCGCGCCGACGACCGGCCGGTCGTGCCGCCCGGCCTGGTGGGTCTCCTCATGCACATCGACCGCTGCGCCACCGGGTGCCACGCCCGGGAACTGGCCGAGCGGACCCGGCTCGACCCGTCGACCGTCAGCCGGGCGGTCGCCGCCCTGGTCGCGCACGGCCTGGTGGACCGGCGTGCCGACCCCAGCGACCGGCGGGCCAGCCACCTGACCGTCACCGCGGCCGGCCGCGCGGCCCTGGCCGACACCTACGACTGGTACGGCGGGGTGCTCGCCCGAGCGCTCGCCGACTGGACCCCCGGCGAGGTGGCGGCGCTGTCCGCCGCGCTCGGCCGGTTCACCCGCGACATCGAGGTCGCCCTCGCACACCACGACAACCTGGAGGACGCGCAATGAGCGAGCCCAGCGAGCGAATCATCAGACGCAGTGCGGCGGAGCCTCGTGCGGCCGCCGAGCGCGGCGAGGTGGCCGCATGAGCGCACCCACCGCAGCCGAGCCCATGGGCAAGCGACAGACGCTGGAAGCACTCAGCGGTCTGCTGCTGGTGCTCTTCGTCGCCATGCTCAGCGGCACGGTCGTCTCGACCGCCCTACCGAAGATCATCGGAGCGCTCAACGGCTCGCAGACCCAGTACACCTGGGTGGTCACCGCCACCCTGCTCACCGCGACGGCGACCACCCCCATCTGGGGCAAGCTGGCCGACCTGTTCAACAAGAAGATCCTCATCCAGGCCGCCATCGTGGTCTTCCTGGCCGGCTCGGTGGCCGCCGGCTTCGCGCAGAACGCCGGCCAGCTCATCGGCGCCCGCGCGTTCCAGGGCATCGGCGTCGGCGGCCTGCAGGCCCTCGTCCAGGTCGCCATCGCGGCGATGATCCCGCCGCGCGAGCGCGGCCGGTACAACGGCTACCTCGGTGGCGTGATGGCCCTCGCGACCGTCGGTGGCCCGCTGCTCGGCGGTCTCATCGTGGACACCTCCTGGCTCGGCTGGCGCTGGTGCTTCTTCGTCGGCGTACCCGTCGCGGTCGTCGCGCTGGTCCTGCTCCAGGCCACGCTGCGTCTGCCCACCGTGCGCCGGGACAACGTCAAGATCGACTACCTCGGCGCGTCGCTCATCGCCGCCGGGGTCAGCCTGCTGCTGATCTGGATCTCGTTCGTCGACAGCTCGTTCGCCTGGATCTCCTGGCAGAGCGGCACCATGGTCGGCGGCTCGCTGCTCCTGCTCGCCCTGGCCGCCTGGGTCGAATCGCGGGCCGCCGAGCCGGTCGTCCCGCTCGACATCGTCCGGGAGCGCACCACCGCCCTGGCCATCCTCGGCAGCCTCGCGGTCGGCATGGCCATGTTCGGCGGCGCCGTCTTCCTCGGCCAGTACTTCCAGATCGGCCGCGGCTACAGCCCGACCGAGGCCGGCCTGCTCACCATCCCGATGATGGCCGGCGTCCTGCTCTCGTCGATCGTCGTCGGCCGGCTCATCACCAAGACCGGCCGGATCAAGCCGTACATCGTCGCCGGGTCGATCATCCTGGTCGCCGGCTTCGCCCTGCTCGGCACCATCGACCACGAGACCTCGCTCGTGCTGCTCGGCGTGGCCATGTTCGTCGTCGGCACCGGCGTCGGCATGACCATGCAGAACCTGGTGCTCGCCGTGCAGAACACGGTGTCGCTCAAGGACATCGGCGCGGCCAGCTCCAGCGTGGCGTTCTTCCGCTCCCTCGGTGGCACCATCGGCGTCTCCGTCCTCGGCGCCGTCCTGGCCCGCCGGGTCACCGACCGGATCACCCACGACCTGGCCGCCGCGGGCATCCCGACCAACGGCGGTGGGGGAAGCAGCAGCTTGAACCTCAGCGCCCTGCCCGCGCCGGTGGAGCACATCGTCCGCGCCGCCTACGGCGACGCCACCGGGCACATCTTCCTCATCTCGGCCGCGATCGCCGTCGTCGGCATCCTCGCCGCGCTGCTGCTCAAGCCGGTCACCTTGCGGTCCAGCCTCGACCTGCCCGACAGCGCACGGTCGGCGGCCGTCGCGGCCGACGCGGTCGACGGCGCGCCCGCCTTCGACCAGGTGCCCGTCGACGCCGGGGCGAACCGCGATCCGTCCCGCCGCTGACCTGACCCAAGGGTTCAGGGCCGTCGCCGTCCCCGGCGGCGGCCCTGAACCGTCCCAGGCCGGCATCCGCCGGTCGTGACCGAATCGAGAACGTGTGGACACCACGGAGGCGGCCCCGACGGCGGGACCCGACGGGCGGCGCAACGGCGCCCTGCGCCGAGCGGCACGCGAACTGGCGCTCGTCGCCGCGCTGTTCCTCGCGTACAAGATCGGTCGGGTCGCCGCCGCGGGCCGGGCGCCGACCGCGGTGCTCAACGGGGAACGGGTCTGGCGGTGGGAACGCCTGCTCCACCTGCCCGGCGAGGCCACCCTCCAGCAGCCGCTGCTCGCCCACGAGCTGCTGGCGCGGCTGGCCAACGAGTACTACGCCTACGTGCACTTCCCGGCCACGGTCCTCTGCCTGGTGTGGTTGTACGTGCGCCACCCCGCGCACTACCGGTGGGCCCGTCGGCTGCTCGCCACGCTCACCGCGGCCGCGCTGGTGCTGCACTTCCTCGTCCCGCTGGCTCCGCCGCGGCTGAGCGGCCGGACCGGCATGGTCGACACCGCGAGCCGGTTCGGGCCCACGGTCTACGGCGCGCCCGAGGCCGACACGGTGAGCAACCAGTACGCCGCCATGCCGTCCCTGCACGTCGGCTGGGCGCTGGTCGTCGCCCTCGTGCTGGTCAGGGTCACGGCCAGCCGGCTGCGCTGGCTCTGGCTGGCGCACCCGCTCGCCACGCTGCTGGTGGTCGTCGCCACCGGCAACCACTACTGGCTGGACTGCCTGGTCGCCGCGGCACTGCTCGGCGTCCTCCTGGCGGTGCTGCCCAGGCCGGGCAGCGGCCGCCGACCGGTCGCCGCGGCGGTGCCGGACGGCATGACACGGGCCGGCCGCCACGTGCCGCCACTGCGGGGGCGCCGCGGCCGTCCCGGCGCGTCCCTCCCAGACCGCACCCGGCCCGCCGGCCGGTGGCAGCGCGCCGCCCGCAGATAGCCACCGCCCGCCCGGGGTTCCCCCGGCCCCGGCGTCGCGGTGCGAGGTCGACCTGCTCGCCCGCGTCCGGTGGCCGCGGCCCGGGCCGGTCGGCTAGGGCTTCAGGATCACCTTGACGCAGTCCTCCTGCTTGTTCTTGAAGATGTCGTAGCCCTGGGGCGTGTCCTGCAGGCGCAACGTGTGGGTGATGATGAAGCTGGGGTCGATCTCGCCCCGGCGGATCCGCTCCAGCAGCGGCCGCATGTAGCGCTGCACATGGGCCTGACCGGAGCGCATGGTCAGCGAGCGGTTCATGAACGAGCCCATCGGGAACTTGTCGATGAACCCGCCGTACGCGCCGACAGCCATGATCGTGCCGCCGTTGCGGCAGCTCAGGATCGCCTCGCGCAGCGCGTGCGGCCGGTCCGTCTCCACCTTGGCCGCCTGCTTCGCCCGGTCATACGCGTGCAGCGCCGCCGACGCGTGGTGCCCCTCCATCCCGACCGCGTCGATGCACGCGTCCGGGCCCCGGCCGGCGGTCATCTCCCGCAGCGTGTCCAGGACGTCGGTCTCCTCGTAGTTGATCGTCTCCGCGCCGGCCTTGTCCCGGGCCATTCGCAGCCGGTACGGGTACCGGTCGATGACGATCACGCGGCCGGCGCCCAGCAAATAGGCGCTGACGGTGGCCAACTGGCCGACCGGACCGGCACCCCAGATGGCGACGGTGTCGCCGGGCTTGATGTCGCACTGCTCGGCGGCCATGTAACCGCTGGGCAGCACGTCGGACAGGAACAGCACCTTCTCGTCCGGCAGGTCATCCTCGATCTTGAGGGCGCCGACGTCGGCGTAGGGCACCCGCACGTACTGCGCCTGGCCGCCCGCGTACCCGCCCATCAGGTGGGAGTAGCCGAAGATGCCGGCGGGGGAGTGGCCCATCGCCAGCTCCGCGATCGCGGCGTTCGGGTTGGAGTTCTCGCAGACCGAGTAGAGCCCGTTCTGGCAGGAGATGCAGTCACCGCAGGCGATGGGGAAGCCGACGACCACCCGGTCACCGACGCGCAGCCCGTCCCGCGCGCTCTGGCCGAGCTCCACGATCTCGCCCATGAACTCGTGCCCGAGGATGTCACCGCGCTTCATCGCGGGGATGAACCCGTCGAGCAGGTGCAGGTCCGAGCCGCAGATGGCGGACGAGGTCACCCGGACCACGGCGTCGCGCGGGTTGAGGATCTGCGGGTCCGGTACGTCTTCGACCGCCACCCGGTTCGGAGCGATCCAGCAGTTGGCCTTCATCGTGCCCCCCTCACGCGATCCGGGCCAGCGGCCGGGCCGGGCGCTGCCGGGCCTGTGCCTTGTGGCTCGTCCCGTCCGGCATGCCGTCGGACCGGGCGATCTCACCGGTTTCGATGACCTGCTTGAACCGCCGTAGGTCGTCGCAGATCTGTTGTTGCGGGTTCTCGCCGAACGCGCGCGCCGCCAGCCGGCCCATGGCGCGGCCGGGCACCGAGTACTCCAGCTCGACCCGCACCTCCGTGCCCCGGTTGCCCGCGGCCGGCATGAACCGCACGCTGCCGCCGTTCGGCACCCGCGCGCCGTCGAGGGAACGCCACCGGATCAGCTGGTTGGGCCGGTCCTCGATGATCTCGGCCTCCCACTGCACGCTCCGGCCGGCGGGGGCCTTCGCGGTCCACCGGGACCGGCGCGGGTCCGTCCGGCGTACCGACTCGAGGTGGTACATGAAGCGGGGCAGGTTCTCGAAGTCGTGCCAGAAGTTGTAGGTCTCCTCGGGGGTGCGGTTGACCGTCACCGAGCCGTACGCCCGGCCGCCGTCGTAGACCCGGCGGCGCTGGGTCGCACGGATCGAGGCGTACAGGTCGACCGCAGTGATCCCGGCGAGGGCGGCCATGGTGTACGTCAGCCGGCGCCGCCGCTCCCCGCGGCGGTTACGCATCGCCTGGCCGGTCGCGGCCAGGTCCAACACGTCACCGGCGACCCGGGTCCACCCGGCCAGGCCGGCCCGGCGCGGAATCAGCAGCGCGGCGGCGTGGCCCAGCTCCCGGGCGCCGGCGGCACGCAGGACCAGCCGGGCGGTGCGTGAATCGTCGACGCCGCATGCCTGGGCGACCCTGGAGCCGCCGGCGAGGGCGGTCACGCCGAGACCGAGGCTGAACCAGCCGAGCAGACGCGCCAGCCCTTCCGATCCGCGGTCCTGCGCCGCTCGCTCGATCCCGAGGGTGTCCGTCACCGAGCGGACCCCCATGGTCGTCTTTCCTGTCATGCCTGCTCACCCGTCTTCGAGTAGTTGGTGCCGGCGAACGGCGTGGCGTCCGGTACTGGCCGGCGTGCCTTTCCCGCAGAATCCGTCCCCACACCCGCGACCCCGGGTCGAATCCACCGGCCGGCCCGTGCCCGTGGGGGCCGCCGCTCGCCACGACCGGCAGTCGCGGGGCCGGATTGTCCCGCGGGCCGCGCCGCTGCGGGTCCGTTTGTCCAGGCCGGCCTCGGGAACGCGGCTGGGGACGAGCGCGCCGCCGGCGGGGCGGCGCCGCGAAGGGAGTCTGCATCATGGCCAGCGCCCAGCAGCCGCTGCGCGGTAAGCGAGTCGCCTTCCTCGCCGCCGACGGGGTTGAGGAGATCGAGTACACGCAGTCCCGGGCCGCCGCGGAGCAGGCGGGTGCCGAGGCACAGCTCATTTCCATCAAGTCCGGCGAGATCCAGTCCATGAACCGGGACATCAACCCGGCCAACCGCTATCGGGTGGACCGTACGGTGGACCAGGCGGATCCCGCCGACTACGACGCCCTGGTGCTGCCCGGCGGGGCGGTCAACCCGGATCGCCTCCGGATGAACCAGGCGGCGATGAACTTCGTCAAGGCGTTCTTCCAGCAGAACAAGCCGGTGGCGGCGATCTGCCACGGCCCGTGGTCGCTGGTCGAGACCGGGATGGTCAAGGGGCGGACGGTCACCTCGTACCCCAGCCTGCAGACCGACATCGTCAACGCGGGCGGGAACTGGGTCGACCAGCAGGTCCAGGTGGACAACGGCCTGGTCACCAGCCGCGCCCCGGGCGACCTGCCGGCGTTCTGCGACAAGATGGTCGAGGAGTTCGCCGAGGCTACGCACCGGCAGACGGCAGCGGCCTGACGCGTGCCGCGCGCTGGTCCGGGGGCCGCGCCCGGTCCAGCGCCCGCCTCTGCGCCCGCTGAATGGTGTGGAACCGGCCCGAGCGGGAAGGCACTCCGGGTCACCCACCGCGCACCGCTCGCGCGTCGCGACGGACTGGAGAGGCATGGGCGCCAGAACCTTCATCGTGGCCGGAGGGACCAGTGGACTCGGTCTGGCCGTCGCCCGCCTGCTCGTCGAGGAGCATCAGGTGATCGTCCTGGGTGACGTGCCCGACGAGGTCGCCGCGGTGGCCGACGACCTGAAGTGCGCCGGGATCGTCTGCGACATCTCCTCCTACGAGCAGGTCCGGGACGCGTTCGCCGCTGCGGTCGACCGGTACGAGGTGATCGACGGCGTCGCCGCGTGCGCGTCGGTGTGGGCGGGCGGTGACCTCGAGGAACTGTCCCCGCAGCGGATCCGCCGCGCGGTCGAGGTCAACGTGCTCGGCACCACCTTCCTGTGCCGGGAGGCCCTGCACCACCTGCACCGGCAGGACTTCGGCAACCTGGTGTACGTCGGCGCGATGGCGGTGACCCGGGCCCGTCCCGGCATTCCCGTCTATCGGGCGACCAAGAGTTACGGCACCAGCCTGATCGAGTCGCTGGCCGAGGCGCAGCACAGCAACCGGATCAAGGTCATGCAGTTGCACCCGGGGCCGATGCCCACCCGGCTGCAGGAGCGGGTCGGCGACGAGTTCCTCGACCAGGTCTACGCCATGCCTGAGCAGGTCGCGCCCGAGGTGGTCCGGCTGCTCCAGTTCAGCCCCGAGGACCTGTACGTCTCCGGGGAGCGGGTACTGCGGGCGGACGGCCGGTGGTAGCCGCCAACGACGCCACCGCGGCCGAGCCACAGATCTCGGCGTGGGCGCCGTTGCGGACGGCGGTCTACCGCAGCCTGTGGCTGGCCCTGCTCGCGGCCAACATCGGCACCTGGATGCAGACGGTCGGCGCCCAGTGGCTGCTGGTCCACACGTCCGACGCCTCCACCCTGGTGGCCCTGGTGCAGACCGCCAGTCTGCTGCCGATGCTGCTGCTGGCGCTGCCCGCGGGCGCCCTCGCGGACACCTTCGACCGGCGGCACCTGCTGATCGCCGTGCAACTCTTCATGGTCGCGGTGGCGCTGGGGTTGACGCTGCTCACGGCGGCCGGGCGGATGCCGCCGGCGCTGCTGCTCACGCTCACGTTCGCCTTCGGCGTGGGGCAGGCGCTGACCCTGCCGGCCTGGGCGGCGGTGATCCCGGAGCTGGTGTCCCGCGAGCAGTTGCGGTCGGCCTCCGCGCTCGGCTCGATCAGCGTCAACGTGGCCCGGGCCGTGGGGCCAGCGGTGGCCGGTGTGCTGATCGCCCGGGCGGGGGTGGCCCCGGTCTTCGGCTTCAACGCCGTGGCGTTCCTGGTGTTCGCGCTGGCGCTGGCCCGGTGGCGGCCCGGCGACGCCCGCGCCGTCGAGGTACCCGAGCGGTTCACCGCCGCGCTGCGGGCCGGCGGCCGGTACGTGCGCCACTCGCCGACCGTGCGCCGGCTGCTGCGCCGCGCGCTGGTGTTCGTCATCCCGGCGAGCGCGCTGTGGGCGCTGCTGCCGCTGGTGGCCAGCCGGCGGCTCGGCCTGGGCTCCAGCGGATACGGCCTGTTGCTGGCCGCGCTCGGGGTGGGCGCCATCGTGGGCGCCCTGCTGCTGCCGTGGATCCGCACCCGGATGACCGCCAACCAGTTCCTGCTGGTCGCCGGGGTCCTGTACGGGGCGACGCTGGCCGTGGTGGCGTCGGTGCGGATCATCCCGGTGGTGTTGGTCGCGTTGCTGCCTGCCGGGGTGGCCTGGGTGGCCGTCCTGGCCAACGTCAACGCCGAGATCCAGCTGTTCCTGCCGGCCTGGGTACGCGCCCGCGGCCTGGCCGTCTACCAGGTGGTCCAGGGCGGCGGGCAGGCGGTCGGCGCGTTCGTGTGGGGCGTGGTGGCCGACTTCGGTGGGCTGGTCACCGCGTTCTACGTCGCCGCCGTGCTGATGCTGATCGGCGCATTGACCTCCCAGATCTGGCCGCTGCCGGACCTGCGCGGGGTGATCAAGGATCCGGCCGTCTACCGGCCGCCGCTGTCGCTGGTGCTCGAACCGGACCCCCGGATCGGTCCGGTGCTGGTGCTGGTCACGTACACCGTCCGGCCGGAGCGGGAGGCCGAGTTCCTGGCGGCGATGGACCACATCCGCGGCTTCCGGCAGCGCACCGGGGCGATGCGATGGGGCCTGTTTCGCGCCGGGGAGACCCCGGATCAGCTCACCGAGGTCTATCTGGTGCCGTCCTGGGACGAGCACCTGCGCCAGCACGGTGGCCGGTTGACGGAGGCCGACCAGCAGGCCGAGGACCGGGCCCGGGAACTCGCCGAGGGCGCGCCGGAGGTGCGCCACCTGCTGCCGGCCGCGGCCGACCTGGCGATGACCGACCATCAGGCGGCGGCGTGACCGGTGCTCCCGGCAGCACCGCCGCCACGTCGCCCATGTTCCTGCTCGACGGTATCAGCCCGACACGCTGGGCCGGCCGAACAGTGTGGCGTAACCGGACGGCAGCTGGGTCAACACGTCGTTGAGCTCCCCGCCGGACACCGCGTCGGCGATGGTCGTCAGGACCGCGCTGGCGTCCCACTCGGCGGTTCGCTCGGTCGCGCCGGTCCCGTCGCTGATCCGCTGGAGGAATTCCGCCACTCCGACGCGCTGGCCGCCGCCGGTCGTGGTCTCCAGGAAGTCGCCCAGCTGTTCCGGCAGTTGCGAGCCGAGCTGTCTCGCCTCGTCCGCGGTCAGCCGTTCCGCGAGGGCGGTCACCACCACGCTGATCACCTGCTGCGTCTCCGCGGCGTCGTCGTACTCGCCCCGTTCGCGCACCCGCGCCACGAATTCCTGATACTTCATCCCGCCCCCACCACAGCCGCAGCTCATCGGGGCCCCGGCGCCGGATGGGCCGCGACCGCCTGCCGGCAGACGGCGGCCTCAGACAGATGCCGCCCGCGAGGATGATCCTGGCACGTGTCGTCGGCCGGTGCGCCTGCTTCGGCGGCATCCGCTGGGGCCGGACGGCCGGGCAGGGCGGCGCGGAAGCCTAGGTGTGTTCTCGAAGCCAGGTGCGTAGCCGGTCGAGGGGACCGTCGGCGGGTGCTGGCGGCAGGGCGCGGAGCAGCTCCGCGTCGGTGGCGGGGCGGGCGGCCAGCGCGACCTGGCGCAGCAGCGCGCGGTCCACGGAGACGCCGCCGGTGACCCGGACGTTGACCTCCCCGCGCCGCAGCACATAGCCCTGCGTCGCGTCACCCCGGACGTAGGTCAGTCCGTCGCCTTCCGGTTGGCAGATGACCTGGAAGCAGATCGTGTCACTGGCCGCCCGGACGGCATGGAGCGAGATGAGCACGCTCTGCGGCCCGCTGGAATGGTCGGCCGGCTCATAGCTCATGCCGGGCGGAATGCCCATGGGCTGCCCGCGATAGCCCGGTACGTCCGCCACGAACATCCTCTCGGGCGCCGCTGCCGTTGCCCGCTCGGCTGCTGTAGCCGGACGGACCGTCAGGGCGGCCTGGCGCAGGAGTTGCCGGTCGACGGCCAGCGACCCGGCCACCACGACGCTCGCCGCACCACGGCGGACCCGGTATCCGTGCTCCACCACACCGTGGACGTAGGCCAGTCCGCCGGACTCCAGAGTGCAGTCGGCGGTGGACAGGTGCGAGTCCACGGGGACCTGGCACTGGCCATCCCGCCACGCCGACGGTCCATAGGCGACGATGGTGACGTATCGCGGCGGCGGGACGGCGTTCGGGTCGGCGGGCAGGAAGTCCCCGGTGCCGAGCCGGCCGCCGTAGGCGTCGTCGACCGGGCGATAGCCGGGGATCTCCACCGCGTAGGCGGTGCTGCGGTCGAGGCCGGCCGATTGCAGGCGCATCGGCAGCTCGTCCGGGCCGAGATGTTTCAACGCGAGCAGTCCCAGCGCGGCGACCCCGACGAGCGCCGCCGCTGCGCCGAGCCGGAGCGGTCGCGGGCGCAGGAGCATCCCTGCCATCAGGACGAACGGCACACCTCCGAGGACGACGGTCAGGACCTGATGGTTGCTGACCCCAAGTTGCGCCTCGTCCGTCACGGCCCAGCCCAACCGCCACAGTGCGGCACCGCCCCCGAAGACCAGCAGCGCCCAGCACGCCCGGCGCGGCGCGGTCCCGCCGAGGACCGAGACCGAGCCGGTGGGGGTGATGACCAGCCACAGACACGTGACGACGGCGGCCACGCCGCCCAGCGCGCCGGCCAGCACCGCGCCCCAACCGATGAAGAGCAGCGGCGCCAACCCCTGCACCACAGCCGGCAGCAGCAGGCCGCCCAGCGCCCATACGGCCCCGAGCTGCAGCGCGACGAGTCCTCGGGCGCCGTCGGCATTCGTCATGCCCGTGATCGTGGTGCGCCGCCGGCCCGGGCGCCTGAGCCCGCGTACTCACGGGCGGCCGACCTGCGGCTGGGAAATATATAGACAAGAGTCTTTACTGTTGACAAGGTTTAATTTATGTTCATCACATCTCCCACGTGTCCCCGGAAGGAGAAGCCGTCATGCGTCGAAGAATCAGCCTCCCGCTCCTCACGACGGGCGTCGTCGCGTCCACCCTGGCCGTCGCCGCGCCCGCCCAGGCCCACGGGTACGTCTCCTCGCCCCCCAGCCGCCAGGCGTTGTGCGCCCAGAACCGGGTCCCGGACTGCGGTCAGATCAAGTACGAGCCGCAGAGCGTCGAAGGCCCGAAGGGGCTGCGGAGCTGCCACGCCGGGATCGCCCAGTTCGCCGTGCTGAACGACGACAGCCGCAACTGGCCGGCCACCTCGGTCGGCAGCACGGTCACGTTCACCTGGGTCAACACCGCCCGCCACGCCACCAGCAACTGGGAGTACTGGATCGGCAACACCCGGGTCGGCGTCTTCGACGGCGGTGGCCGCCAGCCGGACGCCACCGTGTCGCACACCGTCAACCTCGGCGGGTTCTCCGGCCGCCAGAAGCTCCTCGCGATCTGGAACATCGCCGACACCGCCAACGCCTTCTACTCCTGCGTCGACCTGCAGATCGGCGGCGGTGGTGGCCCGACGCCCAGCCCGACCCCGACCACGCCGTCGCCCACGCCCACGCCCAGCCCGACGGTGAGCCCGACCAGCTCGCCCGCCCCGGGCGGCACGTGGACCGCCGGCCGGGCCTACCAGGTCGGTGACCAGGTCACCTACAACGGCCTGACGTACCGCTGCCGCCAGGCGCACACGGCGCTCCCGGGATGGGAGCCGCCGAACACCCCGGCGCTGTGGCTCCAGATCTGACCGGGCGGGTGCGGCCACGCCGGGCGTGTGCCGCACCCGGCCCCCGGCCGACGGAACGGAGGAACGGCATGCGTCGCCTGCTGCCCGCCGCCCTGCTGGTGATCCTGCTGTCCGCCGGGTGCGCACCCGATCCGCCGCGGCCCACCCCCGCGCCGAGCGCGGCCGCCGACACCCCGACCAGCGGCATCGACGTGCTGTTCCTGACCATGATGGTGGCGCACACCGAGCAGACCCTGGAGATCGTCCGGCTCGGGCTCGACCGCACGACGGACACCCGGATCCGTACGCTCATCGCCGCCATCGACGTCACCGAGACCGACGAACTGGCCAGCATGCGCGGCTGGTTGCGCGACGCCGGCCCTTCGGCGATGGCCGTCGCCGCCCGGCACGACCACTCCGGGCACAGCGACGCCGTCGCCGGCCTCGCCCGGCTGCGCGCCGCCGCGCCCGGCGACGTGGACCGGGTGCTCCTGGACGTGCTCAGCGCGCACCAGCGGACGGCGGCCGGCCTTGCCCGGGCGCAGGTGCGTGCCGGCAGCAGCGAGCGGGTCCGGGAGCTGGCCCGGCGCATCGAACGGTCGCGCACCGCCGAGGTCGAGCTGATGGCGAAGCTTCCGACCGCGCCGCCCGGGCGATGACGGACCGGCGGACCGTCCCTCCGGGAGAGCTGGCGGCTGGCCGCCCCTACTCGCCTCCTCGCCTTCCCGCCGCTGTTCCGCGCCGGCGTCTGCCGGTGGCGGGGTGGTGCCTTGGCGCGACTCCGCCAGTGACAGCTATTCACCCGACTGCGACGCCGGCGGTAGAACGTTTCGCATGTCATCACCATTACCGCCCTCTATGCCTGGCCGGGTCCGGCAGCGGCTGATCGCCGCCGTGACGGCGGCCGGCCTGATCACTGGCGGAATCGCCGCGGTCCAGGCGCCGGCGACCGCGGCGAACCCCACCACCGCCCCCAAGGCCCCGATCAAGTCCACGCACACCGTTACCCTGATCACCGGCGATGTGGTCACGGTGACCAGCTCCGTCGGCGGCGCGGAGACGGTCGATGTCGACCGGCCCGACAACGCCACCGGCGGCGTCCACCTGCAGGAGAGCGGCGAAGACCTGTTCGTCCTGCCCGACGAGGTACTGCCCCTGCTGGCCGCCGACAAACTGGACCGGCGGCTGTTCAACGTCACCGATCTCATCGAGATGGGCTACGACGACGCGACGACCGCGAGCGTGCCACTGATCAGCACGTACGCGCCGGCCAGGGCGCGCACCGCCAAGCCGGTCCCGCCGCAGGGCGCGAAGCTGGTCCGCGACCTGCGGCGGGTCGGTGCCGCAGCGCTGGCGGTGGACAAGCGGCACACCCGCTCCTTCTGGACCACCCTCGCCCCGGCCGCCCCGGGGTCCAGCCCGGTGCTCGGCAGCGGCATTGAGAAGCTCTGGTTGGACGGCCGGGTCACCGCCAGCCTCAAGGAGAGCGTGCCGCAGATCGGCGCTCCGCAGGCGTGGGCTGCCGGGTACGACGGCCGCGGGGTGAAGGTCGCCGTCCTGGACACCGGCGTGGACGCCAGCCATCCCGACCTCGTCAACCAGATCGACGACAAGGTCAGCTTCGTACCGGACGAGGACACGGCCGACGTCAACGGGCACGGCACCCACGTCGCCTCGACGATCGTGGGCACCGGTGCGGCGTCCGGCGGCTCGTACAAGGGTGTCGCGCCCGGCGCGGACCTCATCGTGGGCAAGGTGCTCAACAACGCCGGCTCCGGCCTGGACTCCTGGGTGCTCGCCGGCATGCAGTGGGCGGCCGAATCCGGGGCGGACGTGGTCAGCATGAGCCTGAGCGACCCGACGCTCTCCGACGGGACCGACCCGATGGCGGTGGCGGTCGACACGCTGTCCGCGCAGTATGGCACGCTGTTCGTCATCGCTTCCGGCAACGCCGGGCCGCAGAGCATCGGCACGCCCAGCTCGGCCGCCAGCGCCCTGACGGTCGGTGCCGTCGACAAGCAGGACCGGTTGGCGTACTTCTCCAGCACCGGTCCGCTGGTGCGCAGCGGTGCCCTCAAGCCGGACATCACCGCCCCCGGCGTCGACATCACCGCCGCCCGCTCGCAGCAGATGACCACGGGCTCCGGCCTGTATCGGAGCATCAGCGGCACCTCGATGGCCACCCCGCACGTCTCGGGCGCCGCGGCGATCCTGGCCCAGCGGCACCCGGACTGGTCCGGCGCGCAGCTCAAGGACGCGCTGATGAGCAGCGCGAAGGGGCTGGCCGCCGGGTACTCGGCGTACGAGGTGGGCACCGGCCGGCTCGACGTCGCCGCCGCCGTGCGGGCGACTGTCCGGGCCAGCGGCTCGGCCCTCTTCGGCAACTTCGACTGGCCGCACGAGCCCACCGACGCCCCGGTGACCAAGCAGGTGACGTTCACCAACTCGGGCAGCAGCGCCGTGACGCTGAACCTGGCGATCGCCGGTTCGGGCCCGTTCGCACTGGGCGCCTCCTCGGTGACGGTGCCCGCGGGTGGGAGCGCGAGCGTGCCGGTCACCGGTGACCCGACCAAGCCCGGCACCGGCCAGTTCACCGGCTACCTCGTCGGCACCGACGCCGCCACGGGCACGGCGGTCACCCGTACCTCGCTCGGTCTGCTCAAGGAGGACGAGCGCTACGACCTGAAGGTCAAGCTGATCGGCCGGGACGGCAAGCCCGCCGCCTCGAACGTCGTGATCAAGAAAGCCGGCGAGTTCTACCCGTGGGTGCTCACCGTCGACGGTGAGATGACGCTGCGGATGCCGCCGGGCACCTACACGGTCGAGTCGACGCTGGACGTTGCGGGTGAGCGAGCCGACTCGCTCGGCCTCGCACTGCTGGTGGACCCGGAGACCGCGCTCGACGGCTCCGGGGCCGAGGTGGTGCTGGACGCGAGCAAGGCGCGCCTGCTGGACACCGTCGCGCCGCAGCGGAGCCAGGACCGGCAGCGCAAGCTCGATTACACCGTCACGTACGCCAACGGCGACAGCTTCCGTGACGGGTTCGTGGTGCCGATCAAGTACGACGATCTCTACGTCACGCCGACCGACAAGGTCAGCCAGGGGTCGTTCACGATGGCCACCCGGTGGCGCAAGGGCGAGCCGCAGCTCAGCGTGGATGTTCCCGGCCTGCCGGCCGTGGACGTGACGGTCCAGCCGGGCAGCACCCTCACCGCCGGCCGGGAGACCCTGCCCGCGGTCTACGCGGGCACCGGTGCGGCCGCCGACTACGCCACGCTCGACGCGAAGGGCAAAGCTGTGGTGGTGACCCGCAGCGACGCGGTCAGCGCCAGGGACCGTACCGCCGCCGCCGTGGCCGCCGGGGCGAAGCTGCTGCTGGTCGTCAACGACGGCGTCGGCGTGCTCAACGAGTCGGTCGGCACGTCGCCGATCCCGGTCGCCACCGTGCACCGCGACGCCGGGGCGCAACTGGTCAGTCTGGCCAAGGCCGGCACGTTGCCGCTGATCACCAACCAGGTGCCGAACGCGAGCTACGTCTACGACCTCACCCGCAACTACTCCGGGCAGGTGCCGGACCGGGCGCTCACCTACCACCCGAACAGGAATGACCTGGCCCGGATCGACGCGCGCTACTACAGCGTCACCGGGGGAACGGACGGCGGCGGCTACCGGTACGACATGACCTTCAAACCGTCCCTCGGCTTCCAGGAGCGGGAGTGGCACCCCGCCACCCGCACCGAGTGGGTCACCCCGGAGCAGGCCTGGCACGAGTCGCACGTGCAGGGCAGTTGGACGGACACGGCCAACCGCAACACGTACGCCAAGGGCAGCACCACCCGCCACGACTGGTTCGCCCCGGCCATCCGGCCGGCGTTCAACCGGGCGTTCGCGGTCCAGAACAGCCGATACCGCGACTACATGACCATCAACGTCCAGGCCTGGAGCCCGTCCGGTGAGGGGCTGGAGCACGGCGGCAACCTGGAGTGGGGCTCGGTGCCGACCAACCTGAAGCTCTACCAGGGCGACCGGATGCTGTACGAGAACAAGTACTCGTCGAGCATGCAGTGGCAGTCGGTGCCGGCCGGCACCCTGCCCTACCGCCTCGTGCTGGACGCCTCCCGCCCGGCCGAGCAGTGGCGGCTGTCGACCCGCACGCACACCGAGTGGGACTTCGTCTCCAGCTCCAACGAGGCGGACAACTTCGAACCGTTCGCGTTGCTGCAGATGGAGTACCGGCTCGACACCGACCTGCACGGCGACGTGAAGGCGGGCACCACCGAGGGGATCCGCCTCAAGCCGATCCCGCAGGCGGGCGGCGGGCCCAGCACCGGCAACGTCACCTCGGTGACCCTGGAGGTGTCGTACGACGACGGCGCCAATTGGCAGCGGGTGACCTTGAGCAAGGACACCGGCGACTGGTGGAACGGCGCGCTCAAGCTGGCGAATCAGCCGGGCGGCTTCCTGTCGGTGCGAGCCACCGCGACCACCGACGCCGGCTTCGGCATCAAGCAGGAGATCATCCGGGCGTACGGCCTCCGGTGAGACCGTTCGAGGGGCCCTGGGGCGGCGACGTCCCGGGGCCCGTCCCGTCTTTCCCATCCCCACCTGGGTCTGGGCAAGATCCAACACTGTGGCGCATACTCTCCCCGCAGCGACAGGTGGAGGGGAGGCGGCCGCCGATGCTGGGCGCGTTGGGTCTGAGCCCCGAACACGAAGCGGTGTACGGCGTGCTCGCCGGCCGTGCCCAGGCCAACTCGGCGGAGCTGAGCGAAGCCCTGCACCTGCCCGCGTCCGCGGTCGAGGCGGCGCTGGCGCAGCTGGCGGCGTGTGGTCTGGTGAAGTCCACGTCCGACGGCGAGTACGCCGCGGCACCGCCCGCGCTCGCGCTCGGTGCGATGATCAGCGAACGACGGGCAGCCCTGCGCATCGCCGAACTGGCGCTCGTCAACCTCGCCGAGGAGCACCGCAAGGCGATGGCGGGCCGCACCATCAGCGAGTTGATCGAGGTGGTCACGGGCGTCGAGGCGGTCCGGCATCGGTTCGCGCAGGTGCAGCACGCCGCCCGTACCCAGGTTCGCAGCTTCGTCACCACACCGTTCGTCGCTGTACCGCCGGGTGAGAATTCGGCCGAGTCGCAGGTGGTGGCTCAGGGTGTGCGCTACCGGGTCGTGGTTGACCGGGCGGTGCTCGCCGAGCCGGGCGTCGTCGCCGAGACCATCGACTCGCTGCGCAGGGGCGTCGAGGTGCGAGTGGCCGAGTCGTTACCGATCAAGCTCATGCTGGCCGACGCCGAACTGGGCCTGGTGCCCTTGACCATCACGCCGGGCGACGAGCCCGGGGCGGTGCTGCTGCACCGTGCCGGCCTGCTCACGGCGATGGATGCGCTGTTCGAGATCGTGTGGCGCGGCGCCCATCCGCTCGACGTTTCCGCATTCGGCGAGCTCACCACCGAGGACACCCAGGGCGCGGACGCGGCGGCGCCAACCGGGTTGGACCGCAGAATCCTGGCTCTGCTGCTGGCCGGACTCACGGATCAGGCGGTCGCCAGCCAGCTCGACCTGTCCCTGCGAACCCTGCAACGCCGCCTCCGCTACCTGATGGATCTCGCTGGCGTCCAGAGCCGGATGCAACTCGGCTGGTACGCCGCCCGCCACAACTGGGCGTGACCGGTCCGAGCGTCCGACCGGCGTCCACCGCGGAGCACCGCTCCGTAAGCCTCGTTTCGGCAACGGATCTCGCGATCTCCGCCGCATGCGAACCTCCACTTTGGCGTCAGCGGGTGAACCGCGACAGGAGTAGGAGGTGCTGACCGAATGTTTCGCCACTCGTCGGATGATCGGCTGGTTAAAGGCACCGTAGCGTCGATTCGATTCACCTCGCACGGGTCTGGTTACTGAACGTGAACGCCGGGCGAGCGCTGCGGATGGGCGTGGCGGGCCGCCCGGTGGCGGTGGTGGATCGGCGCTCCGTGCTGTCTTTTCCAACCCCCGAAAGGAGCAGCGGTGCCTCTGCATTGGCGTCCGTCCCGTGGTCGTCGCAACGCCGCGTTGTTGCTGTCCACGACCCTGGTCGCGGCTACGACGTCGTTGACCGCGGGACCGGCTTGGGCTGAGCCCGATGGGCCTGGTCCGAAGAATCCGATCTTCCTGACCGGCCCGAACGAAGGCGCGGCGAAGGACATTGCCATGTCCTATCTGCGGGCTCATCCCGGCGACTTCAAGGTCGCCGCCGGAGACCTGTCCGACCTCGCGGTGGCGTCGAGCTACACCAGCCGCCACAACGGGGTGACCCACGTCAACCTGGCCCAGCGGTACAAGGACCTTGACGTGTTCGGGGCCACCGCCACGGTCAACATCGCCCGGGACGGCAGTGTCATCTTCGTCGGTGACAGCCTCGTGCCGGATCTGTTCGGCAAGGCCTCCGGCGCCGCGTCGTTGGACGCGGTCGAGGCCGTGCAGGCCGCCGCCGACGCGTTGGATCTGGCGGATCCCGCCAACCCGAAGGTGATGAGCCGCAGCGGCGGCGCGGCGCAACGGACGGTGGTGTCCGGCAGCGGCATCTCCGACCAGCCCATCCCGGCCAAGCTCGGTTGGCAGCCGACCGACGAGGGGTTGCGCCTGGCCTGGCAACTCGTCATCGACGACTCCTCCGACACCCACCTCTGGAACGCCAGCGTCGACGCGCACACCGGCGAGCTGCTCAACGCCGACGACTGGACCGACCACGACAGCCCGAAGGACCTGGCCGCGACGCTCGGCCGACGCGAGGCCCCCGCCACCACGGTCGCCACCACCAGCACCCCCGCCGCCAAGATCCGCCCCCCGAGCCCGGTCGATGACGGGTCCAGCTACCGCGTCTTCGAGTTCCCGAAGGGTGACCCGAACGACGGCCCGCAGACCCTGGTGACCAACCCGGCGGACGGGGACGCCTCGCCGTACGGCTGGCACGACACCAACGGCGCCCCGGGCGCCGAGTACACCATCACCCGGGGCAACAACGCGCACGCCTACACCGACCGGGACGCCAACAACCAGATCGACCCCGGCAGCTCCGCCGAGGGCGGCGCCGGCCTCACCTTCAACTTCCCGGCCGACCTGAACGAGCACCCGCAGACCTACACCCAGGCCGCCGTGGTGAACCAGTTCTACTGGTGCAACATGGTCCACGACCTGACCTACCGGTACGGCTTCGACGAGGCGTCCGGCAACTTCCAGGTCAACAACTACGGCCGGGGCGGCACCGGCGGCGACGACGTGCAGTGCGAGGCGCACGACGGCTCCGGCCAGAACAACGCCAACTTCTCCACGCCGGCGCTGGACGGCGGTCGCCCCCGGATGCAGATGTTCCTCTGGCCGGGCAACCAGTTCGGCCTGCCCAACGCCGTGACGATCGACGCGGGGTCCGGCGCCGGCACCTACGAGGCGGAGTACGCGCGGTTCACGCCCGCGCCCACCAGCGCCGGCTTCGCCGGCGAGGTGGTGCTGGTCAACGACGGCGTCGGGGCGATCGGCGACGGCTGCACCGCCTACACCCTGCCCCAGGGTGCGATCGCCGTGGTCGACCGGACCAGCGGCTGCAACTTCTACACCCAGGTGGCCAACGCCGAGAAGGCCGGTGCCGCCGCCGTGGTGGTGGTCAACAACGTGGCGGGCGCCCCGGCGGCGATGAGCGGATCCATGAGCCCGGCGGTCGGCATTCCCGCGGTCATGGTGAGCCAGGCCGACGGAAACCGCATCAAGGGCGGCCTGCCGGCCGCGGGCCGGGTGCACCGCAACCTGGCCCGGCCGGCGATGCGGGACGCCTCGTTCCGCTCGGAGACGATCTTCCACGAGTACGGCCACGGCGTTTCCAACCGGCTTACCGGTGGCCCGACCGTCAACTGCCTCACCGGCGACGAGCAGATGGGCGAGGGCTGGAGCGACTTCCTCGCGATCACCGCGCTGCTCAACCCCGCGATCGACGACCCGGAGAACGCCCGCGGTTACGGGCAGTACGCGCTGTTCCAGGACAGCCGGGTGGGTGGCGGCATCCGGCCGCGGCCGTACTCGCGGAACATGGACATCCAGCCGTTCACCTACGACAGCATCAAGACCGGTGGCTGGCTGGACGGCACCTCCCTGGCCGCGCCGCACGGCATCGGCCACGGCTGGGCTTCGATCCTGTGGGACATGACCTGGAACCTGGTCGACCGGCACGGGTTCAACCCGAACGTCTACGAGGCGTGGAACACCGGCGGTAACAACCTGGCGCTGCAGCTGGTCATCGACGGGCTGAAGATGCAGGGTTGCGGCCCGGGCTTCGTGACCGGCCGTAACGCGATCATCGCCGCCGACGCCGCCCTCACCGGCGGGGAGAACGCCTGCATCCTCTGGGGCTCCTTCGCCCGCCGTGGCCTGGGCTACAGCGCGGTGCAGGGCACCACCGGTCGCAACGACAACAGCGAGGCGTTCGACACCCACCCGTCCTGCCGGGGCGACTTCGTCGGCCGCTCGGCGCAGCCAGCGCTGAACACCGTCGTCGCCGGTGACGCCGTACCGATGAAGTTCCAGCTGGCGGCCAATCGCGGCCTGGACATCCTCGCCAGTGGCTCGCCGTACTCGCGGCTGGTCGACTGCGACACCCTCAAGACCGTCGGCCCCGACGGCGCCACCACCCCGCGGCCGACCCCGGTCGCGGCCCGCAACCCGGGCGGATCGAGCATGTCGGTCAACGCCAACGGCCAGTACAACTACCCGTGGAAGACGGACCCGTCCTGGGCCGGCACCTGCCGCGAGTTCGTGCTGACCCTCGACAACGGATTCCAGCACCGGGCCTACTTCAAGTTCACCAGCTGAGCCCTCGCTGCCGGTGGGAGCGTCCCGACGAAGAACGCTCCCGCCGGCGGCGTGGCAAGCGATGAGGGCCAGCTCCGCATGGAGCTGGCCCTCATCGTCGCCGGGTCCAGCCCGGGTCGTCCGGAGGTCAGCCGACGGACTTGTTGTAGCTGTCGATGGCGCCCTGCACGCTGGCGGCGGCGTCCTTCATGGCCTGCTCCGCAGGCTTGCTACCGACGATCGCCGCCTCCAGGCCGTCCTCGGACGCCTTGCGCGCCTGCGGCATCACACCGAGCAGGCATCCGGCCGACGCGACCGACGGGGGCAACGCGTGCAGTTGGTCGACGGCGGTGCGGAACTGGGGGAACTTCGCCATCCAGTCCTTGTCGATCTGCTCCTCCAGGGCCTTGGCGTTGATCGGCACGTAGCCGGTGCCGGTGTGCCACTTGGCCTGCGCGGCCGGGCTGGACGCGAACTTCACGAACTCCCAGGCGGCCCGCTTCTCCTGCGCACTGTGGCCGACACCGCCGATCCACAGCGAGGCTCCGCCGATGATCGGGCCACCCGCCGACGAGCTGTCCACCTTCGGGTAGGGGGCGGTGAGCACGGTGAACTTTCCCTTCGCCGCGTCGACGTAACCGCGCAGCACGCTGGTCGACTCCAGATGCATGGCGACCGTACCCGCCTTGAACGCGGCCTGCGCGTCGTCGGTCTTGCGCCCGGTGTTGGTCGCGTAGCCGCCCTTCACCAGGTCCGTCCACCACTGCGCGACGCCTACCCCGGTCTCCTGGTCGAACTGGACTTTCGAGGCCAGGCCCGTACGCCCGTTGCCGTGGTCGCAGTACTCCTTGCCGTCGGTGGCGAGCAACTGCTCCAGCAGCCAGCCGTAGATCGCGGCGCCGAAGCCGTACTGGACGGTCTTGCCGCTGGCGTCCTTGACGGTCAGCTTCTTCGCCAGTTCCCCGATCTCGGTGAGGTTGCGCGGCGGCTTCGTCGGGTCGAGGCGGGCCCGCTCGAACGCCTCCTTGTTCAGGTACAGCAGCGGCGTGGAGGAGTTGAACGGCATCGACCACAGCTTGCCGTCGATGGAGTAGTAGCTGGCGATGTTCGGCTCGATGTCGGCGGCGTTGAACGCGTCCTTCTCGACGAACTTGTGGACCGGCACGACCTGCTTCGAGTCGACCATGAAGCGGGTGCCGATGTCGTAGATCTGCACCAGGGCCGGGGTGCTCTTCTGCTGGACCGACGCCTTGTACTTGGCGATCGTCTCGTCGTAGCTGCCCTGGAAGACCGCCTTGACCTCGACCTTGCCCCCGCTCTGGGCGTTGAAGTCGGCGACCAGTTGGTCGACCGCCTGGGCGTTCGGTCCCTTCATCGAGTGCCAGAACTCGATGGTGGTCTTGCCCGTGGCCTTCTCGAGCACCTCCGCGCCGGGCGCGTCGAGCGCGTCGCCGCCGGCATCGGATCCCGAGCCGCCGCATCCGCCCGTCGCCGCGACGGCCACCAGGGCGACGAATGCCGTCATCGTTCGGCGGAGTCGAAGTCTTGTCATGCGTTCTCCTTCTGTCGGTTCAACGCAGGGCGCCGGCGGTGAGCCCGCGGACGATGTAGCGCTGACCCAGGATCACGACGGCCAGCGTGGGGAGCAGCGAGAGCGCCACGCCGGCGAGGACCAGACCCGGTTGGGCGGCCTCCGCGTCGTTGAGCTGCGAGATGCCGATCTGGAGCGTCTGGAATTCGGTGTCCCGGATCAGGATCAGCGGCCAGAAGTACTGGTTCCAGGCCGAGAGGAAGACGTACACGCCGACCGCCGCGATGGACGGCTTGGACAGCGGCACGAGGACCCGCCACAACAGCCGCCAGTGGCCGCAGCCGTCGATCACCGCGGCGTCCCGCAACTCGGACGGGAACTGCAGGAAGGCCTGGCGTAGCAGGAAGGTGCCGAACGCCGAGGCGAGGAAGGGCAGCACCAGGCCGAGGTAGGTCAGGCTGCCGCGGGCCAGCCCCCAACCGGAGACGGTCAGGTAGTTGGGGATGATGATCGACTCCCACGGCACCATCAGGGTGGCGAGGAACAGACCGAAGGTGGCGGCCCTGGCCGGCAGGCGGAGGAACGCGAACGCGTACGCGGCGACGATGCTGGTGACGACCTGGGCCAGGGTGATGGCCCCGGCCTGGATCGCGGAGTTGAGATAGAACCGGCCCAGCGGCACCGACCGGAACACGTCGGTGACGTTCTGCCAGTGCAGTTCGGTCGGCACCAGCGCGGGCGGGTAGGTCGCCAGGTCGCCCGGGCCCATCACGGCGCCGACGAAGCCGTAGTAGACGGGGAACAGGACCGGGATCGCGGCCACGCCGAGCACGACATAGACGGCGACCTGGCCGAGGGAGGGTTTCCTCATCGGTAGTGGACCCGCCGTTCGAGGATGCCGAACTGCACGGCCGTGCAGGCGAGCATGATGATCAGGAGTACGACGGCCTGCGCGCTGGCCGCGCCGAAGTCCGCCGAGCCGAAGGCGAACGCCTTCTCGTAGATCGAGTAGACCAGCGTGGTGGTGGCCTGGTCAGGTCCGCCCTTGGTCAGGATGTGGATCTGCCCGAAACTCTGCAGAGCGTGGATCGTGGAGACCACGACGAGGAAGAACAGTTGCGGGGAGAGCAGCGGCACGGTGATCCGCGACGCCAGCCGCCAGCCGGTCGCGCCGTCCAGCCGGGCGGCCTCGACGACCTCGGGCGGGATGGCTGCCACACCGGCGGACAGGACGAGGATGTTGTAGCCGAAGTTCATCCACACCGTCGCCGCGCAGACGGCGGGCAGCGCGATCGAGGGATCGGTCAGCCAGTTGACCCGGTCGATCCCGAACGTGCCGAGCAGGCCGTTGGCCACCCCGATCGCCGGGTTGTAGATGACCGCGAAGACGACCGAGGCGGTCGCCACCGAGAACGCGAACGGCAACGCGAACGCGGTCCGCAGCACCCGTACGCCTCGGATGCGTGCCTCCAGCAGCAGCACCACGACCAGCGCGCCGGCCACAGCCGGCAGCACCGAGAAGAGCGTGAACAACGCGGTCGTGGCCAGAACCCGACCGAACTCCGCGGACAGCATCTCCCGGTAGTGGTCCGCACCGACGTACGCCGACGGGGCGCCGAAGATGTCATTGCCGTGTACCGACAGGTACAGGGTTCGCCCGAGCGGCCAGAACACGAACAAGGCGAAGACCACCACCGACGGCAGCAGCAGCAACCACCCGAGACCGGCTTCGCGGAGGCGAAGGCGCTGTCCCCGCGGGCCGCCGGAGCGAGTGGTCTCCCCGGTCGGGGCACGGTCGGCAGGTGGTGCGTTGACGGTGCGAGGGGGAGGCACGGCAGCACAGTATCAACGACATCGATTAGAAGAAATCCTTACACCCCGGATTCGGGGCCGGAAATTATCTGCAGCGCCAGGCGTCCGACCGTACTGCCGACTGTGGCCACCAGGGCGGCGGAGTCCTACGGCTTGCGAGCCACTCCGGCCCAGTAGTAGGCGGCGTGCGGGTCGCTCGGCGCGCCGTTGTCGGGCTGCCAGGCCATCACCGGCGCGATTCCCGGTTCGATCAGTTCCCACCCGTCGAAGAAGCGCGCGACCTCGTCCCGGCTCCGGGGCACCAGAGTCATCCCGCCGTGATTGGCGGAGGCCACGGCGGTCGCCATCGCCTCCGGGTCGAAGTCCCCGGTGGGGTGGGTGATGGCCACATAGCTGCCCGACGGCAGGGCGTCCATCAGCACCCGGACCTTGCCAAACGGGTCGTCGGCGTCCTTGAGCAGCATCAGGATCGCGATCAAGGTCAGGGCGACCGGCTGGTCGAGGTCGAGCGTGCCGGTCAGCGCCGGATCCTGCAGGATCTTCTCCGGCTCCCGCAGGTCGGCGTGGATGTACTCGCTACGCCCCTCGTCGGTGCTGACCATCAGGGCCCGCGCGTGCACCAGCACGATCGGGTCGTTGTCGACGTAGACCACCCGGGTCTCCGGGGCGATCTGCTGGGCGACCTCGTGCAGGTTCGGCCGGGTCGGGATGCCGGTGCCGATGTCGAGGAACTGCCGTACCCCCGCCTGCCCGACGAGGTAGCGCGCCACCCGGTGCACGAAGCTCCGGTTCTCGGCGGCCATCGCCCGGATCGTGGGGATCGCGGCGACCAGTGCCTCCGCCACCGCCCGGTCGGCAGCGAAGTTGTCCTTGCCGCCGAGCCAGTAGTCGTAGATCCTCGCCGAGTGCGGCACGGTGGCGTCGATGCCGGCGGACGCCGGCTGCTGCTGGTCTGTCACTGCCTCGTCACCCTGCCGCACGAGCAACCTCCCACTGAGGACGATTCGCGAATTCGGCACAGCCTAGCGCGGCACCGCCCCGGCGGCGTGCTCCAGCAGCGTCTATTCGTACGGTTCCGCGGGTGGCGTGATCTGCTGCCAGGCGTCCAGTTGGAAGTACGGGATGTCGGAGTCGTTGACCGGGTCCTTGACGGTGTGGGGGATCCACCGGCCAGTGGCCCGCACCCAGGTGTCGGCCGGCAGGTGGGGCACGTCGCCGCGCAGCCCGATCTTGATAGGGATGCCGTCGGCGGCGCAGCAGGACAGCACGATGCGGGCGAGCATGGGTTGGCCGTCGGGGCCGGGGGCCAGGAAACCGGTGAGCTGGATCTGCCGGCCGCGCAGCGTCCGGCCCTGGTCGTAGACCGCCCGGTAGCCGTAGTCGAGGAGGCTGAGCCGGGCCGGGTCGCCGGGCGGCAGGGGCGGGTAGGCGACGTCCTGGTTGTCGGTGAGGGCGGAGCCGGCGCGGGCGGCGGTGTCGGCGCCGAGGGCGGGTGGCACGACGAACAGCAGCGCGAGCGCCGGCAGCAGCAGCAACCAGCCGACCGCCGGCCCGGAGTGCCCGTGCCCGTCGTCGTCCGTTCCGGCGGGCCGGTACCTGTCGCGGATCTCGTGCACCAGCGCCATCACGGCGGCGACGACCAGCAGGACGCCGGCGGCGATGAGGAAGGGCCGCAGGCCCTGCTTGACGTAGCGGAGATACAGGTCCGTGAGGCTGGCGCGCAGGATCGCGCCACCGAGGAAGACCATCACCACGGCCTGAGCGCCCCGGTTCACCAGATCACCGTCCCGGCTGCGGCCGCGACGAGCACGGCGAGGGCGAAGGTGGCCGGGGCGAACCGGGCGGCGAACCGCCGTCCGAACATGCCGGCCTGCATGGACACGAGTTTCAGGTCGACCATCGGACCGACCACGAGGAAGGCCAGCCGGGCGGTCAGGGAGAACTGCGACAGCGACGCGGCAACGAACGCGTCCGCCTCCGAGCAGATCGACAGCAGCACCGCCAGGGCCGCCAGCGCCAGCACCGACAGCACCGGCCGGGCGGCCAGGTCGTGCAGGAACTGCTGGGGTACGGCCACGTTGATCGTGGCCGCGGCCATCGCGCCGACCACGAGGAACCCGCCGGCGTGGATGATGTCGTGCCGGCAGGCCGCCCAGAACGCCGCCATCCGCGGCAGGCCGTCAAGGTGCGCCCGGTGCGGCAGGCGGATCCACTCCGTGCGGCCCAACCGCAGCCACAGCCAACCCATCAGCAGCGCCACGACCAGACTCGCCCCGCCCCTCGCGGCGACCATCTCCGGGTTACGCGGAAACGCCACCGCGGTCGCGGTCAACACGATCGGGTTGATCGCCGGCGCGGCGAGCAGGAACGCCAACGCCGCGGCTGGGGTGACCCCGCGGCGGATCAACGACCCCGCGATCGGCACCGACCCGCACTCACAACCGGGCAGCACCACCCCGGCGACCCCGGCGACCGGCACCGCGAGCGCCGGATGCCGGGGCAGCGCCCGGGCCCAGAACGACCGCGGCACGAAAACCGCGATCACGGCCGACAGCACCACCCCGAACACGAGGAACGGCACCGCCTGCACCAGCACCGACACGAACACCGTCAACCAGGTCTGCAACCGCGGGTCCGCCACCAGCGCGCCAATCTGCCGGTACAGGACGCCGACGAGGATGAGCAGCACACACAGCACCTCGACCGAACCGATCGCCCGGTCTCGCCGGGGTGGAACGGGTGTGGTGGCTGGCGCCGGTGACGGCGGCGCGGGCGATGCGGACGGCGGCGCGACGAGGTCGGCGGGGTCGATTGCGCTCAGTACGGCCACCTTCTTCGCGTGGACGGCAGAAGCGTAGAGTCCCCACAGTGTGACGCAGCGTCCGGGACGGCGGAGACCGATCCCGCCATGATGGCCTTTCGCCGACGGCGCGCGGGCGAACGGTCACCGGGGCGGCCGGGCCCGTGGTCGGGCTGATCAGGGTCGCTGGTCGCGGTGCCGACATATGCGCAACGCATAATGGATTCGGCGGTAGCCTGGCCGGCGCCCAACAAGAGCCCGGCGGGTTGTGCGGCCGACGAGGACGAGCGGAGACGGCGGTACGGTGACTCAGGCGATCCCGAACGTGACCCGGAACACGCGCCAGCGCGCCGAGGTGCTGCAGCTGCTGCGTGAGGTCGAGGGCTTCCACACCGCGCAGCAGCTGCACCAGATGCTCCTCGCCCGCAAGGCCCGGGTGGGACTGACCACGGTCTACCGGACGCTGCAGCTGCTGGTCGACGCCGGTGAGATCGACTCGACCCGGCTGCCGGGCGGGGAGCAGCTGTTCCGCCGGTGCAGTCAGAGCCGGCACCACCATCACCTGGTCTGCCGGGAGTGCGGTCGCACGGTCGAGGTGGCCGGTCCGGCGGTGGAGCGCTGGGCCGACCAGGTCGCGAGCCAGCACGGCTTCACCGATGTCGGCCACACGCTGGAGATCTTCGGCACCTGCGCGCAGTGCGCCAAGTGAGCACCGTGGTCAGCCGGTTCAGATGGTCGCCGCGGCCGGCACGCTGACGGCCTGCGCGCCCATCCGGAAGTCCGCAACGATCTGGGCGGTGAGGTCCGCCCCGGTCCGGTCGTTGGCCCAGGCCTCAGCGTTGCGTCGATGGAACTCGTCCGCCCACCGCGTGAAGTACGTCCCGTCAAGGTCGGAACGAGATCAGGTCATCGATGCCGACGGTGTGGCCCGCTGGACCACCAGCAGTGACAGACCGCGGGACCCGCCGCTGTGGTGGGAACTGCGGTGTACCAACGCGGCAGGCCACCACGCCGCGTGCTGACCGCACGCAGCGCGAGGCGCTGTCCGGCGGCGGGCGGCGCGTCGTGATCAGCATCGGCGGCCGGGTCGACGTGACGGGCCGGCGCCCGCCGACCGGCGTTGCCCGAGGCTGCCACCAGCGCTGGTCGCCCGGTAGGTCGCCGGCCGCCGGGCGAACGACCGACTGCCCGGCCGGCCGTGAGCACCGGTTGAACCCGCTCGACCGGGTCGGCTGCCGACGAAGCTGATCCACGTCGCTGCCGCAGGCGGAGGAACGCCGCAGCCGCGACAAGCACGGGCACCGTTCCTGCCAGCGCGCCGACGAGCGCGGGCAGGCCGGGTTGGACACCGCCGGGCAGGACCAGCAGGACGAGGGCCACCGAACCGGCCGTGACCACCCGACGGATCGCGGTGCCGCCCGCGGCTGCCGCGAGTGGCACGATCGCCCAGAGCAGGTACCACGGATGCACCACCGGGCCAGCAATGACGACCACCGCGAGCGACAGGCCGAGGGCGGTGACCGGTCCGATCCGCGCGCTGCGCCGCCACAGGGCCACGCACAACCCCGCGGCAACGACGAGACCCACCAGCCAGACAACGTGCCTCGTCTGCTCCACCCCGACGCCGATCAGGTGGTGCAGCACCGTGCCCACCGCCCAGCCCAGGTCGGTGGTGATCGACATCCAGGTACGCGCGTGGGTGGGCGTACCCAGGGCCTGCACCCAGCCGAAGCTCATCCCGGCCAGCGCCGTGACCAACACCGCGGTGACGCCGGCGACCGCGCCGCCCCACAGCGCAACCCGCAGTCGTGGCCAGCGGCCACCGATCTGCCGCGCCCAGATGGGCACCACGAAGGCGATCGCCAGCGCCGCAGGCGCCTTGACGAGCGTGGCGAGCGTGAGCAGCACGACCCCGACCACCGGTCGGCGCCGTAGCGTCATGACCAGGCCGACACACATCAGGCCCAGCATCACCGCCTCGTTGTGGGCATCGCCGATCAGATGGAGCAGCACGAGCGGGTTGAGCACGCCCAGCCACATCGCCGCCGCCGGGCGCACCCCGCAGAAGCGGGCCAGTCGGGGCACCGACCACACCAGCAGGCCCACCCCCAACAGGGCCAGCAGACGCATCCCGAGGATGCCCGCCCAGACGCCACCCCCGGTCACCTCGGTCACCCCGCCGGCGAGGTTGAGAAAGATCGGACCGTACGGCGCCGGCGTGTGCTGCCAGATGTCGGGCACGTTCACCGTGAGGGGACCACCCAGGGCGGCTGGTCCGACCTGATACGCGTCCAACCCGGCCCTGGTCATCGCACCCTGGGCGAGATAGCTGTGGACGTCGCCGCTGAAGATCGGGATGGTGAGGGCGAAGGGTGCTCCCCACCATGCCGCGGTCGTCGCCAGGCTGCGGCAGGAGGTGCCACCGGAACGAACCTGCCGGCCCACGCGCCACCAGGCGAGCAACAGCATCGTGAGGCCGACGTAGACCACGGCGACCGACAGTGCCGTCGACGCGCGCGCCTGATGGACGATCGGCAGATTGATCGCCACCTCGCCGACGGGCCGTACGCCCGCCAGCAACCCGCCCACCACGGTCACCAGCGAACCCACCGTCCCGAGCAAGCGGTGCGCGGCCAAGCGGTACCTCGGGGGCCGTACGGACACCTGGTCATCGCACTCTGTCGTGGCGCTAAGCAACATCATCAGCAATCAGCAACCATTCGCCCGGGCAGTGATCGCCGTCGAAGGCGATCCGCGACTGCCGTCCGCCGCACCTGGCAGCCCTCGCCGCGGTCACTCGCCGCCGAGCGGAAATGGCTGCACCTCCGACTGAATCTAGCGTTTCCCGTCGCCTTGCCGTCCGGATAACGAAGGGTGTGGCTGCTGATGAGGAAGTAGGCGGCGATGACTGACGGGGCGACGCGGGCGGGAAACGCGGCAATGGCGAAGCGGAAGTGCGCCTTTGTCCTGCTCCGGCCCGTCAGGCCGGGACTGGCCGGTAGATCAGCCTGTGCCGTTCCATGGGTGGGATGATGACCGTCCCGGGCGGATTGGGCGCAAGTAACCAGGCACTTTTAAGTCGTCCGCAATTTCGCGACGTCAATGATTTCCGCGACGCGGAGCCCGTTCTGTTGCGGCCGTCAGCCGACATTCTTTGCGACTTCCGTCGACCCGGTGATCGGCCGATGAGCCTTGCCGGCAGAAGCGAATCCACGAGCAGGACGCCGGGGTACGCGCGGACTGCGCGTACCCCGGAACGTGCTCACAGAGCGGACGGACCGCGACCACGGTGTACGGCGTGGTGGGGGTCGGCGGCGTGGTGAAGCGCGCGTTGGGCAGATAGAGGCGGCCGAGGGTGCTTGCCACCGTGGTGGGGACGTCGAAGTTCGGGTCGGTGATGGTCCCGGTCACCGTGCCGGCGGTCCCGGAGGGGTTCAGCTCGACCGCGGCGATCTGGTTGAGCCGGTTCTGGACGATGTAGAGCATGCGGCCGACGAGCAGCAGCCCGTCGCCGTTGGCGAAGGTGTGACCGGGCACGTCGACCGTGGTGGTGACGCCGGTCGCCGGGTCGACGCGGAAGAGGATGCCGGTGTTGGACTGAACGACGATCAGGGCCTTCCCGTCGGGCGTCCGCGCGATGCCGTTGAGGTTGATCCCGGTGCCGACCTGCTGGTAGGCGCCGGTGAGGGGGATCGCCGTGAAACCGTCGGCCGGCGGCGGGGCGCCGTCGCGGCCGAGTGGCAGGCGGTAGAGGACCGGCTTGTTGGAGTCGGTGAAGTAGGCCGCCTCTCTGGTGAGGACGACGTCGTTGACGAACGTCGGGGCGGTGGCGAACTGGTAACGCGCCAGGACGGCCCCGGTGCGGGTGTCCATCACCCGGGCATCGCCGGCCGTGCCGCCGGAGACGAAGAGCCGGCCGCGCCGGTCGACCTTGAGCCCGACCGAGGGGGTGCCGGTGGCGGGGCTGATCTGCTCGCCCTCGCCTGAGATCAGGTCGGTGCGGTAGATGGCGCCGGTGGCGCGGGATCCGAAGTAGGCGTACGTGCCGGCCGTGGCGATGCCTTCGGGCTGGAATCCGTCCGGCAACGAGATGGCGTTGGGCTTGGCCTGCCCGCCGTGCGCCTGCGACGGGGCCTGCGGAACGGTGGCGAGGAGGGCGGCGGCCAGGGCGACACCGAGGGCGCTCCTGATGCGTTTGTGCACCGTGCTCCTTCCGGTTGGCAGGCCGGCAGCTGATGAGTGGGAATCCCCGGAATCGTGTGCCTGCCAAGATCAGCGGGGCCAGGACTTCCCCCACTGTACTTTCCGCACCGCACGTTTCTAGCCTCGATCATTCACGGCTGAGGTCGCCGGTTGTGGCCCCGCGCCCATGATCGCTGTTGTTCGATGCGTTTGAGTTGAGGGCATGGTGGTG
>NZ_JBIAFE010000027.1:0-110357 GCF_042869115.1 Micromonospora sp. NPDC007230 | reverse complement strand
CCGCACGCGCCTGCGTCTCATCGTCATACTTCTTCGGTGCTGGCATGATCCTCTCCCTGTTAGATCATGCCCTCCGGGAAACCCAGGCCGATTCATCCACCCCCACGCGCAGCACAGCACGGGCACACGCGGTCCGGGCCGCCTCACCCTCGACCAGCCGCAGCTTCCCGCTCACCGACTCAACGCCTCAACACCGATCCACAAAAACCGGCCCTCACCGCCGGCCCACGCCACCGGAACCCTCCCCGAGCCAACCCAAACGTGATGCGCCACGGGGTGAACACCGACACGCTTCCCGGCCTTGGAAAGCCGAAAACGTTCCACACAGGCCAATCTATGATCACTGATCATCGATAATCAAATCGGTTAGCCTCGATCGAACAAGCCGGTGTTGCATCCACCGCTGGCCGCACTCGGTCAGGTTGTGCAGTACTACGTGAAGGGCGTACGGAGCTTCATTGAACAGCAAGTCGGCGTGTCCATGCTGGCCATCGTGTTCGCTTTCGTGCTGGTGTGGCTTGCTGTCAACCTTCGACATTGGCCGGTGGCTACCCGCGTCGCCGGTGTGTTCATCGCGCTGGGCGCTGCTTTGAACGGCCTGGCCATCGCGCTCAACGGTCGGATGCCTTACGAACCCGCCGTGGCCGCCGCAGTGGGGGCCTGCGTCCGGGCCTGGCGACGCCCAAACGAATCTGCCGACGCCAACACACGGTTGCCGTTCCTCGGCGACACTATCCCGATCGCACCCCTGCACAAGGTCATCAGCCCTGGCGATGTCCTGATCAGCGGCGGCGCCTGCGCGATGGTCGTGCTGGCCATGTGTCGCCACCGGCGGGGACAATCTGTTCCGTCACAGACCGAGGGGGGTGAATCATGACTCTGGCTGTCAACTGGCGGCGCGTCATGCTGGCGATGTTCACGCTCGCATCGCTGGCACTGCTGCTCTACACGGTGGGCGCACCGCTGACGGAGGGAAGCTAGACGCTCGCCGGCTGGAGCACATCTGGGAGGTGCCCCAGCCGGCGCGCTTCTCTGCGTTCACCCGGAAGCCAGCTGAGGCAGCACGCGAACCACGTGCCGGACCGGGCGGGACGTGCGGTAGTCAGCCGGCCGACGCGTCGGCCCGCCGTACCACTTCGGCAGCGGTGCGGACCACGGCCCGGTCCAGCAGTCGGCCGTCGGCGTCGGTCGCCACACCGGAGCCACGACGTTCTGCCCGCTCCATCGCCTCCAGGACCGCCCGGGCGGACGCCAACTCGGCGGCGGTGGGGGCGAACACGTCGTTGATGACCGCGAGTTGTCCGGGGTGGATGGCGGTGCGGGCCCGGAAGCCCTGCCGGAGCAGGGCCCGGGTCGTCTGCTCCAGCCGGGCTGCATCGCGCAGCGTTGTCTCGACGGGCCCCACGGGAGGGGTGATCCCGGCTGCGGCCGAGGCGACGACGACCTGCGAGCGGATTGGGCCGAACTCCGCCCGGTCCGCCCCCGGCTGCAGCCCGAGCTCACCGGCCAGGTCCGCCTCGCCGATGCCGAGTCGGAGCACGCGTGGCGCGGCGGCCACCTGCGCCGCGGTGAGCACCCCTCGGGCGGTCTCGATCAGCGCCACCACCTGGAAGGTCGGCGCACCCGGGCCGAGCCGCCGCTCGGCCCGGGTGAGCGCCGCGTCGACCTCATGGAGCAGGTTCGGTTCGGCCTTGGGCACCCAGATACCCACCGCCGCCGCGGAGAGGACGGCGATGTCCGCCTCGATCTGGTCACTGTTGATCCTGACCCACAGGCCAGGCCCGTTCCGCGGGGCGGCGGCGAGGAACGCGCCGACCGTCTCACGGGCCTGCTCCTTGCGGGCCGCGATCACCGCGTCTTCGAGGTCGAGTACGAGCGCGTCAGCGCCCCGCCCGCTAGCCTTGTCCAGCAGGTCCGCCCGGTCGCCCGGCACGTACAGGTAACTGCGCGCCACCGTCTGCACTCCTCGCCTCCCTACCGCTGCGGCCGGGAGATGTACCGGCCGTGCGGCTCGCCGGCGACCTTGCCGTCGACGAGCACGTGCTCGCCGCGGACGAAGGTGTCGGTCACCTTGGCGGTCAGTCCGAAGCCCTCGAACGGCGTGTATTCCTGGGTCGACTCGGAGTCCTCGGCCCGAACCGTCCAGGTCACGTCCGGGTCCACCAGGCAGATGTCCGCGTCGTAGCCCTCGGCGATCGCGCCCTTGTGGTGCAGACCGAAGCGGTGGGCCGGGTTCCACGAGGTCAGCTCGGCCACCCGCTGGTACGACAGGCCGCGCCGGCTGCCCTCGGTGACCAGGCCGGGCAGCAGGTACTCGGCGCCGCCGAAGCCGGACTTCGCCACGAAGATGTCGTCGCGCGGCTCACCGAACTTCACCTCGTCCCGGCAGCAGGCGTGGTCGCTGACCACCCAGTCGATCTTGCCGTCCAGGACGTACTCCCAGAGTGCCTCGACGTCCTCGCGGGGGCGCAGCGGCGGGTTGACCTTGCCGCCGAGCCCGTGCGCGGTGCTGATGTCGGCCAGCAGGTGCCCGATTGTCACCTCCCGGCGGAAGTCGATGTGGGGGAACGCCTGTGCCATTCGCAGCGCCGCGTCGACGGCCTTGTACGAGGACAGGTGCAGCAGGTTGATCTTCGGCAGCCCGGTCTCGTGCGCCAGGTACGACGCGATCGACACGGCCAGCCCCTCCGAGTGCGGTGGCCGGGAGGCGTGATAGGCCTCCAGCCCTCGCAGCCTGCCCTCCTGCTCGACCTGCCTGGTGTAGGCGCTCATGATCTCGGCGGTCTCGCAGTGCAGCGACAGCGAGATGTCGTCGGCCAGCTCGGGGAACTGCTCACGGGCCGCCTGCACTCCGCGCATGACGAACTCGAAGTGGGCGTAGTCGTACCGCTCACCCTCCGGGATCATCAGGAATGAGTTCTGGTCGGCGGAGCGGCCGTGCAGCCCGTGGCTGCCGTAGAACATGAAGATCTTGAACGAGGTGACCCCGTGCTCCGCCACCAACTGCGGGATCTCGTTGATGTGCTCGCGCATCATCGGGGCCAGGTGGAAACCGTAGTCGATGTATGAGCGGCCCTCGGCGGCGGCGAGGACGTCCGGGAAGAAGTCGTCGTACCGGCCGCCGCGGTTGAGGTAGTACTGCCCGGTGCGCATGTAGTTCAGTGCGGTGGTCACGCCGCCCTGCACCGAGGCGCGGCTCTCCGACACGGTGTCCTCGCCCAGCGGGTTGTAGATGCCCCAGTGCTGGTGGGCGTCGACCACCCCGGGGAAGGCGAGCCGCCCCCCACCGTCGACCGCCCGGGCGGCCTCGCTCACCTCGATGTGTGGGGCGATTCGGCTGATCCGGCCGTCGGTGACAGCGACGTCCAGCAGCTCGGGTTCGGGCCGGTCGTGCCGGACGACGCGAATGTTGGTCAGCAGCAGGTCGAAGGTCGTCATGGGGGTGCTCCTCGTTGTCGGTTCAGCGGCTCGGCGCCACCGGCGCGGCGTCGGTGGCCCTCTCACACGTGATCAAGCTGGTCAGCTGCCGGACGTCGGGGGCCTGGTCCAGCCGGTGGACCTCCTCCTCGATCTGGGCGGCGATCTGCGCCGGCAGCCCGGCTGCGGTGTTGTGGTGGAACTTCACCGCCAGTTCGGCCTCGCTGAGCGGGCGTTGCGGCCCGCCGCGGTTGGCCAGGACCGCCTCGGTCCACTCCCGTCCGTCGCGGGTGACCACCCGCAGTAACGCTGGGAACTGGTTGGGGAAGATGGCGTCGCACCGTTCGTCGGGCACCACCTCGACCTTTGCCATCAGGGCCCGGCGGACCGGCTCACGGGCCAGGTCGTCGGTGAAGTCGGCCAGCCCGACGCCGAGCCCGCCGCCCCCGCACAGTCCGGCGGCGACCGCGTACGGGCCGCTGAACTGCGCCTCGTAGCCGGTCTGCGGGGCGCGCTTGCGTTCGATGGGTTGCCCGATGGTGCGGATCACCGGCGACGGCACGCCGAGTGTGATCGAGTCGATCTGGTCGATCGGCAGCCCCCGCTCCCGCAGCGCGATCGCCGCGTCGATCGCGGCGTGGGTGAAGTGGTTGGCCGGGTACGGCTTGAAGAAGATGCCGGGCACCGCCCAGTCGGTGTCGAGCCCTCGGACGACCTCGTCGGCGTCGAACTCGCCGCGCAGGAACGCCTGGAAGAAGCCGAACCGTCCCTCCAGCACCGTCGGTGGGCCGGTCACGCCGTGCCGGGCCAGCAGTGCCGCGCTGACCGCCGAATGCGCCGCCCAGCCACAGTGGATCCGTTTGACCGTGCCGCCGTTGCGGTTGGACTCGATCAGCCCGGCGGCCATCGAGGCGGCCACCCCGAGGGCGTCCAGGGTGCTGCCGGCGTCCAGCCTCAGCAGCCGGGCTGCGGCGACCGCTCCGCCGAGCGTCCCGCAGATCGAGGTGGCGTGCTGGCCGTGCTCGAAGAAGACCGAATTGCCGACGGTCCGGTCGTAGCCGGCCATGCCGAGGCGTACACACACCTCCAGGCCGACGGCGATGGCGGCGACCGTTTCTCGGCCGGACGCGCCGGCCAGTTCGGCGGCGGCGAGGGCGGCCGGCACCACCGACGCGCTGGGGTGCAGCACCGACGGCAGGTGCGTGTCGTCGTAGTCGAGGGAGTGCGCCAGCACGCCGTTGGCGAACGCCGCCAGCGCCGCGGGCACCCGCTCCGCCAGGCCGACCACCGAGGCCTGGCCCCGGCCGCCCTGCTCGGTGACGTACGCCAGGGCCGCCTGACTGGTCGGCAGCGGGTACGCCGCCACGCAGAGCCCGATGATGTCCAGCACCCGGGCGCGGACGCTGGCGACCACCTCGTCGGGGAGTGCGTCGGCGGGTGTGTCGGCGGCGAAGGCGGCCAGGCGCTGGCCCAGGGTGGGCTCAGTCACGGCTGATCACCGCCAGTGGACGCACCGGTGAGCCGGTGGCACCGTACAGCGGCAGCGGCGACATGATGAAGGTGAACTCGTACACCTCGTCGCGGGCGAGTTCCTCCAGCGCCAGCGTCTCGATCAGGTAGATGCCGTGTTCCACCAGGAGGATGCGGTGCGCCGGCAGCACGCTGTGTCCCTTGCCAGGCGGCAGGCACTCGAAGGCGATGGTGTCGGCTCCGGCGGCGTGTACCCGGCGTTCGGCCAGCCAGGTGGCACCGTCCGCGCCGATCCCGGGCACCCCGGACTCCTTCCCGATGTAGCGGGTGCGGTCCTCGTGGTCGAACAGCCGCCCCCAGCCGCTGCGGATGAGCACGACGTCGCCCGGTCCCACCGACGTGCCCTGCCGGCACACCGCGGCGTCGAGGTCGGCGTCCGTGATCTCGTAGCCGGCCGAGCAGCTCTCCTGCGCCAGCGCGCCCGGGATGTCGAGCAGGACGCCCCGGCGGACCATCGGCGCGACGGTGTGCACGCCCAACTCGTGGAACCGGCCGCCGACCTGCGCGGCGGTGGCGTCCACCCCGCCGTGCATCCGGCCGTTGTGGGACACGTGCGCGAGGGCATCGACGTGCGTGCCGACGTGGGTGCCCATCACCAGCAGGTCGTTGGCGGCGGAGCCGCCGTCGGGCCGGACCGTGTCGCCGTGCCGGCGCGGCAGGGTGATCCAGAACGGCGGGTGGTTCGGTGACTGCGGCATGCCGACGGTGAGCGGCCGGCCCAGGTCGTAGATCGTGACGCCGGCCTGCACGGCGTCGAGCAGGCTGTCGGCGGTTCTGGCAGTGGTGGCCACGGGGGTTCCTCGCGTTTCGGCTGTCATCTCGGCGTCGTCAGGCGACGATGTCGCGGGCTTTCAGGTCGGCGATCTCGGTCGGGTCGCAGCCGAGCTCGTCGACGAGCAGGGCGTCGGTGTCGGCACCGGGATCGCGGCCGGTGAACCGGATCCGGCCCGGGGTCTCCGACATCCGCCACATCACGTTGTGCATCCGCATCGGACCGAGGTCGGGGTCGTCGGCCACGGTGATCATCTCGGTGGCTTGGACGTGCGGATCCTCGACAATGTCCTTGGCGCTGTAGATCGGGGCGACGGCGGCGCCGACCTCGGCGAACGCCTGGGTCACCTCGTCGCGGGTGCGCTCACCGATCCAGGCGCCGACGTAGGCGTCGAGCTCGTCGGCGTGCGCCACCCGCCCGACGCCGGTACGGAACCAGGGCTCGTCGATCACCTCGGGGTGCCCGACCAACCGGAGGACCCGCTCGGCGATGGCCTGGGCGCTGGTGGACACGGCCACCCACGAACCGTCCTTGGTCCGATACGTGTTGCGGGGCGCGTTGTTGGTGGACCGGTTGCCCTGCCGCTGTTCCACCACCCCGAGCTGGTCGTAGACGGTGGGACCGGGACCGACGGCGGTCATGATCGGTTCCAGCAGGCTCATGTCGATGACCTGGCCCCGGCCGGAGCGTTCCCGGTGCCACAACGCCATCATCACCGCTGACGAGGTGGCGATCCCGCAGATGCTGTCAGCCAGCCCGAACGCGGGCAGCGTGGGCGGCCCGTCGGCGGTGCCGGTGAGGTGGGCGAAGCCGCTCATCGCCTCGGCCAGAGTGCCGAAGCCGGCGCGAGAGGCGTACGGCCCGGCCTGGCCGAAGCCGGTGATCCGGGCGATCACCAGACCGGGGTTGACCTGGTGCAGCCGTTCGGGGCCGATGCCCCACCGCTCCAGCGTGCCCGGGCGGAAGTTCTCCACCAGCACGTCGGCCCTGGCGGCTAGGCGCAGCAGCAGCGCCGCCCCCTCCGGCGCGGAGAGGCTCAGGCCAATCAGCCGCTTGTTGCGGGAGATCTCCTTCCACCACAGGGGATGGCCGTCCTTGGACTTGCCGTGCCCACGCATGCTGTCACCCATCCTCGGGTGCTCGATCTTGATCACCTCGGCGCCGAAGTCGCCGAGGATCTGACAGCACAGGGGCCCGGCGAGGATTGTCGAGACGTCCAGGACCCGCAGACCTGTCAGCGGTCCGTTGTTCACCCGTTCCACCTCCCCAGTCATCGCTCGGTTCAGCGGAAGACCATTCCGCCGAGCAGAAAATTTCGGTCGTACCTACTGGGTCAACGCCGTGCCGGTCGGCCTTCAACCGGCTCACCCGCGCGCTGCGCGGGCGCCCGGAAACCCAGCTCGGCGGAGATCTCCGCCGCCGCCGCGGCGACCAGGGCGCCGTGCCCGGCGCACACCTCGGGCGTGAACCGGTTCTGCGGTCCGCACAGCGAGATCGATCCGAACACCTGACCGGTGGAGTAGCGCACCGCCGCCGCCACGCTTCCCGCACCGCTCTGCCGCTCGCCCATGCTCACCGCGTACCCCTGGCGGCGGATCCGAGCCAGCTCGGCCCGCAGCCGCACCGGTGAGGTGATGGTGGACGGGGTGACCGCCTCCAGCGGCTGGTTGTCCAGATAGTCCTCGGCCTCCGCGTCGGACAGCGCGGCGAGGATGGCCTTGGACGACGACCCGGAGTGCAGCGGATGGCTGGTGCCCAGCGACACCGACATCCGCACCTCGTGCGGCGAGAGCACCTGGTCGATGTAGACCCGGTACCAGCCCTGCCGCACCGACAAGGTGGCCGTCTCACCACTGGTGCGCACCAGCCGGACCAGATACCGCCGGGCGATGTCCGGCACGTCCATGGCGCGCAGCGCGGCCAGCCCCACCGTCAGCGCGCCGGCGCCGAGCCGGTACCGCTTGGTCTCCTCGTCGAAGCTGAGGAACTCGTCGGCCACCAGCTCCTTGAGGATCCGGTGCGCGACCGCCTTCGGCAGCCCCAGCTCCCGGGCGATCGTCGACACGCCGAGGGTCTCCGGCGCCCGGGCGGCGATGATGTTGATGACATCAAGGGCACGTCCGAGGCCCGACCGGGTCCGGCTGGCGTCATTGTCAATGACGGGTGTCGTGGTCATCCTCAGTCCTTACTGTCGACGTAGGTGGGCGGGCAGCGCCGGGCGTCAGGTGGGTGCGACAGGTGTGCCGGCCGGCAGACCCTCGACCTGCCGGGGTCGTTCCACCGCGATGACCAGCGCCACCGAGGCGAGTACGACCACCCCGGCAACCACCTGCCGGCCGGTCAGCCTTTCATTCAGCATCATCATGCCGAGCAGCACCGCCACCACCGGATTGACGTACGCGTAGGTGGCGGCCAATTGCAGCGGCGCGTTTCGCAGCAACCAGGTGTAGACGCTGAAGCCCACGACGGTGCAGACCACCATCAGATAGGCCCAAGCCAGCCAGGAGCGGCCGGTCACCTCCGCCAGCCGCAACCGCCCCGCCTCGCCGCTGACCACGCTCGCCACCGCCACCGCCACCCCGCCGACGAGCATCTGCCACCCGGTGCCGACCAGATGGTCCGCCGGCGACCTCAGCCGCTGTGCCAGCGTCGAGCCCAGCGCCCACACCATCGTGGAGAGCACCACCAGCAGCATCCCGCCGAGGTGCCACTGCCCGGTCGGCGCCGCGAACAGCAGCGCCAGGCCGGCCACCCCGCCCAGTACGCCAACCGCCGCCAGCGACGACGGCCGCGGCCCGACGCCCAACCGGAGCACCAGCACCCACAGCGGCATGCCGGCCACCAGCAGCGAGGCCAGTCCAGTCGGGACGTACTGCTGACCCAGGGCCAGCAGCGCGCTTCCCGCCCCGACCATCAGCAGTCCACTGGCCACCACCCCGCCCCACTCGCCCCGCGCCGGCCGCAGCCCGACCCGTCCCCGCCGCGACGCCGCCACCGCGAACAGCAGCAGCGCCGCGGCCAGGAACCGCGCCGAGGTGCACACCATCGGAGGCAGGCTCTCCAGGGCCACCCGGTTGCCCAGGTAGGTCGAGCCCCAGAGCAGGTAGATCGCCGCGAGCCCGACGGCCAGCGCCACGGGGCCGGCAGGCCGCGGCGATGCCGCCACCGGCCTCGCCGTGGCGACACGGGACAGGTCAGCGGTGTCCATCGACCTGGATCGTCACCGGAGTGTTGCCCCGCAGGGCGTTCGAGTACGGGCACAGCTGGTCCGCCAGCGCCACCGCGCGCTCCAGGTCCGCCTGGGGGCACTCCGGCGCCGACACCTCCAGCACCACCGCGATGGCGTACCGGCCCGCATCGGTCTGCCCGAGGGAGACTGAGGCGGTGACCGTGGTCGGCCCCGGTTTCGCCCCCACCTGGCGGGCGGCGATGGCCAGCGCGCTGTCGAAGCAGGCCGCGTAACCGGCGGCGAAGAGTTCCTCGGGATCGGTGCCCGCCGCGTCCGGGCCCCGCTGGGCCGGCCGGGTGAGGTCGACCCGTAGCGACCCGGTCAACGACCGCGCCGCCCCGCCCCGCCCGCCCGACACCCGCACCGCCGCGGTGTAGATGACGTTCGCCGGGACCGCCGTCGCGGCCTCGGCCGGTGTCCCGATGCTCATGCCGGCCGCCCTTCCACGTCCGCCTGCACCTGCGCGGCCACTGCGTCGGCGAACGCCTCCGGCTGCTCGTCGGCGACGAAGTCCGTCCCGCCGGGGATGGTGACCAGCGGCGCGTGCGGCAGCGCGGCCCGCACCTGCGGCGTCATCCGGTCGAGCAGGTCGTCGGCTCCGTGCAGCAGCACGATGGGCAGCGCGTCCAACGCCGCGGTGTCCACGTGATGGTCGAAGACCGCCCGGTACGCCGTGGCGTAGTCCGGTCCGGTCAACAGGTACTCGGTGACCTGCCGGTTCGCCTCCTCCGGGGTCAGTCTCGGGTAGAGGCCGTACACCCGGTCCCAGATCACCCGCAGGTGCCCGCCGTCACGCGCCGGGAGGTAACCCGGGGCGTACGACCGCTTCTTCTCCGCCCGCTCCTGCTCGTCGTAGAGCGGGATACCCTGCAGGATCAGCCGGTGTACCCGCTGCGGGGCGCGCATCATCGCCTCGGCCCCGATGATCGCGCCGGTGTGCTGCCCGAGCAGGTGCAGCCGGGGCAGTCCGAGGGCGTCGGCGATCTGCCACACGGCGTCGGCGTATTCGGGAATGGACCAGGGGCGTGGCGGCGGGTCGGACATCCCGAACCCCGGCGTGTCCAGGGCGACGACCCGCAGGCCCCGCCGGGCCAGGGGCTCGACGACCGCGTCGTAGGTCGCCGAGGACAGCGGGGACTGGTGGAGGATCAGCAGTACCGGCCGGTCGGGGTCGCCGCCGTGGCGGTAGTGCACCTGTCCCCACGGCAGGTCGACGTATGCCCGGCGGGCCACCCCGCGCGCCCGGCTCACTTCGCCACCGCCATGGCCGCCATGATCTCGATGACGTGCTTGATGCCGGCGCGGTAGTCGTCCAGCCGGATGTGCTCGTTGGGGCCGTCCACCCCGGAATCGGCCCGGGACACGCCGATCCCGACGATCGGGCGGTCGGCGAGCACCCCCTGGTTGCCGATCCACTGGGTGTACGGCTCGACCACCGGCTCCGTCCCGTACACCCGGCGGGCCGCGTCGGCGACCAGCGCGACGAACGGATCGCGATGGTCGGTGATGTTGGGCTGGCTGGTGGCCATGACCTCGATGCGCAGGTCACCGAAGCCGGTCGCCGCCAAGTGGTCCCGGAGGCAGCCCAGCACCCGCTCCGGGTCCTGGCCCGGGACCAGCCGGATCTCCAGCTTCGCCGACGCGGTCGACGGGATGCCCAGCGTCACGTCGTCGCGCATGTCGCCGCCGGCAAAACCGGCGACGGTCAGCGTCGGCACGGTACGGATGGCCAGCGCCGCCTGCCGGTCGTCGAGGTCCCCGGTGAACCGCTCGACCTCGGCCCGCTTGCGGAGGAAGTCCCCGTCGAACGCCACATTCGCCAGCAGTTCCCGTTCCGCCTCGGTCGGCGGGCGGGCGTCGTCGGCGAAGCCGGGGATCGTCACCGTACCGTCAGGGCGCTGCAACTGGGCCAGGGCGGCGGCCAGCCGGGCCGTGGCGGCGGGCAGCAGCGCGGTGTTCTGGCTGGTCAGGTCCCGGGGCAGGGTCTGCGCGGTGAGCCGCAGGTAGAGCACGCCCTTCTCGCTGAGCTTGAGCAGCAGCCGGTCGTCGCCGTCGAGCCAGGAGTTCTCCCACAGCGCCGCGTCGCTGGCCAGCCGGCGGGCGTGCGCCCGCACGAAGGAGCCGAGGCCGGGGCTGTGCAGCCACTTCTTGCCCTCGAAGATGATCCTGCTGGTGACCGGCGGGGTGAGGCCGGCCAGCCGCCAGGCCGCCACCGCGTGGATCCGGGACATGACGACGCCCTTGTCGTCGGCCACGCCGCGGGCGTAGAGCCGCCCGTCGTGGATCTCCGCCGCGTACGGCGGGCTGATCCAGTCGGCGTCATCCCCGGCCGGCTCGACCTCCACGTCGTAGTGGGTGAAGTGCAGCAGGGCCGCCTCGCCGTCCCCGGGCACCTCGGCGAGCACGTACGGGTAGGACTGCTCCCAGGGGATTATCTCGGCGCTGCCGCCCCAGCGGCGTACCGAGCCGGCGATGAACTCGGCCGTGGCCGCCATCTGCTCCGGCTCCTGCCGGCGACTGCGGATGCGGCACAGCTGCTGTAACTCCTCGACGAACTCGTCGAAGTGCGCGTCGACCGCCGCCAGGGCGGCTGCGGTGTCAGGGTGTGGCATGCGGGTTCCTCACACAGGGGTGGCAGGGGCTCAGTGGATGGTGACGCCGCCGTCGACGAAGATCGTCTGGCCGGTGATCATGGCGGCGGCGTCGCTCAGCAGGTAGGCGACCGCGTTGGCGACGTCCTGCGGCTCGGCCATCCGACCCAACGGGATGGTGGCCATCTTGTCCGCCAGGTACGCCGGGTCGCCGCGTAGGTCGGAGGTCATGTCGGTGGGCACGATGGTCGGCCCGACCGCGTTGACCCGGATGTGGTCCGGTGCCCATTCGAGGGCCAGCACCCGCGCCATGTGCATGACGCCGGCCTTGCTCACGCAGTAGCCCAGCGTGTTCAGCACCGCGATGTGCCCGTTGGTGGAGCCGATGTTCACCACCGCGCCGCGCGCGTCCCGCAGGGCCGGGTACGCGGCCTGGCACATCCGGAACGTACCGGTCAGGTTGACGTCGACGACGGTGGTGAAGTCCTCCTCGGACATCGTCGCCGCCGGCCCGCGGCGGACCACGCCGGCGTTGTTGACCAGGAGGTCCAGGCGGCCGTGCCGGTCCAGGACCGCCGCGACCAGGCCGGCGCAGGACCGCGCCGACCGCACGTCCACCAGGTGCCGGGTGTGCGTCCCGCCGGACAGTTCGCTGTCCCAGTCGTCGAGGACGTCGGCGCGGGCCACCGTGGCCCCCCGCTCGGCGAGGGTGGCGGCGATGCGGGCGCCGATGCCGCGTGCCGCACCGGTGACCACGGCCACCCGGCCGTCGAACCGGTTCGGGTCACTGCTCATGGCCTGCTCCACGTTTTCCCGGGCCGGTCACCGGCCGGGCGGGCGGACGCCCGGCCCGACCGGTGCCGCGCGCCCGTGACGACGGTCCCGTCCACGGTCGTCACGCGCCGATCACCTTGGTCTCCTCGGCCCAGAAGGCCACCCGCTTCTGCACCAGCCGGATGACGAAGTGGGCCAGCAGACCCATCACCGACAGGACCACCAGTACGGCGAACATGCCCGCGATGTCGAAGTTGTAGTTCGTCTGGAGCAGTAGGTAGCCGAGGCCTTCCTTGGCGCCGATGAACTCACCGACGACCGCGCCGAGGATGGCGAAGACGATGCCGATGTCCAGGCCGGCGAAGATGAACGGCAGTGCGCTGGGCAGCCGTACCATCCGGAAGATCTGCGTCTTGCTCGCCCCGAACACCGTCAGCATCTGGATCTTGTCGGCGTCGGCCGCCCGTAGCCCCTCGATGACGTTGACCAGCATCGGGAAGAACGAGATCACCGCCGCCATGACCACCTTGCTGGTCAGGCCGAAGCCGAACCAGACCACGAACAGCGGGGCCAGGGCGACCTTCGGCACGGTCTGGAAGGCCACGATGTAGGGCATCAGGGTGGCCTCGACGACCTTGACCTGGGAGATGAAGGTGCCCAGCAGCACCGCGGCCCCCACGCCGATGACGAACCCGACCAGCGCTTCCTGGCTGGTCACCCGGAAGTGACCCCAGAACTGGTCGTCGCCGAGCTGCCGCCACAGGGAGTCGACCACCTGCGAGGGTCGGGGCAGGACGTACTCGTCGACACCGATCAGCTGGATGCCGTACTCCCACAGCAGCACGACCACGACGAAGACCGCCGGGACCAGCCAGAGTTGCGGCTTCTCCCGGAAGTCCAGGCGGCGCCGGGCGGCGCCGGTGGCCGCCGACGTCGGTGGCTCGGCCGGCTTGTCGACCAGGTTGGTTGTTGCCATGGCTGCCTCCTCGTCAGTCGATTACGCCGGCGGCGTTGAAGTGTCGGCGGATCCGGTCCACGTAGGTCCCGGCCCGGTCGGAGGACATGACGCTGAGGTCACGGGGCCGGTCCAGGTCGATCGGCATGATCTCGGCGATCCGGCCCGGTCGGGGGCTGAGAACGACCACCCGGTCGGAAAGGAAGACCGCCTCCGGGATGGAGTGCGTGACCAGCACGATCGTCTGCCCGCTCTCCTGCCAGATCCGCAGCAGTTCGACGTTCATGTACTCGCGGGTCATCGCGTCGAGCGCGCCGAACGGCTCGTCCATCAGCAGCACCGCCGGGTCGTGCACCAGCGCCCGGCAGATACCGGCCCGCTGCTGCATACCGCCGCTGAGCTCGTGCGGGTACTTACGCTCGAATCCTTTCAGGCCCACCATGTCCAACAGTTGCTGGGCGCGTTCCCGGTGCCGGCGGGGATCCAGCTTCTGGATCTCCGCCGGCACCATCACGTTGTCGAAGATGGTGCGCCAGGGCAGCAGGGTCGGTGCCTGGAACACCATCCCGACCTCGGGAAGGGGCTTCGTGACGTCCCGCCCGGCGATCCGCACGGTCCCCCCGGTCTTCGGGCTCAGCCCGGCGAGGATCTTCAGCAATGTGGTCTTGCCGCATCCGGACGGTCCCACGACCGAGATGAACTCGCCGCGGCGTGCGGTCAGGTTGATGTCGCTGAGCGCCTGGGTCGGGGCCGACTTGCGGGGCCGGTACTCCTTGTCCAGCCCGGCGATCTCGATCCAGGAACTCTCCGACACCGATGCCGGGGTCTGCGTCGCGCGGGCCGCCGCCTTGATGGCCATCGAAATCCCTTCCGCTACCGCTAGCTGACGGTGTAGTGGGCGGCCTTGTCGAGCACCGCCGCCTTGTCGAAGTTGTTGGCACCGGAGAGCAGGCTCGGGTCCCACAGCTTCTTCAGGTCGACCTCGCCGGTGATCTGGCCGGCCTCCTTGGTGTACGCCTGGGTCTTCGCCCACTCCTGGTCGCTGATCGCGCCCCAGTCGGCGAACTGCTCCGGCGTGCCGCTGGCCGGGGTGGCCGTCTTCAGCCAGGCCGTCAGACTCTTGGTGTCGGCAGCCAGCCGCTCGTCGACGGTCTTGCCGGCCAGGATCTGCGGGAACACCTTGTAACCGATCCGCATGGCGGCTTCCGGGTTCTTCGCCGAGAAGAGCATCGCCTTGTACCCCGCGCGCAGGAACCGCGTGTACACGTCCCGCTTGTCGGCGAAGTCGCGCGCCCCGACGCTGAAGGTCAGCGAGCGGATGCCGGTGAAGATGTCCGGGTTGGTCAGGTACTTCAGCTGGATGCCCGAGTTCTCGATCACCGCGTACGCCTGGGTGTAGAGCGCCAGCATGTCAACCTTGCCGTCGTTGAGCGCGGCGGCGGCCGGCGCCCCGACACCCACCGGCAGCAACTCGACGTCCTTGGCCGGGTCCAGCCCGGCCGCCCGGACGTAGGCGCGGGCGTACGGGGCGGAGCCGGAGGCCAGGCTGATCACACCGATCTTCTTGCCGCGCAGGTCGGCGCCGCCGGCGATGGTGCTGTCCGGCTTGACCGCCATCACCCAGGGCCAGTTCTGCACCAGGCCGCCGATCGCCTTGATCGGGACGTTCTTCTCCGCGGCGCCGAGCACCGAGCCGGAATCGGCGGCGGTGATGTCGGCGCTGCCCGAGGCGACCGCCTGCAGCGCGGCGACCGAACCGTCGGCGTTGATGGTGTCGACGGTCAGCTTCTCGTCGGCGAAGTAGCCGAGCTCCTTGGCGACCGCGTATACGGCCACCTCCTCCTTGGGGCCGATCACCGCGGAGGCGATCGCCATCGTCACCTTGGCCTCCTTGGTCCCGCCGCCGGCCGTGGACCCCTCATCGGAGCCACCGCCGCATGCGGACAGGACCAGCGCGGCGGCCAGTGCCGCCGGCAGCAAACCCCACGTGCGTTTCATCTCCAACACCTCGTCATCAGTCGGAAGGTCCGGCCGGCCGCCGATGGCGGCGACCGTCAATCAGGTGTTCAGCAGCGAGGCGGCGATCGCCAGGTCGTTGTAGACGTGCTGCTCGACGATCAGCCCGTCGTCGAGGACGAACACGTCCGCATAGCGGATGCCGTCGAACGGGCTGCCGTCGTGCCACTGCCCGTACAGCCGCCCGAGTGAGGTCACCGAGATCCGTCCCTCGGCGTCGCCCACCAGGTACCGGTCGCGGTGTTTGCGGACCCACCGGTAGGTCCCGGTCGACGCGGCCGCCATCTGCTTCAGGGAGGAGTACTCCCGGCCGGCGGGGAAGACCAGCCGCGCTCCCGGCGCGAGGAACCGGCCGGCCTCGTCGAGGTTGCGGTCCTCGCACAGCTGCAGGTAGTGGTCGACCAGTCGGACCCCGTCGTGGATACCCATCAGCCGGTCTTGCCGCTCAGCGCCGCCTCCCACTGGTCCCGCAGCGGGTGCTCGGCGGGACCGTGCTCGGTGAGGATCCGCATCAGTCGGGCCAGCAGCTCGTCCCGTTCGCGGTCGAGGACCTGCTGCTCCTCCTGCCCGGCCACGAAACCGTCGACGGCGCCCGCGCCGAGGATGTTCCCGCGGACCAGCAACGCCTCCACGACGCGCAACCGCTGCCGGGTCACGTGCAGCTCGGTGGAGAGCTGCAACAGCAGGTCGAGCAGCTTGCCGACCTTGGGGTCTCCGAAGTAGTCGAACTCGGTGCTCATCACGCCTCCGGCTTGGTCGCGGCCAGTACGGCCCAGGGGAAGTGCCACTCCGAACGGTCGCCCCAGCCCTGCGGCTGGACACCGCTTCGGCGCTCGTCGAACGGGGTCCAGGACACGTCGGTGAGACCGGCCTCGGTGCACACCGCGATCAGGTCGGAGCCGAACAGGGCCCGGAAGAAGGGCTCGTTGTTCCGCTCGGCGTGCTCATAGATGGTGGCGTCGCGCAGCGGGTCGCCGGTGAGCATGAACTCCAGGAACCGCAGCGAGCCGCCCGGCTTGAGCAGGCGGGCCGCCTCCTCGATCGTTTCGCGGATCGCGTCGGCCGGCATCTCGTGCAGCACCATTGTCCCGGTGACGACGTCGCAGCTGTCGGCCTCGAAGCCGGTCGCCCGGCCGTCGACCTGGCGGTAGTCGACGGCCAGCCCGGCCGCCTCCGCCTCGGCGTGGGCGAGCCGCAGCCCAGGGGCGGCCAGGTCGACGCCGATCACCTGCGCCGTCGGGTACCGGCCCACCAGCGGGCGGGTGCTCTTGCCGAACCCGCAGCCGATGTCGACCACCCGCGTCGCCGCCGGCAGCTCCGGCAGCGCGGTCTCGGTGAACAGCTTGTGGAACTTGTAGCCGTCGTTGTCGCGCAGCATGACGATGCGCGCCCCGAACTCGTACACATACGCCGACATGTCGTCGGAGAAGAAGCTCCCCGGCTGGATGTGGATGTCGTAATCGGTGTACCAGTCCGGAAGGTCCAGCTCCGGGTCCAGCTCGAGGGAGCCCGCGGGCTGCTCGGGCAGCGCCTTCATCTGGTCGGCCAGCTCATCGCGGCGGCTCAGCACCGCGTCGCCGGCGAGCTTCCACAACATCTTCTGCTGGACCCGCTCCAGGTGGCTGAACCACGGGTACAGCGGGAGGCCGCGCAGCACCTGCCCGGCGTCAGCGACTGTCGTCGCCGGCGAGCCGGTGGCGCCGTACTCCTGGCGCAGCGCGGGGTAGACGGTGTCCGCCCAGCGCTTGCGCAGACTGAGGACGAAATCCACGGCGGAACGCTCATCCAAGGTGAGGCGCTCCTCGACATCGAACATGCCTTGTCTCCTCTTCGGACTGTGGTGGGGGACGGTCGACCAGGGCGGGCCGGGCGACCGGGTGGACGGGTCAGTGAGCGTGCAGCACCCGCTGCGCGGAGGCGGTGTCGTAGCTGCCAAGGAATGCGCCCGCCAACCGCCCCTCGTAGACGGCCTCGAAGGCGGTCCGGGGGGCGTTGGCGTCGCCGACGAGGTGGACTCGCGGACCGTCGGGCAGTGCGTCGAGCTGTCGGTACAGCTCGTCGTCGGCGAGCGCCGAGCCGGCATCGACCACCGCGGTGACCTCGTCGAGGCGGAGGTCGTCGCCGGCGAGCGGGCCGGTGAGGGTGACCGCCGAAGCGCCAGCCCCGCGGACGGCCCGTAGTGGATGGGCCACGACGCCCAGGTCCGCGAAGCGTTTGAGCAGCGCCAGCCGCGAGTACGTCGTGATCCGGGCGCTCAACCCGGCGGTGGGGGAGACCAGGTGGACGCGGGCTCCCCGCCGGGCGAGGTTCTCCGCGATCGAGGCCGCCGCCCAGGTGCCCTCGTCGTCGAGAACCACCACGGCGCCGGAGGGCCGGAAGGCCGGATCGGCCAGGCGGTCGACCGCCTGCCAGAGGTCGATCACCGGTGGGCCGTCCGGCAGCGACCGGCGGGCGGGGCGGGACCCGGTCGCCAGGATGACGTCCTGGTAGTCGCCGGCCAGCACCTCCTCAACACTTATCCGGCGGCCGAGCCGCACCTGCACACCGGCGGCCCGCACGTCGCGCGCCAGGTCCTGGGTGAGTAGGCCGAACCGCTGCCGTCCGGGCACCCGCGCGGCCAGCTCCACCTGGCCGCCGAGCCGCTCGCGTGCCTCGACCAGGGTCACCTGGTGCCCGGCCCGCCGGGCGGCGATCGCGGCCTCCAGACCGGCGGGACCACCGCCGACCACGAGGACCCGGCGGATACCGGCCGGCCCGGGCAGCTCCGGCCAGGCCTGCGACCATTCCCGCTCGGCGCCGACCTCCGGGTTGACCACGCAGGAGATCGGCAGGCTCGCCTCCAACCTACCGATGCACCCCTGGTTGCAGGCCAGGCAGGCGCGTGTCTGGTGCTGGCGGCCCTCGGCCGCCTTGCGCACCAGGTGCGGGTCGGCGATGTGCGGGCGGGCCAGCCCGACCAGGTCGGCCTCGCCGGCGGCGATCAGCTCGGCCGCCTCGGGCAGGCTGTCGAGCCGACACACCGCCAGCACCGGCAGGTCGGGGAACTCTCGCTTGAACAACGCGGCGTGGTGCCGGAACGGGGCGTGGCCGAAGGTCATGTCGGCGATCTGCGTCGCCAGCGTGTAGCTGCCGTGATAGGCGGAGTGGCTGACGTGCACGTATGCCAGCGGGAAGTCGGCGCGCAGCTTGCCGACGATCTCCAGCACCGCCGCCGGGTCGAGCCCGCCGGGCAGGAACTCGTCGGCGCTGACCCGCAGTCCGACGGGCAACTCGGGAGCGGCGGCCAGCACGGCCGTCAGCACCTCCCGGGTCAACCGCATTCGGTTGTCGAGGCTGCCGCCGTACTCGTCCGCGCGCGTGTTGGTGTGCGGTGAGAGGAATTGCTGGAGCAGGTGGCCGTGTCCGGCATGCACCTCCAGCCCGTCGAAGCCGGCCTGCCGCATCCGCCGGGCCGCTGCGGCGAACGCGTGGACGATCACCGCGATGTCCCGACGTCCCATGGCATGCGGTACGTGGGCGCCGGCCGCCCAGGGCACCGGGGACGACGACCAGGCGGCGGTACGGGTGGCATCCCCGTTGGCCTGCCGCCCGGCATGCATGATCTGGGCGAAAATGTGCGCGCCGTGTGCGTGGACCGCCTCGGCCGTCGCTGCGTACGCCGGGATCGACGAGTCGTCGAAGCTGCCGAGGCTGATGCTGCGGCCCGCGCTGGTCGGGTGGACCCGGATCGCCTCGGTGATGATCAGGCCGACGCCGCCGCTGGCGCGCTCCTCGTGGTATGCGACGAGTCGCTGCGTGGGCACGTTGTCCCGGCCGAAGTTGGTGGTGTGTCCGGGGACGAAGACCCGGTTGCGGAGCTGGACGGAGCCGAGCTGAACTGAGGAGAGGAGGGTACGGAGCTTGTCATCAGGCATGCTCGGCCTTCCTGTTCGGGCCGTGCTCGGCTTGGCCGAGGAGTGTTCGGGTGAACCGTACGCCGTTCGATTGAGTGGAACGGTAGGACTGGCGTTCGTGGCCGTCAATGGGCTACCGACAAGTAACATCCGGGATCGAAACCCGGCTGACCTGCTGTTCTGCCCAGCCGAACGGTCGACAGAGACGTTGAGCTATCAGCCGGTCCGGTCGTACCCGCCGGCCGCGCACGCCTGCCCGACCATCCCGCCGCACGCTGTCGGGCCGACTCCGACGCCGGGTTGACCGCCGGACGGTGCGGGTAAGGCGGCGGTTCAACTGGCTCTCACGCCAATGCCCGACCAAGCGGCGTTGCGAGCTGGCCAAGGGGCGGTTCCCTGTGTGGGAGGCGACCGTTTGGATCTTGTGCGGCAGCAGCGCGCCAGGCGTGTAGCGTCCTGGTCGAATGACGCAGGGAGGCTGGAGGCGTAGAAATGGCGGCCTATGACGTCATCGTCGTGGGGCTCGGCGGGATGGGCAGCAGCGCCGCCTACCACCTGGCCGCGCGGGGGCAGCGTGTGCTTGGTCTGGAGCAGTTCGGGCCGGCGCACGACCGTGGATCCAGCCACGGCGGCTCGCGCATCACCCGGCAGTCGTACTTCGAGGATCCGGCCTACGTGCCGCTCCTGCTTCGAGCGTACGAGCTGTGGGACAAGCTGGAACGCGATGCCGGACGGGAGATCATCTCGCTCACCGGCGGTGTGTTTGTCGGCCGGCCGGAGAGCCACACCTTCGCCGGCAGTCTGCGCGCTTCCCGCGAGTGGGACCTGCCGCACGAGATCCTCGACGCAAGGGAGCTACGTCGCCGCTTCCCGACCTTCAGTCCCCGGGATGAGGAGGTGGCGCTCTTCGAGGCCAAGGCCGGCTTCGTTCGCCCCGAGGCGACCGTGGCCGCTCACCTCGAGCTGGCCGGACGGGACGGCGCCGACCTCCGCTACAACGAGCCGGTGCGGCGATGGCAGGCGCTGCCCGACGGCGGCGTGCGAGTGACGACCGAGGGCGGTTTCTACACAGCTGGCCGGCTCGTCGTCTGCCCCGGGGCATGGGCCCCGGCACTCCTCGCCGACCTCGGTGTGCCGTTCAGCGTCGAGCGGCAGGTCATGTACTGGTTCCAGCCGGAGACCGGGGTGGGCCCCTTCCAACCCGGGCGGCATCCCATCTACATCCACGAGGACGGCGACGGCACGCAGATCTACGGCTTCCCGGCCATCGACGGGCCCGACGGCGGTGCCAAGGTGGCGTTCTTCCGGCGCGGTCAGGTCTGCACCCCGGAGACCATCGACCGGCAGGTGCACCCGGAGGAGATCCAGGACATGCGGGAACACCTGGCCGGAGTCCTGCCCGCCCTTCCGGGGCGATTGCTGCGGGCGGCGACCTGCATGTACACCAACACGCTCGACCAGCACTTCGTGATCGCGACGCACCCGGAGCACCCGCAGGTCATGGTGGCCTGCGGGTTCTCCGGCCACGGCTTCAAGTTCGTCCCGGTCGTCGGCGAGATCCTCGCCGACCTGGCGACGAGCGGCTCGACGGTCCACCCCATCAGCCTGTTCGACCCGCGACGCGACTTCCAAGGTCACAGCTGAACCGGCCGAGGCATCGCGTCACCCATCTGTGAGCCACGCGGTAACGCATCGGTCGGAGTCGGACGCCGGGTGCTGGGCGCGTCTGTTCCCAACATCCGCAGGGTCCGTCAGATCGGTTCGACGGGCAGCCACAGCTCGCAGGTCGCGGTGCTGAAGTCGTCCGCGCGCTCGAGGATCGCGACGATCGAGGGCCCTGGCCGCAGACGCCACGGGTTGGAGGGGAACCACTCCGTCGCGGTCGCGGCCCAGGTCTTCTGCAGGGCCTGCGGATGGGGTCCGGCGGTGCGGAAGACCGCCCACCTGCCGGCCGGTACCTCGATGGTGTCGAGGTCGTCGGGGGCCGGCTTGTCCCGGGAGACAGCGACCCCGTGCAGGTAGGTCAGCTCGCTGCCCTCCGTGCCGTCGGGGTCGAGGTCGTCGCAGACCTGCAGCAGGCCTCCCGGCTCGGTGTCGCCGAGGGCCTTCAGCCGCAGGTGCGCCTCTGGCGGCAGTGCCGTGATGTGCTGCTGGATGTGCGGGTTGATGCCCTGATGGATCAGCGGAACCCGGGCTGCGTGTCCGGCTAGCCGGAATGCGGGGCGGTCGACGATGCGGGTGTCCATGGGGATGCTCCCTTCGACGGTCAGGCGGAACCTGAGCTGCGGTTGTGTGCGAAGGGGGCCTCCGTCGCGGCGAACGTCACCGGGGCCGGCGCCGTGAACCGCCCGGAAGGCACGTCCGAACGCCTCGGTCGAGCCGTATCCGTGCCGGACGGCGATGCTCAGCAGATCGTCCTCGCCTCGGACGACGTCGGCAGCGGCGACGGTCATGCGGCGCCGGCGCACGTACTCCGACAGCGGCATGCCGGCCAACGACGAGAACATCCGCCGCAGGTGGTATTCGGTCGTGCCGACCGCCCTGGCCAATCCGTTGACGTCGAACTCCTCGGTGAGGTGCTCTTCGACAAGGTCGACAAGCCGGTTGAGTGCCGAGATCACGAGGCCTCCCTTCGACGTCAAGCCTGGCCGAAGGACCCCGGTCCCGCCCGACCGTTGCGGTCCGATCCGATCATGTACCTGGACCGTCGTGGTGCCAACGCATTACCGGTCAGGACGCTCCGCTCAGCAGCGGCTTGCAGGTTCCGGTTAGGGAATGGCGCGCCGGCTGTCGACCTGCGCGGATCGCCGTGAGATCGCGGGGGTACGGCAGTTGTGCCCGAGCGCTCGTCGTAGGGCCCGCACCGACGTGGCGCGGGCCCTACGACGGTCTGCACAGCCGCTGGCAGGGGTGGGTGCGACGAACTGCCGACCTAGAGCGCTGGTGTCGCTACCGGCTGCACTCGAGCTGCCTGAGGTCGATGGCGTTGGCCATTGCCTGGTAGCCGGCGTCGCTGGGGTGCAGGTGGTCGCCGACGTCGTAGGCCGGCAGGAACCGCTTGGGGTTCGCGGGGTCGCGGGTGACCTGGTCGAAGTCGATGACCCCGTCGAACTCGCCGCTCGTCCGGATCCAGGTGTTCACCTCCTCGCGGATGACTTCCTTGGCGGGGCTGTAGTAGCCGGCGCCCTCGAACGGGGTCAGCGTGGCACCGAGGATGCAGGTGTGGTTGGTGTGGGCGCGGGCGATCAGGATCCGGTAGGCCGAGATCAGCTGGTCCGCCGACGTTGCGACGCCGCCGCCGATGTCGTTGATGCCCTCCATGAGGATGACGGTGCGCACGTCGGGCTGGGAAAGCACGTCTCGGTCGAATCTGGCCTGGACGTTCACCCCGGCGCCGTCGGTGAGGACCCGGTTGCCGGAGATGCCTTCGTTCATGATGCCGAACTGGTGCGCCGGGGGCTGTTCCGCGATGCGGCGGGCGAGGTAGTCCGGCCACCGGTGGTTGGCGTCGCGGGTGGACCCGTAGCCGTCGGTGATGGAATCGCCGAGCGTGGCCACGGTGTCGACCTGCTGCCGTGTGTCGACGACCAGCGCATCGACCCAGTACCAGCGGGTCGCCTGCTGGGTGAAGGCCGTCCCATCGGTGTCCGCGGCGTGATCACCAGGCCCGGAGATGTAGTTGGTCTGCATGGCCAGGTTGTGTCCGGTCAGGCTGCCGCTGGCACCCTTGACGTGGATGCTGACCGTGAGATTGGTGTCGCCGGGCACGTCACCTGGCAGTGGGTCGCTGAGGACCTCCGCACCGTTCGGAACAGTCACCGACTCGCCGCCGGCGAAGGTGACCTGCCGGTTGGTGCCCGGTACGACCCCGGCGCCCTCGCTCTGAATGCCGACGTAGACGGAGTCGAAGGTCACGATGCGGTCACCGAACACGTTCGACAACGAGATGCGCAGGTCGCTGCCACCGATGCTGGTGTGGATGATGTTGCGGACCGTCTGGTCGGCGAACGACCCGCCGACCCGGTCCGCGCTGGCGCCCCAGGTGACGACCTGGTCGGTGGTGACCGAGGTCGCCTGCGTGGAGGCGTCGGAGCTCGGCTCGGCGGCGACTGGTCCGACGAGGGCGGCGACGGTTGCCAGGCCGGTGGCGATGGCGAGCCCGGTGGTAACTAAGGGCATGCGTGGCTGGTTCATCAGGAATGACTCCCTCAGTGAGTTCTGCATGGCGGCACTTGGCCGGGCAGGAAGGGCCCCGAGGCGACCGGTCGAGCAGGGACCGTACGTTCGGCGGTCAGGCACCGGGATCGCCGGCCGTTAGTCTGATCGCCAACGCGCGAACCACGCTAAGTGGCCTGGTGGTGACGCACGGCCATCTGGTCCTGCAATTGAGATGAACGGCTCCAACTGGGCGATGAGCGGTTCTCGCGTGCCGACAAGCGGCCGCAGCCCGGACGATGGAAGGATCATGCGGTGACGCTCGAAGCGCAGCGGGAGCACATCCTCTCGGGCCGGATGTACAACGACCTCACCGATGAACTGGTGCAGGCTCGGCAGCGGGCCGTGCTGCTGACCACTGAGTACAACGACAGTTTCGGGCAGCCGCCGGAGCAGCGCGAGGCGATCCTGCGGCGACTGCTCCGCGCGGTTGGACGGGAGTGCCATCTCGAGCCGATGTTCCGCTGCGAGTTCGGCTTCAACATCAGCGTCGGCGACCACTTCTACGCCAACTTCGACTGCGTGATGCTGGACGGGGGTGGCATCACCATCGGCGATCATGTCCTTTTCGGCCCGCGCGTCGGCATCTACACCTCGAACCACGCCGTCGATGCTGCCGAACGGGCAGCCGGCGGGTGTTACGCCAAGCCGGTCACGATCGGCGATCACGTCTGGATCGGCGGCGGCGCCACCATCAACCAGGGCGTGACCATCGGTGACAACACGATCATCGGTTCGGGGAGCGTGGTCACCCGCTCGATCCCGTCCGGTGTCATCGCCGTCGGATCGCCGGCCCGAGTGCTGCGCGAGATCACCGACGCCGACAAGACGGGCTATCGACCTTGAGGCACGCCGAGCGGGGTGCGGTGCTGTCGTCTCGGCACGGGCGCACCACTTCGACGGGGTGGAAAACGCCATGTCGAGGGCGAAGCAGTAGCTCCGGCCGCTGAAGCGGACTTCGCTGGCCAGCAGGAGGCCACCAATGGTTTCCCGGGATCATCGAGGGGCCCGTGGCCGGGTTCGGCCAGGATCTTGTGACCGGCGTCACCGATCGTTAGCATGGCGAGGCGTTGGAACGTTTCAATAGAGGGGACGCAGATGTTCCTGAAGCACGCCTCCCGTCCACGCGTGGCCACTCGGACGCTGGTCCTCGCACTGACCGTCGCGCTCGCCGTCGTTGTCGAACTGCCCATCGCGTCGCAGAGCGACGCCGCGCCCGGCAACGCTTTTCCGTCGGCGCTCACGGTCGAGCAGCGTTCCGGGCCGGCGGACGTCGACGACGTCGATGCGCCGCTCCTCGGCTGGCACGTTCCGACGGCGCAACAGACCGCCTACCAGGTCCAGGTGGCGGAAACCTTCTCCGGCCTGAAGTCCGGCAAGGACCTCGTGTGGGACTCCCGGAAGGTGACGTCCCCGGAGAGCACGAACGTCGCGTACGCCGGGCCGGCCCTCGACCGCGGCGAGCGCTACCACTGGCGGGTCCGGACCTGGGACGGCGCGGGGAAGGTGTCCCCGTGGTCGCAGCCGGCCGGCTTCGGCACCTCCCTCGGTGGTGACTGGGGGCAGAGCAACCCGATCTGGCTCGGCGATCCCGCACCGCTGCAGTGGAGCGACTACACGATCGAGACGACGTTCTCGATCACCACGCAGAACGCGACCATCGTGTTCAACGCGCAGGACCCCAGCAACTACCTCATGTGGCAGCTCAGGGGGGACGGCGTCAACCAGCTCGCGCCGCACCAGCGGGTCAACGGCACCTTCCAGGAGCTGAAGACGGTCCCGCTGGGCGTCGCGCTCCAACGCAACACCGACTATCGGCTGCGGATCGAGGTTTCGGGCTCCACGGTCCGCACCTGGCTCGACGACCGACTCATCGACACCACGCAGAACGTGCGGTTCACGCGCGGCAGCATCGGGTTCCGCACCGGCGGCAGCGAGCGCAACAGCTGGGACAACCTGACGGTCACCGCGGCCGACGGGCGCAAGCTCTACGCCAACGACTTCGAGGCCGCCAGCTCCGACTTCGCCTGCGGCACGGTGGCCGGCGGGAGGCTGACCGTCGGCACCGGCCAGAACTGCGTCTACGGGCTCGGCAGCACGGACTGGGCCTTCCTCCGCGGCGAGTTCAACACCGCTGACAAGGAGGTCGCCTGGGCGACCGTCTTCGCGACCGGCTCCTCGCCCGAGCCAGGCCGTCAGTACGTCTACAAGCTGTGGCTCAACGGCGACTTCGTCGGCCTGGGCCCCACGCGGTCGATCGCCGGTGAGACACGGTACGACGGCTTCGACGTGACCGACCTGGTCCGGAAGGGCGGCGCCAACGCACTCGGCGCGCTCGCGTGGACCACCAGCGACCGGCGCTTCCAGGCGCAGCTGGTCGTGGCGTACGTCGACGGCACGCGGCAGACGTTCGGCACGGGGGAGGACTGGACCACGCTCAACGGCTCCGGCGTCTACCCGTCGGCCGGCTCGATCGGCACGGGCTACTACCCCGCACCCAAGGAAAACGTGCAGGTGGCGGCGTACCCGACCGGCTTCGACGAGCCCGGCTTCGACGACTCCGCGTGGCAGCCGGCGGCGGCGAAGGCGCCGTACACCAAGCTGGTCGCCACCCCGACGGACAAGGTCCGGCAGCGGCTGGAGCACCCGGTCGAGGTCGTCGAGAAGGAGCCGGGCCACTACTTCGTGGACTACGGCCGGACCTGGCTCGGCGGCGTGAGCCTCGACCTGGACGGCAACAGCGGCCAGGTCCTCGAGCTGCGCTTCGGCGAGGAACTCTCCGCGCCGCAGACCGTTCGCCACAACATGCGGACCGGCAACCAGTACCAGGACCGCTGGACCCTCGTCGACGGGCCGCAGCACGTCGAGACCTGGGGCATGCGGGTCTTCCGCTACCTCGAGGTGATCGGCGCGCCGGCCGGTCTGGGAGCCGAGGACTTCCCGGCCCTCGCGCAGGTCTACCCGTTCGACGTCGGCAGTGCCGTCTTCGACTCCTCCGACGACGCCCTCGACAAGGTCTGGCGCCTGTCGCGCAACACCGTCGAGGCGACCAACCACAACCTGTACGTCGACTCCTGGACGCGGGAGCGCGAGCCGTACGAGGCCGACAGCTACCTGCAGATGATGGCCAACTTCTTCACCTCCGCGGACCCGTCCCTCGGCAACTACTCCATCGACTACCTGCTCACCCGGCGCACCTGGCCCACGGAGTGGCCGATGTACACGATCCTGGCGATGCACGACAGCTATCAGCAGACCGGCGACGTGGCGCAACTGGAGCGCAGCTACGACCAGCTACGGGAGAAGCTGCCCGACCAGTGGATCGAGGAGAGCACGGGCCTGATCCGCAAGAACACCGGATCCGATGGCTGCGGCAGCCGGACCGACTGCGACATCGTCGACTGGCCGGCGTCGGAGCGGGACGGCTTCGTCTTCCGGCCCTACAACACCGTCATCAACGCCATCGGCTACCGCAGCTTCCTGGACATGGCGGAAATCGCGAAGGCGCTGGGCCGCGACGACGACGCGGCCTCCTTCACCGCCACGGGGGAGCGGATCCGCTCCGCGATGAACGAGCTGTTGTGGGACGACGCGAAGGGCGCCTACCGGGACGGCCGGAACGCCGACCGCACTCCGGTCGAGCACTGGGCGGTCCACGCCAGCGTGTTCGCCAGCGCGTTCGGCGTCCCCGACGCCGATCAGGCGGCCCGCGCCGCCGACTACATCGGCTCGCGCGGCATGCAGTGCAGCGTGTACTGCGCCGCGTTCCTCATCGAGTCGCTCTACAACGGCGACCGCTCCGACCTGGCCTACCAGCTGCTCACCAGCAGCGGCCGCCGCAGCTGGCTCAACATGATCGCCAATGGAGCGGGGGCCACGGCGGAGGCGTGGGACGCCTCCCTGAAGTCGAACATGACCTACTCCCACCCGTGGGCCGCGTCGCCGGCGTACAACATCCCGCAGGGCATGTTCGGCCTCCGGCCGACCACACCCGGCTACGCAACGTTCGACCTGCGTCCCCAACCGCAGACGGTCACCTGGGCGAGCGTCACACTGCCCACGCTGAAGGGCCGGATCGGCGCGGCCTTCCACACCCATGACGGCCGCACGGACGTCGGCGCATACGTGCCCGGCAACACCGTCGCGTCGGTCTTCGTCCCGGCCGGGGACGCGGCCACAGGCGTCGTCTACGTCGACGGCCGCGCGTGGCCCACGGTACGCGAGCGCGGGTACCTACGCGTCGACGGCGTCGCGAGCGGCTGCCATGTCTTCAGCACGGCTCCGGGCGGTGAGCCGAAGGACGACGAGCGCCTCACGTCCGTCTGCCACTGAACCCGCCGGTCGTCGGCGGGGGACGGGCAACCCAGTGTCGGGTCCGCTCCCGCCGCATCACGTGCGCTCCCTCGGTGCTGTGAGGAGTCACGGCACCGAGGGAGCGGGCCGAACTCCGATACTTACCGACATCGGCTGCAGCGCAAGTGCCGAACCGCCAGCTGGTGGGATCGCCGTAGCGACCCCACCAGGCGCGGCCGTTGCGGGTCGGGGCTACCTGCCCCGGGTTCTCATGAGCGTTTCCACTGCTGGTTCGCGCCGCCGTTGCAGTACCACACGATGACATTCGTGCCGTTGGCCGTGCCGCCGCCGTTCACATCGAGGCAGTAGCCGGTCTGCACGCTGGTGATCGTGCCGTTGCTGTTGATGTTCCACTGCTGGTTCGGCATTCCATTGCAGTCCCAGACCTGGACCTGCGCGCCAGCGGTGGTACTGGCGCCAGTGACGTCCAGGCACAGCTTCCCGTACACCACCAGGGTCTTCGACGGAGTCTGCAGCCACAACTGGTTGGCGCTGCTCTTGCAGTCGTAGATGAACAGCTTCGTGCCCCAGGTGGTCGAGGAGTTGGGCACGTCGAGGCAGCGGTTGGAGGCGACACCGCGGATGGGGGCGTTGAAGGTTCCGCCGCCGCCCCACGACCACTGCAGCCGGTTGACCCCGGAGGCGTTGTTGTTGATGAGGGTGTAATTGGGGCCGAGCCTGGTCATGCTGTAGCCGTCGTTGGCGCGCAAACCCGGCCAGTAGACCGAGCCCATGCCCAGCAAGCGAAGGTTGTCGCTGACAGCCTGGATGTAGGCGATGTAGGCGTTGCCGTTGTCCGGGCCGTTGTAGTTCAGCCCGCTCGTCATGGGCGCACCCCACTCGTCCAGAACCGTGCGGGAGGCGCACGAACCGATCCGGTTCCGGAAGTCGGTGGCCCAGGCCGCGTAGCTGGCCTCGGTCGGGTTCCAGAACCCGTAGAAGTGCAGCGAAAGGAAGGTTCCGGACAACCGGCTGTCGGCGCACACGCTGGTGACGTTGTCGTTGTACCCGGTGCCGCTGACGAAGATCCGGTTCTTCGGCACCGACGGGTAGGTGCTGATCCACGAGGCGGCGACGTTCGCCCAGCCGCTCTGGGTGTACCCGTGGGGCTCGTTCATCGGCTCGAAGTAGACCAGGCCGTTGCCGGCGTACTTGTTGACGACCGTGGTCCACATGTTCCAGAAGGCGGTGGTGTTGTCGATCAGCCCGTCCTTGTGGGCGGAACCCTCCCAGTAGCTGAGGATGACCTTGAAGCCCTTGGCGACGGCGGCATCGATGGCACCCGTGTACGGAGCCCAGCGAGGCCCGTTGACGGTGTACGGGTTGATCGGCAGCCGCACGGTGTTCGCGCCGAGGTTGGTCTCGAACGCTCCGATGATCGAGGTGGCCTTGGTGTACGTGGTGGCATAGTCGTCGGTTGCCGACACGCCCGAGAGGACGATCGGGTCCTCGGCGTAGTTGTCCCTGGGGTCGGCCCAGTTGACCCCCTTGAACTGACTCGTGTTCGCGAGCGCCGGGGTGCTCGCGCCCACCTCGACGACGACCATCGCGGCGAGCAGGGCGACGAGGGAAGCCACCGTGACGTCCTTTTGTGGCAAGCGGCGCGAGCCTCGCCAAAAAGCACGGATGCGCAACATGGACAGCCCCTTCCAGGCACGTGGGTGGCTGCGCGATAGGGCCGCAGGCGACGAGCAGCGCCGCCCGCGCAGAAACCCGGACAATGTTGCAGGCAACAAATCGACGGAAGTCTAAGTGTCTGCTAATTCCCCCGTCAACGCGCCCGGAAACGGCGCCGGTGGTCCGGTTGGTGAGGGGGTTCGACATACTGGTCCGTCATGGACCTGGACGAGTATCAGCGCGGCGCCCTCCGTACTGCCGCTTCACGTGACCGGAGGAACGAGCTGCTCCACCTGGTGCTCGGGCTGGTCGGCGAATCGGGTGAGATCGCCGAGAAGTTCAAGAAGTGGGTCCGAGACCTCGACAGCGACGAATCGCGGATCGACCGGGCCGACATCGCCAAGGAACTCGGTGACGTGCTCTGGTACGTGGCCGTGCTCGCCGACTACCTCGACCTGTCGCTGGATGACATCGCGGCGACCAACCTGGCCAAGCTGGCCAGCCGCCAGGGCCGTGGCGTGCTGGGTGGCAGCGGCGACAACCGCTGAGCCAGGGGTTTGCCTCTGTGGTTGTCGAGCCGCGTCCGGGGCGGGAACGGTTTCGGGGGCGGGTAGCGGGCCGTGTCGCGGAGCATCGCGTCGTCATACCGGCGGCGGGCCAGGCGGAACGCAGGCGCGGCGACCATCGCCTTCGGCCCCTGCGCGGAGCTCGGGCGAGGCCACGTCGGGCGTGCGCGCCAAGCTGACGGCGAGCGCCGGCCGCCATCCCGCTCTCGGTGAGCAGGCGGGTCATCCAGAATCCGGGCGGCAGCACGAACAGCAGGCCCCCGCGAATACACCCGCCAGCCGTCGCCCGGTCGCCATCCAGACCGCGTCGTGAGCGAACCACCTCCCGCACCCGGTGCCCGCGATGCGTTCCCCGACCTCGTGACCTCCCCCACGGGGTACATCCTGTTCTTCGTGCTCGAGGCTGCCAGTGCGACAGCGCGCAACGACCGCATAGCGGCCTTCGCCGCCGACCTGGCTAACCGCTGGCGGCTGCGGGGTGGTGTGGCCGGGCTGCCGGCGCACACCACCCCGCCTCGGGCTCGAAGGAAGGTGTGGTCAGGTCACTTGGTGTCGGTCGCGGTGAGGGTGAACGGGACCGCGGCGCCCAGCCACAGCTGGGTGAGGATGTAGCGGGTTCCGCTGGGGAGCGTGCCGGACTCGTCCGCGGCCGAGGAGGCCGCCGCGCCGAGCAGGGTGCATGACTCGTCGTAGAAGTACAGGTCGAAGTCGTACGGGGCAATGCTTTCGCTCTGCACGTGCGCCTCGTGGGCGCCGTCGCCGAAGCTGTCCGGCAGCTGCGTGACCCAGCCGTCCGCGCCCTGCGCCGGCGCCTCCGGCACGGCACAGGTCGTCTTGAACGCCGTGGCGGTGACGCCGGTGGCGTCGTCGGCCGTCCCGGTGGACGGGTTTCCGGTGGCGATGACGCCGGTGTCGGTCACCGGCGCGTCCGGCGGTGATGGGGGCAGGGGCTCGACTCCGGTGGCGGTGGGGGAGAAGACCTGCAGCTCGGCGGTCTGCACGTCCGTCTTGGTCTCGCCGAGCGCGGTGTCGGCCCAGAATCGCACGTACTGCGCCTGTACCGGCTTCGGCAGGGTGAACTGCTTGTAGTGCAGGTCGGGCGCGGTCGGCCGAGGCGCCTGGTAGGTGAAGGCGTCCGCCTTGGTCAGAGCGGTCTGCCAGTTCGTCCCGTCGGTCGAGGTCTGCAGGGTGAACCCGCGCAGTCCCTCGAATCGGGCGGTGGCGAAGGCGCTGACCTGGATCGACGAGATCTGGGCCGGGGCGGCCAGTTTGATCACGGCGTTCCCGGTTCCCGGGGTGGTCTTCCAGGTGCTGGCCTCGGTGTCGTCGATCAGGCGGGCGGCGCCGGTCGTGGTGGCGGAGACGATGGTGGCGCCGTTGGCCGCGGAGGCCAGGTTGGGCGTCAGGGCGAACCGCAACGCCGAGGTCCTGCCGGCGGTGACCTTGATGTTCGGGAAGGTCCGGGCGCCGAAGCCCTCGGCCGCGATCGTCACCGAGTAGGTGGCGGCCGTGACCGGCGCGGAGAAACCGCCGTCGGCGGACGAGGTGCGCAGGGGCGTGACCCTGGCTTCGAACACGCCGAGCATGATGCGGGCACCGGGGATGGGTTTGCCGGTGGCCGCGTTGACGACGGTGCCGGTCAGGGTGCCGTTGCGGGCCGGGTTCGGGTGCTCGTAGGAGGGGGTGGGGTCGGTGTCGTCGCCGCCGTCGCTGACGGCATGCAGGCCCAGGCCGCGCTTGGCGAAGGCGCCGTAGACGACGTCCACGAGGGCGGCGTAGTCGGAGCGGCTGTGGTAGCGGTTGTCCAGGGCGGTGCGGATGGCGTCGCGCATGTCGATGAACGACGGGTCGGCCGGGGACACCGGCATCGCGTCGGTGATCAGCCGTGCGGCGATCTCACCACCCGTGGCCTCCCCGTACCGGGCGACGAGTGCCTTGCGCATGTCCCACAGGATGGTGGTCCAGATCTCCCCGTCCGAGTGGACCTCGGGGCCGCCGAGGTCGTATCCGACGTCGCCGTATCCGGTGGGGTTCTGGTCGTAGCTCCAGTTGCGGATGCCGCGTTCGGTGTTGCCGGTGGCGTGCTGGCCGACCACGGCGGTGGTGGCGAACTGGTTGCCGTAGAGGTAGTTCAGGGCGTACCAGTCGCCCCAGCCCTCACCCATCGAGCCGGACTGGTGGGTGTTGAGGGCGTTGTCCTCGCCGCTGACGTACCGGTTGGACAGCCCGTGCGCGTATTCGTGCTCGATGACGGAGGCGTCGAAGTTGCCGTCGGAGTACGGCCCTTCGAAGGTGTCGTTGACCGGCTCCCACAGGAACATGCCGCTCCAGGCGGGGATGCCGTCGGGGAGGGTGAGCATGTAGGCGTTGTCCCGGCCGGTGTAGGTGGGTGCGCCGCCAGTGGCCGCCCCGGCGTGGACCAGACCCAGCACGGGGTCGCCACCCTGCCCGCCGTTGCCGCCGTTGTTGACCTGGAAATTGCCGGCGGACTCGGTGAAGCCCAGCGCCCGAAGCTCGTCGTGGATGCGGTTGTGGTGCCAGAACAGGTTGGTCGCCGCCGGATCGAGATCCTGGACGTAGGCCGGCGGCACGGACTGGCCCTTGCTGCGGGCCCAGTTCGCGGTGTACGCGTAGTTGAACTGCCCGGTGAGGCTCACCGGCCGCGGCCCCTGGTCGGCGGGGACCAGGAAGTTCGAGTAGTTGGCGTAGGTGTTGGCGTTGTTGCCGAGCGTCGTCGGGCCCGCCAGGCCCGCCAGCCCGGTCGGGTCGACGTAACCCGAGGGAGACTGGGCGGTCGGCCCGAATGATTTGACCACCGGGGCGCCGCCGGCCGGGGCTCCCGGGTAGTTCTCGTACACGGTGCCTTCGGCGTCGTGCGCTACCAGGGACGCCTGGTACACCGTTTCCCCGGTCGCCGCGTCGACGACGGTGTCCCACGCCTGGTCGAGGGCCTTGATGAACAGCACCCGGTAGGCGGGCCGGGCGCCGTCCCGGGTCGGGAACGCCGCCTTCTGCACGTAGGACTCCCCGGCGAACGGCCCCTTGGCGAACACCTGGAAGCCGGCGCGGTCACCGGCCGGCACAGCCGTGAAGGACACCGCGGGGGCGAGCTTGCCGGCCACGCCCTCCAGCACCTTGGCGGCGGAGAGCTTGTGCGCGGCCAGCAGCGCGCCGCTACGGGCGGAATTGCCGGCGTAGGAGAGAACCTTGCCGTCGCTGGTCACCGCCACGCCGAGGTGGCCACCGCGCACCGCCGGCAGGCCCGCGTACGTCTGTGCGAAGTTCACCACGTGCGTGCCGGTACCGACGAGTTCGTGGTCGCGTACGACAGCGAGCGACGCGACGTCCGCCGCCGTGAGGCCGAACGCGTCACGGTTGGCGTCGATGAACGACCGGGCCACCGAGGCGGGATCACCCGACCTGGGCCCGGTGAGCCAGCCGCCATCCTTGCGGATGGTCCGAGGCGTGCCGAACCGCCCGTCCCAGCTGATCCGCGTACCGGCGCCCGCGGCGGCGACCAACTCGCGCGCCGCAGCGGCCTGCCCGTCCGTGGGCCGCACGGACTGGCCGGCACGCCGGACATCAAGCCTGCCGACGCCTGGCGAGCCGACGTCAACGACGGCCGAGGCGACAGCAGGACTGAGTGTGAGAACCAGGGCGAGTGCCGCCCCGACCGCGAGCGGTCGACGAATACCCATCGAGACTCCTCTGCAGGTCTGATCATGCCTGCGCCCGTGCCGGTGCCGGCTGTCTGTCGTACAAGACATCGACGGGGACACCTGCGCCGCAACAACCGAGCTGCAGAGGGGATGTGTAGGCGACGGGGGGGTGATCGCGACCGAGGCATTTGCGGGTAGGTCGGCAAGGCCTACCCCGCCGTTCGGGGTGCTCGGATCGGCGTGCTGGCGGCGCTTGCCCGCGAGAGCCCGCACAACCCTGATACCGGCTTGATACCGTCAAGTCCAGTCAGCATCGAAATCGACCTCTGCCCCCAATGCCGCGTCTGCTGTGCGACATTGGGGCAGAGGTCGATGCCGAAACACTTGAGCTGGCGGCTGCGAGCAATGAAACGCCTGCCGGTCAGTATGACGCGGGTGGGATGCTCTGCTCGTACTGGAAGACGTTGTGGGGGTCGTACTTCGCTTTGATCTTGCGCAGCCGGTTGAACTTGGATCCCCAGTAGGCCGTTTCCCAGTCCGCCATTCCGATGTTCGGGACGTTGACGTAGGCGCCGTTCACGTAGGGCCGTAGTGCCTGACTGAACTCGGCGATCCAGGCCTGGGCGATCGGCGTGATGGCGTCGCCACTGTTTGGCACTCCGCGAGTGCCCCAGCCGGCGCCGGGCTCGGAATAGAAGAGCGCGTTGCGATGTGGGAACGCCGAGCCGCCGCGGGGTTCGCTCGTTTGAGCCCCGGTGCCGAAGGCCTGGGTGAAGAAGTTGCTGTCGTCCGTGGGGGCGTCTTCCATGAATGCGCGGATCACGCTGATCGCCTTGCTCGGGAACGGCTTGCTGGTGAACTGCGAGAAGAACTTCCAGTCGGCGGGCTCGTTCTCGGTCGGTATCTGGAATCCGGCATATATGTCGCCCCAGCGCCCGGTCTGCACGGTGACATTGGGGTTGCCAAGCGACAGGATCGGGGCCAGCAGCTGCTTTACCTGTGCCTCCGATCCGTCCGCGAGAACGCCGAACAGCAGGATCTGGGGTTTGTGGATCTCGAGCTGGGTGCCGAGGCGGTTGTCGGCGAACGGTGCCGTGCGCTGCCAGGTGTCGAAGACCCCGTGCAGGTCGTTGAGGCCTTCCCAGGTCGCTTGCAGGTAGGCCACACTCTTGAGTGGAGTCACCCTGTAGGTGAGTGAGGTGACGATCCCGAAGTTGCCGTTTCCCGCTCCGCGCAGCGCCCAGAGCAGGTCCGAGTGGTTCTTCAGGTCTACCTCGATCGCCCTGGCGCCGTCGGCCCCCCATGGGACGACAATCTCCGCCCGTATCAGGTTGTCGCAGGCCATGCCGAGGTAGCGGGTGAGGAAGCCGAAGCCGCCGCCGAGGGTGGCACCGGACAAGCCGACGCTTCCCTCCGTTCCAGTCGTCACCGCGAAGTCCTGGTTCCCGAGGGTGGTCACCGCCTCCAACTGGCTGAGCCCAGCACCGACTGTTGCGGTGCGAGTGGCAGGGTCGATCCGGGCCGATTTCAGCTCGCTGACGTCGATCACGATGCCGTTGTCTACGTTCGACCAGCCCTCGAGGCTGTGGCGACCGCTCCGCACCCGCAGCGCGACGTCGTTCTGCCGCGCCCACGTGAGGGCGTTGACCACGTCCTGGGTCTGCTGGGCGAAGACGATGACCAGCGGATAGTGAACGAAGAGTTCGTCCCAGCCGAGGCTCGCACTCGCGTACCCCGGGTCCTGTGGACGGACGATGCGGCCGGTCAGCTTCGCCGGCGGGGATTTCGCGCTGTAGGACGAGCCCGAGCCGTCGGCCGCAAAGCCCGGGGTGCCTCCGGCTGCAACGCCCGGGTAGCCGACCCCGCCGGCGCCAACGACCGCACCGGCGCCCACGGCCGCCGTCGTCTTGAGCAGTTCGCGACGAGAAAGGTCGTGCATGGTCCGTATCCTCTCGATCGGGTTACCCCAATATTCGACTAACGTGACTTTCATCGTCGGGGTGGTGGTTGGCAGGTCAGATGGTGATGACGACCTTCGCTCGCGCGTGTTCACCTTCGAGGTACCGGATGGCTTGGGGCACCTCGTGGAGCGGATAGGTCCGGTCGATGACCGGGGTGAGGCGGCCGGCCTCGGCGTGGGCCCGGAGCGTGTCGAGGTGTTGCCGGCTGGGTGCCGTGGTGAGTGTGACGATGCGGTGCCGAACGAAGGGTGCCAGCAGTCGTCCGCGCGTGATGAGCCAGACCGGTCCGATGAGACTGCCGCCGCGGTACACGCCGCCGCCGGAGAGCACCAGCGTCCCGGTTGGGGTCAGCGCCCGCCGAAGCGCGGTGAGTGAGCGGTTGCCGACCAGGTCGAACACGACCTCGTGGCGGCGCGTGTCGTGGGTGAAGTCGTCGCGGGTGTAGTCGACGACGTGGTCGGCGCCGAGAGAGCGGACCAGGTCGACGTTGCGGGTGCTGCACACCCCGGTCACGGTCGCGCCGAGCACCTTGGCCAGTTGGACGGCCAGGGTGCCGACGCCGCCGGAGGCGCCGTTGATGAGGACGCGGTGGCCGGGCTCGACCTGCGCGACGTCGCACAGTCCCATGAGCGCGGTGATACCCGCCAGCGGCAGGGCGGCCGCCTGCTGCGGCGTCAGGTTCGCCGGCTTCGGCGCGACGAGGTTCTCGGGCACGCACACGTACTCGGCGAACGCGCCGTTGGCTTCGCCGAGGTCGCCGAAGACGGTGTCGCCCGGGCGCACCTGTCGAACGTGGGTGCCAACGGCCTCGACCCGGCCGGCGAAGTCGCGGCCCCGGATGCGTGCTCGGGGCCTTGACCGGCCCATGGCCAACCGTGCCATCCGTGGATCGCCACGCATGGCATGCCAGTCGTACGCGTTGAGCGCGGCGGCCTCGACCCGTACGAGCACCTCGTCGGCGGCGGGCACCGGCGCGTCGACGTCCGCGAGCCTGAGGGTCTCCGGCGGGCCGTATCGGTCCTGGACGATCGCTTTCATTTCCCCTCCCTCAGGTGTACGGCGTACACCTCATAGCAGCAGGCTAGGTGTACGCCGTACACCTGTCAAGGCGGTTAAGGTTCAACCGTCGCCGGAAGACGAGGACCGAGATGGTTGAGCAGGCTGAAACGCTGCGCCGGACGCCGCTGAGCAGGGATCGGATCCTGCGCGCCGCCGTCGCGCTCGCGGACGGGGCCGGGATCGAGTCCCTCAGCATGCGCAACCTCGCCCAGGATCTGGGCGTCGTGCCGATGGCCCTCTACAAGCACGTGGCCAACAAAGACGAGCTGCTCGACGGCATGATCGACGTGGTCGTCGGCGAGATCGACCCGCTGATGCCCGGCGCCGACTGGAAGCACATGGTCCGCCGGCGCATCCTCTCGGCACGGCAGGTGCTGCAGCGCCACCCCTGGGCGCCGCTCGCGATCGAATCGCGGAACATGGCGACGCCGGCCATCCTCGCCTACCTCGACTCGATGGTCGGGACGTTCCGGGCCGGCGGGTTCTCCGCCGACCTCGCCCACCACGTGATGCACGCGATGGGCAGCCGGATTCTGGGCTTCAGCCAGGAGTTGTTCGACGCCTCCCGGCGCGCCGGCCGGTCCGGTACGGCCAACCCGGACCCGCCGGCGGCGCTACCACCGGAGGTCGCGGCCCGGTTCCCGCACCTCGCGGAGATCGCCACAGCGGCGTCCCACGACAACGCCTCGGTCGTGGGGCAGGGCTGCGACGACCAGTTCGAGTTCGAGTTCGCGCTGGACCTGCTGCTGGACGGCATTGAACGGCTGCAACGGCAAGGCTGGACGTCGTCGCGCCGACCCCGGTGAGACGGTCAGGCTGGGCGCGTAGCGATCCGGCGAAGTCGGTGAACCCATTCGCCGGCTTCGAAGAGTCCACAAAGGGCCGCGTTCCCAGGCCTTGACGCGGTGCGACTCCGCGGGCGGCCCCGCGCGGGGCTGTCACGCACAGTGAGCGCCTCTTGACACATCCTGGACCTTGTGTGAATGTGCGCAGATAGCCGGGGAGTCGCGCACTAACGGTCGTCAGCGCGAAGGCTGGCGTGCCGTCTTCGAGAGGAGACACATGCCTAGCAGACGAACGCTCCAATCAGGATGGCCCGCCGTCACAGTCCGGGTGGGCGCGCGACGGAGGGGAATGCCCGCACGGCTCGGCGCGCTCTTAGCCGCTGCGAGCGTCGCGGTTGCGACCACAATGCCCATCTCTGGCGCAACTGCGGCTCCGGCAGCCGCAGCGGCAGTCCCACTGCCGGCGATCTGGCCGCCGCCCCAGTCCGTCGAGGACAAGAAGAACCTGGTTCCGGTCACGCCCAACGCTGCGCTCGTGACGGGTGCGAAGACCGATCGGTCGGCGGTCGCCGTGGTCAACCGAGTGCTGGCCGAGGCGGGTGTCACGAAGGTGAGGACCGTGTCCGACAAGGATCCGGCACCGGACGCCGGGATCACCCTCTACATCGGCGGGCCGAGCGAGAACTCGGCCTCCGACGGGGCCCTCCACGAGATCGGCATTGCCGACGACGCCACCGGGCTGCCCCGCGACGGCTATGTCCTGGGCATCGGCAAGGGTAGCGACGGTAACGCGAGGGTGGTCCTGGACGGAGCCGACCCGACCGGTACGTTCTACGCCGCGCAGACCCTGCGCCAGCTCCTCGTGCCGCACTCCGGCCGGGACGTGTTTCCTGCCGTTGCCATCCGAGACTGGCCGGCCATGCCGCTGCGCGGGGTGATCGAGGGTTTCTACGGGCAGCCGTGGTCGCAGCAGGACCGGCTGAGCCAACTGGAGTTCTACGGCCGTACCAAGCAGAACATCTACGTCTACTCCCCGAAGGACGACCCCTACCTGCGGGAACAGTGGCGCCAGGCGTACCCGCCGGACAAGCTAGGCCCGATTCAGGAACTCGTGGCGACGGCGACGAGCAACCACGTCGAGTTCACCTATGCGCTCTCGCCGGGTCTGTCCGTTTGTTACAGCTCTGACAGCGACAAGCGAGCACTGGTGGACAAGTTCCAGTCGCTGTGGAACATCGGAGTGCGTTCGTTCGCGATTCCGTTGGACGACATCAGCTACACGACGTGGAACTGCGCCGAGGATGCGGCCAAGTTCGGCACGGGCGGCGGCGCGGCGGGCGCGGCACAGGCGTTCCTTCTCAACCGGGTGCAGCACGAGTTCATCGCCACCCACCCGGGCGTCGAGAGGCTGCAGATGGTGCCGACGGAGTACTACGACGTCAGCGACTCCCCCTACAAGACCGCCCTCCGTACCAAGCTCGACCCGGCGGTGATCGTCGAGTGGACCGGTGTAGGGGTGGTGGCTCCGGTCATCACCACCGCCCAGGCCAAGAGCGCGCGCGAGGTCTTCGACCACGACATCCTGGTGTGGGACAACTACCCGGTCAACGACTACGTGACCAACCGGCTGCTGCTCGGCCCGTACGTCGGGCGCGAGCCTGGCATCGGGCAGCATCTCGTCGGTGTGACGGCCAACCCGATGGTTCAGGCCGAGGCGTCGAAGATCGCGGAGTTCACTTCCGGTGCCTTCCTCTGGAATCCAGAGGCGTACGACGCGGCGCGGGCGTGGGAGGCGGCGCTGCAGGACGTCGGTGGTCCGGCATGGCCGGCGCTGAAGGTCTTCGCCGAGAACAACTACTCCTCCAACATCGATCCGGTCGAGTCGCCGACCCTCAAACCGATGATCGACGCGTTCTGGTCGGCCTATGAGCGCGGCGAAGGACTCAAGAGCGCGGCAGCCGGGCTCGAGGACTACTTCGGCCAGATGGCGGGCAGCCCGGCCGCGCTCCGTACCGGGCTGCGAAACCAGGCGTTCCTGGACGAGGTCAAGCCGTGGCTGGACAAGCTCGGCCGCTACGGTCAGGCGGGCCAGCACGCCGTGCGGATGCTGCTGGCACAGCGGGCAGGCGACGGCAGCGCGGCGTGGGCCGAGCGCCAGGCGTTCAACACGGCGCGGGCCCAGGCCGATGCGATCAGCCAGAGCGTTGCGCCGGGAGTGATGCCTTCGTTCCTCGAACGGGCCACGTCAGCAAGTGACCGCTGGCTCGGGACGACCGGCGGAAGGGCGAGGGGCACGACCTCGATGGGGCAGTGGCAGGCCAACTCGCCGGCCAACATGGTCGACGGGGACCTCACCACGTTCTACTGGAGCGACCGGGCCGCGGACTCCGGCGCCTACGTGGGAGTCGACCTCGGGTCGGTTCAGCAGATCAGCACGATCGACCTCTACATGAGCAAGCCCACCAGCCCGACGGACTACATCCGCCAGGGCACGCTGGAGTTCTCCACCGACGGATCCACCTGGACCACCATCGGCACCTACCGAGACCAGCCGGAGATTCACGCCAGCGTCCCCCCAGGGACCAAGGCCAGGTACGTTCGGATGCGCGCGACGGCGGCACAGAGCACCTGGGTGGTGGTCCGGGAGTTCGAGGTCGCCGTGGTTGGCGGCACCAAGCTGACGGCGACCGGCACCCCGCCGCCAGCCACCGGATCCAGCCTGGCGAAGGCCGTCGATGGTGACGTCGATACCCCGTACGTCGCGGACCGGGTACCGCAGCCCGGCGAGTTCCTCCAGGTCAGCATCTCGCCGGCCCGTCCCGTCGACCAGGTGGTGGTCCTCCAGTCCGGCACCCCGGCGACAGCTGCGGTCCAGGTGCGCTCCGCCGACGGCACCTGGACCACCATCGGCGTCCTGTCCGGCGGCTACACGCAGCTCGACGCGGCGGGCGTGAAGACCGACGCGATCCGGCTCGCCTGGCAGGACGCCTCCGCCGCACCGCGGATCAACGAGCTGATTCCGTGGTTTGCCGACACTCCGGTCGCTGATCTCTCCCTCGACCCGGCGATGGTTGACGTCGAGGCGGGCGGCCAGCCCGCGAGGACGACAACACACCTTGTGCCGGCCCGCGTTGCGGACCTCACCGGCACCCTGACCGTCACCGCACCGGCGGGAATCTCCGCGCAACCGGCCAGCCAGCCGACCACGATCTTCCGTGGCCAGGACACGGCCGTCCCCGTGGCCGTAACCGTTCCGGCTGGCACACCGACGGGGACGTACGACGTTCGGGTGACCTTCCGCCCAGCGAGCGGTGATCCGGTCAGCACGGTGCTGACGGTCCACGTCTATCCGAAGACCAGTGACACCAACGCCGCGCTGGCCACGAACGGTGGCACCGCCTCGGCGTCAACCACCGAACAGAACCTCCCACAGTTCACCCCCGATCACGGAGTCGACGGTGATCTCACGACCCGCTGGTCGTCCAACCACACCGACAACGAGTGGCTGCAGGTGGAACTCGCGCAGCCGCAGCGGGTCGGCAAGGTCGTGCTGCGCTGGGAGACTGCCTACGGCCGGGCGTACCGGATCGAGACCTCTGCCGACGGCACGACCTGGACGACCGCGGCGGCCGTGACCGCGGGCGACGGTGGGACAGATACCCTGCGCTTCGATGCGCCGGCGGCGAAGTTCGTCCGGATGCAGGGCGTTCAGCGCGGCACGGGATACGGCTATTCGCTCTATGAGATGGAGGTCTACCCGGTCGCGCCGTAGCGGAGGTTGCCCTGAGACGCAGCTGTTCTCCGGTGTGGCCTTCCTCGGCCCCACTATCCTGAGCGGGTGATCAGCAAGGTGCGGGTGGCGGTGGCGGCCGTCGTGGTCGGGGCAGCATTGGCCGGGTGCGCCGCCGAAGGCCGCCCAGCGGCCGAGTGGAAGCCCCCAGCCGCCACGACGTCGAACGCCACGGCATCGCCGAGTGGCACCGAGCCGGGCGTGGCCCCGCCGGTCGAGCTGCGGCTGGCTTTCGCGGGCGACGTCCACTTCACGGGCCGTACGCTGCGTCTGCTCGACGACCCGCAGACGGCATTCGGTCGCATCTCCGCGGTGCTACGCGACGCCGACCTCACCTTGGTCAACCTCGAGACGGCGGTGACGAACCGCGGTACGCCGCAGCCCAAACGCTATCAATTCCGCTCGCCGGAGACCGCGTACTCGGCGCTCCGCGCGGCCGGGATCGACGCGGCTTCGATCGCCAACAACCACACCCTCGACTACGGCCAGGTGGGGCTGCTCGACACCCTCGACGCGGCGGCGGACGCGGACTTCCCGGTGTTCGGCGCGGGGCGCGACGTCGACGCGGCGTACGCACCATGGCTGAGCACCGTGAAGGGCGTGCGGATCGCGGTGCTGGGGATGTCGCAGGTGCACGACCTGGCCGCGCAGTGGAAAGCGACGGAAACCCGGCCGGGAATCGCGATGGCGTTCGACGAGGCCCGGGCCACCGCCGCGCTGCAGGCAGCCCGCCAGCAGGCCGACCTGGTGATCGTCTTCATGCACTGGGGCGTCGAGGGCAACTCCTGCCCATCCGGGGAGATGAAGGCGTTCGCCCGCCAGTTGGCCGCCGCCGGAGCGGACATCGTGGTCGGAACCCACGCGCACACCCTGCTCGCCGACGGTTGGCTCGGTAAGACCTACGTGCACTACGGGCTCGGCAACTTCCTCTGGTACAGCGAGTCGCACAGCACCGACTCCGGGGTCCTGCGGCTGACCGTGCGGGCGCGGGCGGTGACACGCACCGAGTTCCTGCCAGCGACGGTGTCGGGCACCGGGCAGCCCGTGCTCGTGTCCGGCGCGGCCCGCGAGCGGATCGAGGACAAGATTGCTGCGGCACAGCGGTGCACCGGCCTCACGACGAAGCGGTCCTGACACCGTCACCGTGCCTGCTCCGGCGACTGCCTGCGGGACAGCCCCGGGCCGGCTGATGGCAGCTGCCCGGCTCGGCGCTCAGGAAGCCGAGCGCCCCCGGGGTGGTGGTCGACAGCAGATCTGCGAACGCGCGCAAGGGTGGGGTGACGGCCGAGGCGCGCGGATATTGTGGTGCGCGGCGACGACCGGTCGCCGCCGTTTGCTCGCCGAGAAGAGGTGTCTGTGATGGCCGATGCGCCGATCTTGGTGCTTGCGGCGACCGGCGGTCAGGGCAGCGCCGTCACCGAGGCGTTGTTGGGCCGCGGCGCCCGGGTGCGGGCATTGGTGCGCGACCCGAAGCGGGGTGCGGCTCGCCGGTTGGCCGACCGGGGTGTCGAGGTGGTCGCGGGTTCGCTGGACGATCGCGGCTCGCTGGCCACGGCGATGGCGGGCGCGGGGGCTACCTTCGCGCTCACGACTCCATTCGAGGCGGGCGTGGATGCCGAGGTGGCCCAGGGGCGGGCGATCTTGGCAGCCGCCGACGAAGCCCGGCTGCCGCATCTGGTGTTCAGTTCGGTGGCCGGCGCCGATCGGGGGAGCGGCGTCCCGCACTTCGACAGCAAGGCGCGCGTCGAAGCCGAGCTGGCGGCTGGTGACGTCCCCTACACGATCTTGGGGCCGACGTACTTCTTCGACAACGCCCTCGGCGGGGCGGATCGCATTCGCGGTGGGACGCTCGATCTGCCGCTGCCGGCGGATCGGCCGCTGCAGCAGCTTGCCCGCACCGACCTCGGCGTCTTCGCCGCGCAGGTACTTCTCAACCCCGCCCCCTATGTCGGGCGGCGCATCGAGCTGGCCAGCGATGCCCCTACCCCCGCCCAGATGGCGACCGCGCTGAGCGCGGCGCTGGGACGGGAAGTGCACCACGAGAGGGTGCCGCTGGCCGAGATCGGCAATCCGGACATGCACGCGATGTGGGCGTTCTTGAATGGGCCGGGCTACCAGGTCGACATCGCCACGCTGCATGCCGCCCACCCCGAGGTTGGTTGGACCAGCTTCGCCGATTGGGCCCACCACACGTTCGGATCCGTTCGGTGAACACTCCCAGAGGCCTTCGCTGGTCCGGCAAGCTGCCGGCGGCCCGCTACCGGGGCATCCTCCCAGCGTCGTATCCGTCCGGGGTGACCAGGCCGTTCTGGTAGGCGAAGACCACCAGTTGGGCCCGGTCCCGCGCGCCGACCTTGACCATCGCCCGCGAGACGTGGGTCTTGGCAGTGAGCGTGCTCACCACCAGGCGGGTAGCGATGTCGTCGTTGCTCAGGCCAGCCGCGACGAGTTGCACCACCTCCCGTTCCCGGGCGGTGAGCAGGGCCAACTCCGGTGGCGCCGGCCTCGGCCTGGCGGCCGGCTGATCCGCCCCGACCGAGCGTCTGATCACCGCTCGGGTGACGCTGGGCGACAGCAACGCGTCGCCGCGGGCAACCACGCGTACCGCCTGGACCAGATCGTCCGGGTCGGTGTCCTTGACCAGGAAGCCGCTGGCCCCGGAGCGGAGGGCGGCGAACACGTCGTCCTCCTCGGCGAAGGTGGTCAGCACCAGCACCCGTACGCCGGACAGCTGCGCGTCGCCGGTGATCCGGCGGGTCGCGGTGACCCCGTCCACATCGGGCATCCGGATGTCCATGAGCACCACGTCCGGGCGGAGCTCCCGGGCCAGCGCCACCGCCGTACCGCCGTTGCCGGCCTCGCCCACCACGTCGATATCGGGCACGCCCTCCAGCAGCGCCCGGAACCCCGCCCGGACCAGGGCCTGGTCGTCGACGAGCAGCACCCGGATCACCGCGCCCCACCTTCCAGCGTCTCCCGGGCCGTTGGCATCCGCTCCGGCGTAATCCGGGGCAGTATCGCCCGGACCTGGAAACCCCCGCCTGGCCGCGGTCCGGCCTCGAACCGGCCGCTCAGTGCCTCGGCGCGTTCCCGCATCCCGGTCAGCCCCCGCCCGCCGAACGGCGTCCCGCCGGCACCGGCGCCCACCCCGTCGTCGCGTACCTCTACCCACAATGAGTCCGGCACGGCCCGCAGCAGCACCTCGGCACGAGCGGCCGCCCCGGCGTGCCGCAGCACGTTGGTCAGCGATTCCTGCACGATCCGGTACGCCACCTCGTCCAGCGGTGCGGGCAGCTGCTCGCCGGACAGCTCGCTGGTCAGTTCGACCGGCAAACCCGCCGCCTGCACCGCGGCCAGCAACTCGGGCAGCCGGTGCAGTCCCGTGTCCCGCTCCGCTTGCCCGCGCCCGCGCAGGTCCGGCCCCGCCGAGCCCGGCCTGCCGTCGGAGCGCAGCTGACCGAGGGTGGCCCGCATCTCGGCCAGCGCTGCCTTGCCGGTGCCCCGGATGCTCACCAACGCCTCCCGAGCCCGCTCCGGCTCTGCGTCCAGCAGCCGCAGCGCGGCGGCGGACTGGACGGTAATGGTGGCGATCGCGTGCCCCACCGTGTCATGCAGGTCACGGGCGATCCGCAGCCGTTCCTCGGTGACCAGGCGCCGCGCCTCCAACTCGCGCTCCCGTTCTGCCTGCTCCAGCCGGTACCGCACCGCCGCGGTGTACGCGGCCCGGCTGCGCATCAACGCGGCGAGCAGCACCGCCACCGCCACCGTCGCGGCCTGCGGCAGGAACGCGGCGAGCAGTTCCAGCGGCGGCATCTCCCGGTGCACGATCAGCACGACGGCACCGACCGCCAGGAAGAACACCGGTACCGGCACCGCCCACCACAGGCGCCCGGCGCGGGCCGCGTCGTACAGCGGTACCGCGAGCACCAGAGCCGGCGGGAAGCCCGGATAGTTGAGGGCGTAGAACAGCAACAGCACCGTGGAGACCGCGTACAGCACGGCGGTCGGGTACCGCCGGCGCAGCAGCAGCGGTACCGCCATCGCCACCCCGAGCAGGTACGCGAACCAGTCCCGGTCGACCGAGCCGTCCTCGTTGCCGGTCGCTATCGCGATCTCGGCGGCAACCAGCACCGCGAGCGCGATTCCGGCGTCCACCATCCACCGCCGCAGCACCGCCCCGCCCCTCAACACGCGCTCACCGTATGCGCCCGCACGCTCGATCCGCCATGGGCCATCCCGCCGACGAGGATCGCAAACCCCTGTTCACGCTGCGGTGACGCCCGCCCACCCCGGACGGGCGTCATCGCAGCGTCGCCCTGAAGAAATCGACCACCATGTCGGTCACCTCCTGCGTCGACGGTCGCTGCCCGGGGGTGGCCAGGGTGTGCCCGGTGCCGGCGACCTCGACGAACTCCGCCGGCACACCGGCGGTGCGCAGCCGCTCGGCGAACCGGACGGACTGGCGCGGCGCGATGTCCTCGTCCTGCGCGCCGTGCAGGATCAAGAACGGCGGCGCACTGCCAGTGACGTAGTTGATCGGGCTGGCCGAGTGGCGGGTAGCCGTGGATGTACCGATCCCGGCCCAGAGCAGGAACCGGATGAACGGCGGCGCGTCGGCGAAGTCGTTGAGGTCGGTGGGGCCGAACATGTCCACCACGGCCTGAACCGCGCTGGACTGCTCGGCGTACGGGCCGGTCCCGTCCTGCCGGCCGGTCAGACCCAGCATCGACGAGAGCCACCCACCGCCACTGGCACCCCACGTACCGATGCGGGATGGGTCGATACCGAGGTCGGTGGCGTGGGCCCGGAGGAACCGGACCGCACACTTGGCATCATCGAGCGGGGCGGGCCACGGGGCGGCGGGGGTCAGCCGGTAGTCGATCGAGGCGACGAGGTAGCCGTTGGCGTTCAGCCGCTCCCGCAGCGGGGTGAACAACGCAGCCTGATGGTTGGACAGCGAGGCGCCCAGCCCGGAGAGTTTCCGGTCGCCGAGTACCAGGCCACCGCCGTGGATGTAGATCGCCACCGGGGCGCCCCGGCCGGGCGTCGCCGCACCGGCCGGTGGGGTGTAGATATCCATGGCCAGCGGGACCCCGTCGATCCGGCAGTACTCCACTGTGCTGCGCTTCCCGGCGGGCAAATGGCGGGGAGGCACGGTGTCGCCGGGGAACCCCGCTCCGGCCAACCCGTCGCTGGCCCCGCTGAATCCCACGAACGTGGCCAGGAGCACGACCAGCGTCACCGGCGTGACAGCGACCGCCCCCGCCACCCGGCGCAGCCGCGGCCGGCGCCGAGCCTGCGCATCGGCGCCGCCGGAGCGGGCCACCGCGCGCAGAACCCACCCGATGCCGAATCCCGCAACGCCGATGACCTGCAGCCCCGCGCAGAGGTAGTCGACGAACCCGATCACCGAGTCCGCCGGGATCCACGGCGAGGGACCAGGCAGGAGCGGCGTGCGGCGGGTCAGGAACCACACGACGAGTACGGCCAGCGCCGCGCCGGCAGCCAACACCACCCGACGAGACGCCGGGCGGGCCAGCACGCGGGCAACCGTAACCAACTGTGCTGTGCCCAGCGCGGCGAACAGCAGCGCGTACGGCCACGCGGTGCGCCACACTGCGGCCAGCGGAGCGAGGTAGATCAGGGCACCGGCCGTCACGGCCAGCAGCGACGTGACCAGCAGGGGGCCCCGGCGCAACGGCAGGTGCTCTGCCGCGGGGGCCAGGACCGCGTCTGCGGCGGGTGGGGACAGCGACGTTTCTGGCATGCCACCGATCGTCGCGACCCGGACGCCCGCCATCGTCCGCCCCCGGTAGGCAACCACCGCTCGCCGGTACTACTGCCGCCTACTCCGCCCGCATTAGCCGCGCGAGCGACTGTCTCAACCCGGCGGACGATCCCGGCGCCCGATTGCGGCAGCATCGCAGGCATGTCCATCGCATTCGCTTCCTCGTCCGGCATGTCCACCGGTGTCACCGGTACTCGCGCGCTGCGTACGGCAGCCCTCGGGGCGCTCGCCTTCGACGTGTTCTACGTGATCCATCGGCTGCTGCAAGGGCTCGGCCCGGACGGGGACACTCCCGCCGCCGTCGCCGCGTTCACCGTGGCGCACCGGTCGGCACTGGTGGCCAGCGAGGTCGCTGTCGGCGCGGCGTTGCTGGCGGCGATCGCGTTCGTCGCGGCCTTGGCCCCGGTCATACGTAGGGCTGGCCAGGACACGCTTGCCACCGCGATCGCGATCAGCGGCACGGTGTTCGTCACGCTCGGGTTCGTGTCCCAGGCCGCCGAGACCGCCCTCGTCGGCGCGGCCGACGCGGGCGACCTGTCAGCAGTGCTGGCTCTCAACCAGCTACAAGGACGCACCCCGATCGTGTGGAGCATCAGCGCGCTCACCGCCACGGTTTCCCTCAGCGCACTTCGCACCGGGCTGCTGCCGAAGTGGTTCGGCGTCGGCGGGCTCGTCGCGGCTGGCGTGTTCGCCCTGGGCGCGATCTTCAGCGTCCTCGGCCGGACCGTCGAAGGCAACTCTTCCCTTTTCGGTGTCGGCCTGTTCATCGTGTGGATGCTGCTGCTGGCGGTGTTCCTGTGGCGGGTCGCCGGCCGAGTAGCCCGGTCAGAATCCGAGCAGGAACAGTAGGTCGGAGTCGAGACCCGTCGCCCCTGTACCTGGCTGCGGCTGACTCGGCAGGGGCGCGCGGCGCTGCGGGTCGAGGTCGCCGCGACCATGGGTAGCCGATGCAGCGCGCCGGCAGCGAGCGTGGCGACCGTGCCCCTCAGGTTTGCTGCCAGCGGATCTCGCCGCCGACGACGGTCGTCATGACCTTGGTGCGGAGCACCGCGTCCGGCGACTCCTGATAGGGGTCGGTGTCCACCGCGATGAAGTCGGCGAGCTTGCCGGGCGCGAGGACGCCCTTGCGGTCCTCCTCGCCGGCGGCGTAGGCCGCGCCCAGGGTGTGGGCGGTGACAGCCTCGGCCATGCTCAGCCGCTGCTCAGGCTGCCAGCCACCGGCCGGGGTTCCGTCGGGGCGGGCACGGGTCACCGCGGCGTACAGCGCGGCGAACGGGTTGGGGTGCTCGACCGGGGCGTCGGAACCGAAGGCCAGCGCGACGCCGGCGTCCAGCATCCCGCGCCACGCGTAGGAGGCCAGCTCGTGGCCGGCCAGCAGGGCGTCGACCAGATCGATGTCGCTGGTGCAGTGCACCGGCTGCATTGACGCGACGATGCCCAGCCTGGCCATCCTGGCCAGGTCGGCGGGCCGCAGGTGCTGCGCGTGCTCGATGCGGTGCCGCAGCCCTGGCGTACCGCCGACCGCCTCGTAGGCGTCGATGACCAGGCGGTTGGCCTGGTCGCCGATGGCGTGCGTGGCCACCGCGATGCCAGCTCCCGCGGCCCTGGCGAACAGCCTGACCAGGTCCTCGTACGGGGTGACGGCGATGCCCACGTTGCCCTGCTCGCCGGCGAAGGACCTGCTCATGTGGCAGGTGTGCGAGCCGAGCGCGCCGTCACTGAAGATCTTCACGGGCCCGGTGCGGAACCAGTCGTCGCCCTGCCCGGTGCGGCGGCCCTCGGCAATGGCCGTCTCCAGGTGGACCAGCGGGATCGCCTTGTGGACGCGTAGCTTCAGCTCGCCGGCGTCGCGCAGCGCCAGGTAGGCGGCCCGGCAGTCCTCGCCGTCGATGTCGTGCACGCTGGTCAGGCCGAGCGCGAGCAGCTCGTCCTGCGCGGCGAGCAGCAGGTCGCGCAGGTCGGGGGAGACCATCAGGTCGCGCAGCGGGTACGAGGCCGCCTCGCGCAGGATGCCGGTCGGCTCTCCGCTCGCGTCCCTGACGATCTCGCCGCCCACCGGGTCGGGCGTGCTCGCGTCGATGCCGGCCAGCCGCAGGGCCGCCGAGTTGGCCCACACCGTGTGACCGTCCGCGTTGGGCAACGCGACCGGCAGTTCGGGACAGACCGAGTCCAGCGCGTACCGGTCCGGCTGCGCCGGCGGATCCCAGGTGTTGCTGTTCCAGCGTCCGCCGAACAGCCAGGCTCCCGGCCGCAGCCGCGCCGCGTGCGCGGCCACCATGGCGAGGGCGTCGTCCAGGGAGCTCACCTCGCGCAGGTCCACGGCGCCCAGGCTCTGCGCGTACTGCGCGGTGTGGATGTGGGCGTCGTAGAGCCCGGGCAGCACCGCGGCGCCCTCCAGGTCGATCAGCTCCACCCCGTGGCCCGCGGCCGCCCGCACCTCCGCCTCGCGGCCGACGGCCAGCAGGCGACCGCGGTCCACGGCCATGGCCTCGGCCAAGGGGTTGCCGCTGTCTCCCGTGTGGATGGCGGCGTTGCGATACACGCGGATGCTCATGTGACTCTCACGGTCTCGAGGGGCGGTGATCCATCACTCTGCCATCCTCTACCTACGCCCCACCGGGGCACCCACCGGGTATGTGGTTCGTCCGCGCCGCGATCGACGCCTGCACCCGGATCGCCGAAAGATGACGAGCATGCCGGAGGCACCCGTATCACCAATCGGACCTGCTGCGGCCCGAAAAGGCTGAACAGCCCCTCCCAAGATCCGTGATAGACAGCTGTGGTGGGTGCACTGCGTGATCTCGGATTGTCTGAAGTGGCCGAACGCGCCTACCTCGCCCTGGTGCAGGGAGGTCCTCGACACCGCGGGGAGTTCGCCGCACGGCTCGAGACCGACGTGGTTGCTGTCGATGCCGCGCTCGACGAGCTGGTCGGCCTCGGCCTCGTGGAGCTCAGCGGGGAGAGGTGCGTCCCGCTGCCGCCACGGTTCACCCTCGAGGTCCTCGCCGAACAGCATCTGCGTACCGCCGCAGCGGCCCGGGAGAGCTCCGAAGTGCTGGGGCGGCTGTGGGCGGAGCAGTCACCCCTGCCCGTCTACCTGGAGGTGCTCACCACCACGGACAGCACGTACGCGGCGCAGGAGAAGTTGCACCGTGAGGTGCGCGGCGAGGTCATGGCACTCTCGGTCGGACCCGTCGGCAGTGACCCACCCCAGTTGGCGCAGGCACCGGGGTCCTTCGAGGCGATGAGTCGGGGTGTCACGTATCGCGTGGTCTACAGCGCGGACATCCTTCGGCAGCCCACGGCGATGGCGCTCGTCCAACAGGCGATCCTGGTGGGAGAATCCGCCCGAGTCTTCCCGAACGTCCCCTGCAATCTCACCATTGCCGACAGCCGGAGGGCGGTCCTCACCGCACCCATGCCCGGTGCCGAACGTCTACACGGGCTGGTGATACTCGGCGGCGGTTTCCTCGACGCCCTGATCGGCGTCTTCGAGTCGTTCTGGGCACTTGGCGTGCCGATCTCGGCCATTCCCGCGGACGGCGCGCTCGATGCTGGCCCCAGCGAGTCGAACCGGCATCTCCTCACCTTGCTCGGTGCGGGCCTCACCGACGAGTCGATCGCGCGGGAGCTGGGCGTGAGCGAGCGTACCGTCACCAGGAGGATCGCCGCCCTGCAGAAGTCACTCGGCGCCCGCAGCCGGTTTCAGCTGGGTGTGCAGGCAGCGCGACGCGGCTGGCTCTGAACGGGAGCCGCGATCGCAAGCCGACGAAGCCGAACAGCATCGGCGGCGCAGGGCACGGCGGGCCGCCCGTAGCGGACGGCCCGCCTGCTCAGGAGCGCAGTCTCACTCGTTCGCGTCCGGTGCGACGAACACCGGCAACTGCTCCTCGAACTTCAGATCGATGGTGAGCGTAGGCAGGATGTGACCCTGCTTCTGCGCGGCACTGGCGAGGTCCGCACCCCAGGTTGAGGCCCTGAGCCGCTGGTTCGGCGTGCCATGGTGGCCGCCCGAGGTGAACGAGCAGTCCCCGACCTCGTAGAAGGCCCGCTCCGCCTCCAGGACCCGGCGGGTGTTCAGGGCCAGACCGCGCGCGTGGGTGACGAAGTAGGTGCCGAAGGCGTCGGCCATCAGCTCGGTGCGACGCGTGGCCTCCGGACCGGTGAGCGGGCTGTCGAAAAGGCCGGCTTCGTACTGGACGTGGTGGGCCATCTCGTGACCGAGCACCGCACGCGGGCCGGCGTCGCTGATGCCCAACACCTCAAGCGCAGTGAACATGCCCTCGCCGAAGACCATCTTGTCGGGCAGGTTGGCGAAGGGCGGCTCGGTCTCGTCCACGGCGCTGAACGCGAACGCGTTGAGGGTGAAGAGCGGGCTGTCTCCGCCGGCGAGGCCCGGAGCGGAGTCGATGATCCCGATGAGCTGCTCGGCGATGCTGAGGGCGTCCTCAGGGCTCAGGCCCCAGAAGAGCGTGACCATTCGGGCGACCCGCTCCGGATCCTGCAGCATGTCGTTCTGCATTGCGAGGAAGTCGACATCGTCGAGCGGCACGTCCCAGAACTTCTTCGCGGCGCGGAAGGCCACCGACATCGAGTTCTGGTACTGCGCGGGCAGGCCGTAGTCGGCCTGGTTCGCCGACGAGCCGTACAGCACCGCGTCGTAGGTCGGGTAGTCGAGGACCCCGAAGATGAGCAGGACGAACAGGGTGCCGAAATCGATGCCGCCGACGATTTCGTCCACCCAGGTGCTGAACGCGGTGTCGCTACACACGTAGTCGTCGGGGTCGATGGCTGCGGCGATGGCGTTCTGCAAGCCGGAGGGCTCGATGCCGGACCCGGCCCGCACGGCTGCGAGCCGGGCACGCCAGTCCGCAGGTAGCTGCGCGGCGATCTTGTCGATCTTCGCCTGGGCCACCGGGTCGCTTGTGGTGGCGGTGGCGAGGTCGTAGGTGTAGGTCTGCGACGCGGTCGTCGCGAGGGCTGGGTCCGCTGCGGCGGCCGGCAGTCCGGGCCCCACGATGAGGGCCATACTGGAGACTGCGGTGACCAGCCAAAGGGCGCTCTTTCTCATGTACGCTCCGTGGGTTGTCGTCCAACCACCGTCCGCATCGCGGACGGTTCCGGTCCAGCCAGCATCGGCTCCGGCTCGACGAAGCGACAGGGTTCGACAGTGGCGGGAAGTCGCCATGACCGAGATCAGACGGCACTGGCGGTAGAGCACGAAGTGTGGACGCGCCCAGCCCATCCACGCGGTCGAGGCAGGCGAAGCCTTGCCAGCCGATCCCCGACAGGGAATCAGCGGGCGGGAGAGCGACGCCGAACGCTCCGGACGGCGGCGACCAGGGCCAGCCCGCCCGCGATGAGAATGGGCAGACCGATCGACAGGATGGCGAGCAGCCCCAACGCCGCCAGCAGCACCCCCGACGTCGCCAGCGCCCAGCCCCGCAGGGGCGCTGCGTGGAACGCCCCGTAGCCGGCGAGGACCGCGGCCGCCGCCAGCGCGGTGACCACCCAGGCGAGGGGCTGGTCGCCCTGCTGTCGCATCACTCCCAGGTAGAGGCCGAGCATGAGCACCCCGATCACGGCCGCGGCGCTTGCCAGCAGATCGGCCCCGCATCGCCATCGGGAAGCCATGGTTCATGGTGGCAGATCCCTTGGCGGCAGCCAACGGCTTGCGGAGAACCCGGCGCCGTTCGCCGGAACCCGAGTGGGCCGGCCGGTGTCCTTGAAGTGGTTGAGGGTTCGGTCATCGGCAGGCGGGATCGTCCGGGGGTGTGCGATGGGCTCATGGAGCAGGGTGGTGCTGGGATCGGTGCTCCTGCTGGCGGGGTGTACCACCACGGGTCGCTCGGCCGCGCCGGCCGGCACGGTCTCGCCGCGCGCGGCCGCCGGTTGCACCTCGCCGATCGAGATGGGGCCTCTGCCCGACTGGGCGGACGAGGGGTTCAGCGGCGGCGGTTCGGGATCGCCGCATGTCTTCGGCGCGAAGGGCGAGATTCTCGGGGTGCTCTTCGGTCACCCGCTGTCGCAGCAACCGGCTGACGGGCACAACAACAAGATCCTCTGGGTCGCCCGGCCCGCCCCGACGCCGTCCGACCCGACATCGCCGGAAACCCTGGTGATCACGGCGACGCTGGACGGCACCGACACCCGGGTGACCCACGAGGTCACCGGCGGTCCCGGCCCGTCGATCATCGACGTGCCGCGGGCCGGCTGCTGGCACCTCGAACTCCGCTGGTCCGGGCGCACCGACACCATGGACCTCGTCTACGCCGAGAGTTAGGTCGCCGGCCCGCTGGTCGTCGTCCGGACCGTTGTCAAGCCGCACCGCGGCGGATCTGGGTACGGTGCCGGAGTGGAGATTGGATTCGCCGTGCCCGTGTCCGGGTCGTGGGCCACGCCGGAGCACCTGATCCACGTCGCCCGCCGGGCCGAACAGCTCGGTTACCACTCGCTCTGGACGTTCCAGCGCCTGCTGGTACCCGCCGATCTCGCCTGGAGCGAGACCTATCACAGCGTCCAGGATCCGCTGACCACGCTGGCGTTCCTCGCCGCGCACACCGGTCGGATCCGGCTCGGCGTGGCGGTGCTCAACATGCCGTTCCTGTCGCCGGTGGTGCTGGCCAAGCAGGCCGCGACCCTCGACATCCTCGCCGGGGGGCGACTCGACGTCGGACTCGGTCTCGGCTGGGCGGACGAGGAATATCAGGCCACCGGCGCGAGCCGGCATCAACGGGGCCGGCGGGCCGAGGAGTTCCTCACCGTGCTCCGTACCCTCTGGCGGGACGAGGTCGCGGCGCACGACGGCGCGTTCTACCAGGTCCCGCCGACGCGGATGCAGCCGAAGCCGGTGCAGCGACCGCACCCGCCGATCCTGCTCGGCGGGCACGCGCCCGCCGCGCTGGACCGGGCTGGGCGGCTCGCCGACGGCTGGGTCAGTGGCAGCCAGGCCGACCTGAAGGGCATCGGCGAGGCGGTCGCGACGGTGAAGGCCGCCGCGATCGGCGCGGGCCGGGACCCGGAGGCGCTGCGCTTCGTCTGCCGAGGTGCCGTTCGGGTACGCGCGGCCAGTCCGCCCGACCGTGAGCCGCTCACCGGCACGCTCGACCAGATCCGGTCGGACTTGGGTGCACTCGCTGCGGCCGGCATCACCGAACTGTTCGTCGACCTCAACTTCGACCCGGAGGTCGGCTCACCGCGGGCGGACCCGTACGCGTCGTTGCGCCGCGCCGACGAGGTGCTCGACGCCCTCGCCCCCGGTCGGTGACCCGGCCCGGAGGCGTCCCGGCTCGGTTCACGCCGCCGGGTCCGCTGTTCCCTCGGCGGCCGACCACGCCGACCACCGGGTCACCGTGATCGCGACCACCGGCCCGTCCGGCGGTCGGGCCACGTACTGCGGGTACTTGTCGCACAACGCCGCGCGGGCGGCGTCCTCCTCCGCCGGGTCCACCACCACCCGGCCGTGCCCGTCCAGGCGCACCCACCACAGCGTCGACCAGTCCTCGGCGTACTCGTCGACGAGCAGGCAGGCCCTCCCTGTCGCCTGGATGTTGTCCAAGCGCCGCAGCCGGCGGTGGCGCTTGGGTTTGCGGTCCACCGCGTGGTAGACCGCGTCGCCGAGCAGGACGAAGCACACCGGCACCAGGTGCGGGCGGCCGTCGGCACCGACGGTGGCCAGCCGGGCGACCCGGGCCGAGGCGACCCGCTGCCGCAGGTCGTGGGCGGGCACAGCCCGACCATAGCCGGGCTCGGCCCGGGGGAGGGGCCCATCAGCCATGACCCGGTCAGCTCCTGGTCACTGCGGCGGTCACCTCGACCTCCAGCACCGCGCCGTCCAGGAACAAGCGGCTCACCTCCACCGTGGTGCTGGCCGGCTTGGCGCCCGCGAAGTACCGGCTGCGGACCGCCCCGTAGCCGGCCAGGTCGCCGAGGTCGGTCAGGAACGTGCGGACATGCATGACGTCGGCGAACGTGGCGCCGTGCGCGGCGAGCAGGCCGCCGATCAGCTCGAAGATCCGTTCGCTCTGGGCGCGTACGTCGCCGGGCGCCACCACGGCGCCGGCGTCGTCCACGCCGACCTGACCGGAGAGCACGAGCAGTGCACCGCCCGGCAGGTCGAATCGGGCGACGTGGGCGAAGCGGTCGCCGTACGGCGCGGGCACGGTCGCGGGGTTGTCCAGGATCACGGTCACGGTTGCTCCTTGTCGGGGTTGGTGACGGCCACGGGGTGGACGTCGATGAGGGTGGCGAGGTCGGCGTCCGGCCGGGGCGCGGCCGCCAGCACCGATGCGGCGGCCCGCAGGACCGGCGCCGGCACGTCGCCGAGCGCGTCGAGGGCGAGCCGGGCGTCCTTGGCGGCCAGCGCGACGGCGAACGCGGCCTCGGTGGTGGTCGCCCGGGCGACCGCGCCGCCGAGCGGTCCGCCGGCGAGCGCTTCGCACGCCGTACGGCGGTCCACGCCGACGGCGTCGGCGACGGCCAGGGCGTCGGCCACCGACGCGACCGCGGTGACCAGGGCGGTGTTGAGCACCAGCTTCAGGGCCGCGCCGCGGCCGGGACCTCCGCACCGGCGGACCGTGCCGAGGGCCGCCAGCACCGGAGCGACGCGGTCGACGGCCGCCTCGGCGCCGCCGGCCAGGACCACGAGCCGGCCGGCCTCCGCGGCTGCGGCGCTGCCGGCGACCGGCGCGTCCACGAGACGTACGCCGGGCGGCAGTTGTCCGGCCAGCTCACGAAGGGCGTACGGGCCGATCGTGGACATCTCCACGAGGTGGGTCCCGGGACGTAGGGCGCGGGCCGCCGCGTCGGCGCCGAACAGCGACTCCCGCACGGCGGTCGCGTCCGTGAGCATGGTGATCACCACGTCGGCGTCCCGGACGGCCTCGGCCGGGTTGGCGGCGGCCCGCGCGCCGGCCTCGACCAGTGGCCGCGTCCGGCCGAGGGTGCGGTTCCAGACGGTGAGCCGGTGCCCGGTGGCGAGCAGTCGGCGACCGAGCGCGCTGCCCATCGTGCCCGCGCCCAGCAGTGCGATGGCTTCCATGATCCGGAACGTTAGGCGGCGGCCGGCCATGCCACCAGCGAATGTTGAACATGCCAGCCATGCTGAGAGAGCATGGCGAAATGCAGCCCCACGCGCTTGAGGTCTTCCGTACCGTCGTCGAGCACGGGTCCATCACGGCTGCGGCCCGGACTCTGCGTTACACCCAGTCGGCGGTGTCCCGGCAGATCGCCGCCCTGGAAGCCGAGACCGGAGCCACCCTGTTCGACCGGCTGCCGCGCGGAGTCGCCCTGACCGAGCAGGGCCGCTGCCTGCTCGGTCACGCCGAGGCGGTGCTCGACCGGCTTGCCGCCGCCCGCCGCGACCTCGCCGCGCTGCGCGACCTGACCGCCGGCCGGCTGCGGGTCGGGGCGTTCCCCACGGCCGTCGCCGCGCTCGTGCCGCGTGCCCTGGCGTCGTTTCGGTCCGCCCATCCGGGGGTCGCGCTCTCCCTGGTCGAGGGGCTGACGCCGGGCCTGTTGGCGGGCCTGCTCGCCGGCGACGCCGACGTGGCCGTGCTGAGCGCCCCCGCCGATCAGCCCCTCGACGACGAGCGGTTCGACCTGCACCATCTGGTCGACGAGGTGCTGCTGGTGGCGGTGCCCCGCACGCACCGGCTCGCCCACCGGCGCACCGTGCGGCTGCGCGAGCTCGCCGACGACGCGTTCATCGCCGGTTCGGCGGACGCCGAGAAGACGCTGCTCCGCGCCGCCCTGCCGGCCGACTTCCGGCCGCGGATCGACATCGTTGCCGCCGACTGGACCGGCAAGCTGGGCTGCGTCGCGGCCGGACTGGGCGTCGCGCTGATCCCTGCCCTGGCGGTCCGGGCCGCCCCGCCCGACCTGGCACTGCTCCGGCTGCATCCCGACGACGCCTCCGTCCGGCGGGTGTTCGCCGCCACCGTCGCCGGGCGTAGTCGTCCGCCGGCGGTGCGCCGGTTCCTCGACCACCTCGACACAGCGGCGGCCGGGCTGGGGTTGGCCGGCGGCCGGATGCCGGCGGGTCAACCCGATGATCACCAATCCGCAGAGGGATAAACTCGGGCAGAACGGTAACCTTCCGGCTTAGTTTCGCAAAATGCCCGTAACTTCTTCAAGTGTCATATACTCGACCCAGCGGAACCTGCCCCGGAAGCCCGGTGCAGGCACGCGGGCAGAGCCGATCGGCGGCACCGGCACGGGGCGGTGCCAGCCGGGCGGTTCCGCGGCGGCAGGTGTGCCGTCCGGCGCGGTACGACCACCGCCGCTGCGGGCCGGAACCCCTCCGGCCCGCAGCGGCGACAGACGGTGATTTTGGGTGATCACCGCGGCCGGCACGGGTCTCGCCCTCCTACGGGCCCGTGCCGGCCACCTCTGCAAGGGGTGGAGGCGGTGGCGACAGCGACACGGCACCGAGAATCTCCCTCACCTCGCCCTGCCGGCCCGGTATCTGAGAGGAGAGGGTGATGTGGAAGCCGCCAACCCCGGCGGAGCAGGAGCTGTGGAACGCCGTCGTGGCTGGCGTCCACGCGGCCAACCGGATGGATCGCGAGGCCTTCGCCGCGGCGGCCGACCGGCTGGCCCGGCTGCCCGGAACCTGGGTGCGCCGGACCCTCACGGGCACCGCCGACCTGCTGGCCGAGGAGTTCGCCCCGGATGCGGGTGACCTGTGGCCGCTGGTGGCGCTGCAGATCGACCGCGTCGGCACCTGGTTCCCGGAGGTGGACAGGCAACTGCTGGCCGTACTCCTGCCCGGTCGCCACCACCCGCTGGATCCAGCCGTGCCGGATGAGCCCCGGCACGTCATGCACCGGCTGCTGGTGGTCGCCTGCCTGTCGGACGCCGCGCAGGTCGGTGTGGGCGCCTTTGTCGACGTGGCGTTGCACGGTACGGACGGACGGGCGGCGCGGCCACTCTCCGGGCTGGTGCCGCAGCATCGGACCGGACGGTGAGGGCGCGGCGCGCGCCACGACCCGCGGTCGATCTCGCGCGTGCCCGCCGGTCCACCCGGCATCCCGCTCCGTCCCGCGCCGGCCGTTGACGGCGCCACCTCGATCATGCCTGCGAGCTTATCCGACAAACGCGCCAGAAACGGCGAAAACCGGACATAGTTCCGGCGGGTGTCGGCCCCCGCGGCCGCTCCCCTCAGCTGGAGATGGACTCCGGCGGTGGCGCCGGCCTGCCCATGGCCGCACCGAGTTCGGCGCGGCTGGAGATGCAGAGCTTCCGGTACACCCGGGCGAGGTTGGCCTCGACGGTCTTCGGGCTGATGAACAGCGAGTCGGCGATGGCCCGGTTGGTGCGGCCCTGGGCCGCGAGCCGGGCCACCCGTTCCTCCGTGGCGGTCAGCACGGTCGGCGCCGGCGTACGCCGGCCGATCCTGGCCAGCTCCAGCTGGGCCCGCTCGGCGAAGGCGACGGCGCCCAGGGCGGTGAACTCGGCAGCCGCCGCGTCGAGGGCCTCGCGGGCCTCCCGGCGGCGGCGGGCCCGGCGGTGTGCCCGGCCGGCGACCAGCAGGCAGCGGGCCCGGTCCAGCGGCAGCACGTCCACCGGCACGTTCGCCCGCGCTGCGACGAGCGCGGCCAGGGCCTCGGCCGGGTCGGCTCCGGTCGCGCTGTCCACCAGCACCCGGCTGCGGGCAAGGCCGAGGGTGGTCCACGGGCGGCCCAGCCGGGCGTGCCGCTCGGCGAGGCGGACCAGCGCGGCGCGTGCGGTCTCCAGGTCACCGGCACCGACGCACGCCTCGATCCAGTCCGGCTCGAAGCGCTGCGCGAGCGGCTCGGCGATCCCCGAGCCGTCCAACTCGGCGACGAGTGCCCCGTACGCGGCGGCGGCCTCGGCCATCCGGCCGGCGGAGAGTGCCACGAACCCGGCCAGCTGCAGGTGGATCCGTCGGCACCAGGCGTCGTCGAACTCGTCGGCCCGGCGCAGCCCGCCCTCGGCCACCGCGCCGGCCTCGGCGAGCCGGCCCCGGTAGGCGTCCAGCATGCCGGCCAGCCAGGTCTCGCCGACCAGCCCGGTGCCGAGCTGCTCGCCCAGCTCGCGGGCCGCGGCAATGTGCTCCCCGGCCGCGTCGAACCGGCCGGCCAGCAGCTCGGCCTCGCCCAGGTGGGTGAGCATCTCGTGCTGCCACGGTTCGTCGCCGCGCGCCACGGCCCGACCCAGCATGTGGTGCAGCCGGGCCCGGGCCTGCTCATGATCGTCTGTGGCCTTCCACCAGATCGCCGGAATCGACCCGGCGAGCCAGGACGGTTCACCAGCCTCCAGGACCAGCGCCCGGTCGAGCAGTTCGGTCCGGGCCGGACGCCCGGCGCGTACCTCGTGGAAGAACAGCAGCAACAGCGCGGCGGTGAGCAGCGGACGGTGCTCGTCCCGGTCGGACAGGTGCGCGATGGCGGCCTCGGCGTGCCGGCGGGCGGGCTCCGGGGCGTCCTGGAACAGGGTCAGGTGCGTGTGGATGCGCCCGGCCAGGTCGCGATGCCCCTCGGCGGCGGCCAACGCACGGCGGGCGAGGGACACCGCGCCGGTGAGGTCGTCGACGCACCAGGCGACCATGGCGCGCAGCAGCAGCGCCTCCGCGTGCGCCGCGCCGGCCAGCTGTCCGGCGGCGGCGTCCGCCGCCGCACCCGCCGCCGCGTAGTCGCCGCTGTCGATGCGGCACTGCACCGCGTCCAGGCGCCGCCGGTCCCGGTCCGCCGCGGCCGTCGGGGGCGTGAGGTCGGCGGCGCGGTCGTACCACTCGGCGGCGACGGCGGGAGCGCCCCGGGAGCGTTGGCGTGCGGCCGCGGCGGCCAGTTCGGCGGCGAGCGCCTCGTCCGGCACCACCGTGCACCGGGCGAGCTGCCGCGCCCGCTCGTCCGGGTCGGACACCGCCTCGGCCAGCACACCGTTGAGCCGGCGCCGGACGCCGGACGGGATGCTCTCGCGCACCGCGGCGGCGTACAGGGGGTGGGCGAAGCTGATCCGCCTCGGCGTCACGCTCAACAGGCCAGCCTCCTCCGCCGCGTCGAACGCGTCCACCGGCACGCCGGCCGCGTGCAGGTCCGGCAGGGTGGGCACGCTCAGCAGCGCGGCCAGGCGCACCGCGTCACGGCTGGGCCGGGGCAGTGCCCGCAGGGCGTCCGCGAGCAGTTGACGCATCGACGACGGCACCGGCAGGTCCTCGCCCGGCCGCGGTGGCCGGGGCAACCGCAGCACCGCCCGGGCCAGCTCGATGGCCAGCAACGGGTTGCCCCCGGCGTCCCGGGTGATCCGGGCGAGCATCGGACGGCTGAGCGTGCCCCCGAGCCGCGCCTGGACGATGCGGTGCAGCGCCGCCGGGCCCAGCGGCGGCACGGCGATCCGGGTGAGCCGGCGGTCGCCGGCCCGGTCGTCGAGCCCGAGCGGGAGGGCGGGCGACCCGGCCTCCTCGGTACGGCGGGTGAGCAGGGTGGCCGGCCAGCGGGCAAGGCGGCGCAGCGCGAACCGCAAGGCCCGCTCGCTCGGCGGATCGAGCCAGGGCGCGTCGTCGATGGCGAGCAGCACCGGCACCTCGCCACCCGTCGCGGCCTCGAACAACGAACGGGTGGCCGCCCCCACCGCCCGCTCGTCGATCGCCTCGTCGTGGTCGGCGGACAGCAGCACCACCTCGGCGGCGATCCGCTGTGGCGGGGGCAGGGCCGCCACCCGGCCGGCCAGCGGCCGCAGCACGTCGGCCAGGGCCGCGTACGGCAACACGGCCTCGGCCTCGGTCGGGGCGCTGGCCAGCAGGACCCAGCCGGACCGCTCGGCCCGGGCGACGACGGCCCGCCACAGCGCGGTCTTGCCGATGCCACTGGGGCCTTCCAGGAGCGCCGACGCCCCGCCCACCAGCGCTCGCCAGGTCTGCTCGAGGGTCGCGTCACGGCCGACGAGGGAGGCGTCCATGGCGGGATGATGGCACAGCCGTGCCATCCCGCCGAGCGATGTGGTCGCTCACTTCGGCGCGTGTCCGCACACCGCCACGTTCGGGATGACCTCCTCGTTGCGGTAGACGTCGGCGCTCCAGCGCGGTCCGCTCGCCGCGGCGACGGGTGGGATCGTCGGCGCCCTACTCGGTGTCAACAGGCTGAGGATCTTGTTGATCACCCTGACCACGGGTTCGAGGATCCGGTATCCGACACCGAAGACCGCCTTCACTCCGATGCCCACCCCCCGGCACTGCGCGTACGGCGCACCGAGGGCGGAGCCGAGCGTCGAGCCGTACGACGTGGTCAGCTCGAAGTAGACGCCGGCGGTGAACAGGAAGGCGCTGAGGCCGACGGTGAACCGGACGCCGTGGCGGATGACCAGGCCCATGACCCCGACCGGTATCCCGGTGAGCGAGTTGAGCAGGCTCTTGCGGCGCTGGAACTGCTCGGTGACCCGCGGCCCGACGCTGCCGTTGACGTAGCCGAAGCCGAGCTTGCCGGCCAGGGAGTATTCACCCGAGCCCTTCACCGTGCCCGCCTTGGCACCGAACGCGGTGGCGACCTCGAGGGTCTGGCTGACCGTGAACGAGAGCGGGATCCCGATCACCTGGCCGATGGGGAAGGAGATGTCGACCGGGATCGGGAACACCTTCTTGTGGTTCTGCCCGTCCCGGATGCCGCCCTCGAAGTCGACCTTGATCCCGAACCCACCGCTGATCTCCAGCTCCGCCCGCGTCACCTTCCCGGCGCCGATGGCGAGGTGGAAGGCGGCGTCCGGTCGCTTGAAGGTGAGCGTGACTGTGCCGACGAGCCGGACCCCTCCGTCGTCGTAGGCGAAATGGGCGCCCACGCCGTCGGAACAGCAGCTGGAGTACACCTGGTAGCCGTGGGTTCTCGTGCCGACCTGGCCGCCTCGCTGCGGGGGTGGTTGCACCGGCGGGTCGGACGACCCGAGCAGCGGCGGCCGCCGCATCGGGCGGCTCCGGCCGAAGGTGCTCGGCGGCGTCGGCTGGTCCTCGGCCCACGACGGCTCGCCGGCGGGGTAGGTGACCGGATCGTCGAGGGTGACCCCCTGTTTCTCGAAGGTGCCGTCCCGGATGATCTCGGTGATGTCCACCGGCCCGATGGTCACCAGCAGGTCACCGCCGTCCTCGGCGATGTCCAGCACCCGGCCGACGCCGCGGCCGGTGATGAACATGACCTTGCCGGGTTCGAGCTGCCGGGCGTTCCTCGCGGCCGCGTCGATGCGCCAGGTGAGCCCGTCGGCGGTGACCGAACGCACCGAGCGGCCGCCCCCGCCCACCAGGACGACGTCAGGTTGCAGCGTGACCCCGGAAGCGGGCGCCGGCGCGGCCCCGTAGCGCAGGTCCGCGTCGCCCATCGTCGCGTCGGTTCGCACCGCCGGCCGGAGACTGTCACAGCCGGTCAGCGCGATCAGGACCGCGACGGTGGCGGCGAGCAGGATCCGCCCTCGACGGGGTCGCATCGGCCACCTCACATCCGCCCGGCGACGACGCGGGCGAGGCCCTCCAGCGGCTTGCGGTTCTCCTCCGGGTCGTTGAGTCGTACCAGCCGGACCGCCACCCACACGTCGGCCTTCCTGATGAAGAACGCCTCCAGCGTGAGGTGGGCCTCGTCCGCCACCCCGGACAGCGGCCGCACCTCGTGGCCGAGGTCGCGCTCGATGTCGAGGTACTTCTTCGCGCCGTCACCGACGTACACCTCGACCTGTGCGGTCGGGCCGGTGACCGGTGCGGTGTAGGTGCAGCTCTCCCGGACCGCCACCGCGTCGTCCACCGGCGTGCCGGCCAGCTTCTCCGCGTCCGCCTTGGACACCAGGGTGCAGGCGTCGGGCAGCGCGGAGGCCGGGCTGCTCTCCTCGGCCGCCGGGCTGGTCTCCCCGGTTGCCGGCTCCGCCGCGGCCGTCGGGGCCGGCTTGCCGCCCGCGGCGGGCTTGTCGTCCGAGCCGCCACAAGCGGTGGACAGCACGAGCGCGACCACGGCCACACCGAGCGCCGCGAGGTGCCTGCCACGCATCTGGTTCCCCCTCACTTCGGCAGCGCGTCGAGCAGTTGACGCAGCTTCTGCTCATAGGTCGCGATGTCCATGCTGAAGCTGCTCATGATCATGGTGTAGCTGCCCTTGGGGCTGACCACGACGGCCTCTCCCGCGATGTCCTTGGCGGCGAGGTACGACCGGTCACCGAGGTCCACCACCTTGTCGTACTGCTTGCCGGCCTGCTCGTGCTGGTAGTCGTAGGTCGTCGCACCGGCGAACTCGGACGCCATGGTGATGGTGAGGCTGGCGACGCCGTTGCCGTCGCCGAACGCGCAGTTGCCCTGGTCCTTCATCGGTTTGCCGAGCAGTTCGGACACCCGGTCGGCGGTGAACGGGCACGTCGGCACCGAGCCACTGAGCTTGCCGAGGTCGTCCGAGCCCGCGTCCAACCCCGCGCCGGCGTCGGCGCCGTCCGACGCGGATGAACCGGTCGAGTTGTCGCAGGCGGTGGGCACGAGCAGGGCAAGCAGGAGCAACGGCAGCAGCCGCCGTCCTCGCGCGGCACGGGCTCGGGAACGTGGTGCGGCGGGACGCCACGCGGGGCGGAGCGACGCGAACAGGTGACGGGCCATGCGGACGACGCTATGGCGCGGCGGACGTCGGGTAATCGGGTGATTCCCTACGCCGTCACGAATCGGCGCTGCGCGTCGGGCGCCGGCGCCCAGGGCCGGCGCATGATCCCGGTGCGGCCGGCGGCCACCGCCGTCGCCCCAGGAGGCCGACGAGGCCACCCGACGACGAGTATCAGGTCAGCAGCTTCCTCATCGACACGGCGTGCAGACCCCGCTGGCGCAGCCCGTCGAGGATCGGCCCGATGGCGGCCAGCGTGTCCCGGTGGCCGAAGTGCAGGCTGACGATCGAACCCGGCCGGACCTGGCTCATCGTGGTCCGTACCACCAGCGGTGCACCCGGGTCGGTGTGGTCGAGCGAGTCGACGTCGTACGACACGCACGTCGGATAGCCCACCCGGCTGGCCTGGGCGCGGACCATGGCGTTGGCGTGCTGGGTCTGCGACGGGCGGAACCAGACGCCGATCGAGCCGGTGAGCTGCTTGATCCGCTGGGCGCACCGGTTGATCTCAGCGAACGCCTCGCCCGGGGTCAGCCGGCTGATGTCGGCATGGTTCTCGGTATGGTTGCCCAGCTCATGGCCGCCGTCGAGGACTCGCCGCGCCATCGCGGGCTGGTCGGCCAACCACGTACCGACCGCGAAGACGGTGACCCGGGCGTCGGCCCGCTCCAGTTCGGCCAGCAACTGGCGGGCGAGGGCGGGCTCCCCCTGGCCATGGAAGGTCAGCGCCACGTTGGGCCGGTCCCGTGGTCCGCTGCTTATCTCCCCGGGTAGGGCGGGAGGAGCGGAGGCCCCTGCGGCCGACGGGGGCGGGGAGGCGGGCGGCGACATGGTGCCGGTCCCCGACGTGGCCGACCGGGCGACCGACGGTCGGCGCGCCGGGTTACAGCCAGCCAGCCCGACAAGTCCGGCGGCCGCGGTGGCGGCGGCGCGCAGAGCGCCGCGGCGATCCGGTGACACTCCGCGATGCTAAGCCGCCACCGGAGTGCTGGAGAGGAAATCGAGGAGGCGGCCTGCGGTCTCCGCGGGCGCTTCCTCGGCGAGGAAATGCCCCGCCGGCATCGGGCCGCCGTGCACCTCGTCCGCCCACTGCCGCCAAACCTTCAGCGGCTCGTACCGGCCGGCGAGGAACCCGGTGCCGCTCCACAGCGCGAGGACCGGGCAGTTGATCCGCCGCCGGCCGCGGTCGGCCTCGTCGTGCGCGACGTCGAGGGTGATCGACGCCCGGTACTCCTCGCAGACGGCGTGGACGGTGTCGGGATGCCGGAACGCGTCGACGTAGGCGGCGCGGATGTCGGCCGGGAAGGCCTCCGGCCGGTCGGACCACGCGTCGAGCATGTGGTTGACGATGACGTCGGGGGCCTGGGCGATCAGCCGTTCGGGGACCGGTTCCGGGGCGGACAGAAAGGACCAGATCCAGAAGCCGCGGGTGAACTCCCGGTCCACGTTGCGGTACGTGTCCGCGGTCGGGATGACGTCGAGCACCGCGAGCCGGGTGACCGTCCGCGGATGGTCCAACGCCATCCGGTACGCGCACCGCGCGCCCCGGTCATGGCCGACCACGCTGAACCGGTCGTACCCCAACTGCGCCATGACCTCGACCTGGTCGCGGGCGATCTCCCGCATGCTGTACGGCGCGTGATCCGGGCCGGTCGGCGGTTTGCCGCTCGCGCCGTACCCGCGCAGATCGGTGGCGACCACGGTGAACCGCTCGGCGAGCGCCGGCGCCACGTGCCGCCACATCAGGTGGGTCTCGGGAATGCCGTGCAGGAGCAGGACAGGCTCCCCCTGGCCGCCGCGACGTCCGTGGATCGTCGTACCGCTGGTGGCGAGGTCGAATGCCTCAAAACCGTCGTACATCGGGACCTCCGCGCCGGGCGGCAGGAGCGGTGCGCCGCCCGACGGCGGTGCCGGGCGCCGTTGCCCGGCACCGCCGCGAACGAGCTGCTGTCAGCCCTTGGCCTGCCGCTTGGCTTCCTGCGGATTGGCGCCCTTGTTGACCTTGTTGAGCGCCTGCCGCAGCTGGCCCTCGGTCATCTTGGAGTTGCCCTCGATGCCGGCGTTGTGGGCCTGCTGGCGCAGGTCGTGAAGCTTCTCGCGATCGGCCATGTCAGCCTCCCGTGTGCTCAAGAGCCTGAAGCGACTCCGGTTGGAGAGATCTGCGTTCCCGCAGCCCCTGGGCTCAAACGGTCGGCCGCGCGGGATCAGACGCCCGAGGGGTACGTCTCGGGCTCGGCGAGAGCGGTGGGCCGCAGGCGCAGCGGCCGGACCGCCTGGGACTCGTCGATCCAGCAGAACGCGTCGTACCGGTTGCCGAGCACGGTGGGGACGTAGTTGCCGAAGCTCTCCCGTTCCGGGTGGTAGACGACGCCGATCGCCCGGTGGTCGAGTTCGTCGGTGAGCAGGTCCAGCGGCTCGTCGCCGGGGAACACGAACAGGGCCTGCCCGGGCGCGGCGCCGTGCAGGACCTCCTCCAGCGAGTGCCGGCGGCCCGGCGGCACCGGCATCACCTCCATCGGCGCACCCCAGCCATCGCCCGCGACCACGGTGCCGTGGTGGGTGCCGAAACCGACCAGCACGACCTGGTCGGCCCCGTACCGTTCGCGGGCGAGCTGGCCGATGTTGACCTCGCCCGCGTCGGTCATGTCGGTCGCGCGGGCGTCCCCCACGTGGGTGTTGTGCGCCCAGACGACCCCCTTCGCCGCCGGCCCGTAGTGCCGCAGGAGGCGGTCGAGGGTGTCGTCCATGTGCCGGTCGCGGACGTTCCACGACTCGCGGCCACCGCGCGCCATGGTCCGGTAGTAGCGCTCCGCCCCAGCCACGACCTCCGCGTTCTGCCAGGCCCCAAAGCGGCCCGCGCCGTCGGCGGCGGCCCGCTCGCGCAGCCCGACGAGCAGGTCGACGACCTCGTTCTCGCAGTTCGTCGGCACCAGGCGGGTGGCCAGCGCGTACTGCTGCGCGTCCTCCTCGTACGGCTGGAAGCAGCCGTACGCCGCCAGCGCCGCCGGCACCTGCTCCGGGTCGTGCTCGCGCAGGTAGACGAGGATCTCGCGCAGCGACTCCCACAACGAGTACACGTCCAGGCCGTGGAATCCGGCGCGGTCGGGCTCGTCCACCCGCTCGTTGCGGGTGCGCAGCCAGCGGGTGAAGTCGACGATCTCCTCGTTGGCCCACATCCACGTCGGCCAGCGCTCGAAGGTGGCCAGCGCGTCCCGGGGGTCGGCGGGTGCGTCGGGCCCGCAGCGGACACTGCGGTCCACCCGGTCGCAGTCGGGCCAGTCGCCCTCGACGGCGACGAACGAGAAGCCCTTCTCCTCGATCAGCCGGCGGGTGATCCACGCACGCCAGGTGTAGAAGTCGTGCGTGCCGTGGCTCGCCTCGCCCAGCATCACCACGCGGGCGTCGCCCACCCGGTCCAGCAGTGCGTCCAGGTCTCCGGGGTCGGCCAGCGGCGCCGCCAGGCCGACGACCTCGTCGTCGTAGCGTCCCATGGGCGGGCGGTACCCGTTGCGGTAGCAGCCATGCGAGGCTCCCCGCCCCGAATCACGGCGCGTCGGACGGCTGCGGCGCAGGTGGACCCAACAGGACGGAAGGAGCAGGCGGTGACCTTCCCGCCGAAGTGACTAGTGTCGCCATTGACCTCCGCCGGCCCGCGACCCCGCGACGACCACGACAGGGAGCGACCCGCATGGCTGACTTCGTCGGTGCGGTAGACCAGGGCACCACCAGCACCCGCTTCATGATCTTCGGCCACGGTGGCAACGAGGTGGGCCGCCACCAGCTCGAACACCAGCAGATCCTGCCCCGGGCCGGCTGGGTCGAGCACAACCCGCTGGAGATCTGGGAGCGGACCCAGACGGTGATCCGGACCGCGATGAACGCCCACGGCCTGACCGCCGCCGACCTGGCCGCGCTCGGCATCACCAACCAGCGCGAGACCACCGTGGTGTGGAACCGCCGTACCGGCCGGCCCTACTACAACGCCATCGTCTGGCAGGACACCCGCACCGACCGCATCGCCGCGGCGCTGGAACGCGAGGGGAAGGGCGACGTCATCCGGCGCAAGGCGGGGCTGCCGCCGGCGACGTACTTCTCCGGCGGGAAGATCCAGTGGATCCTCGAGAACGTGGACGGGGTCCGTGCGGCCGCCGAGCGGGGCGAGGCCGTCTTCGGCAACACCGACGCCTGGCTGCTGTGGAACCTCACCGGCGGGGTCGAGGGCGGCGTGCACGTCACCGATGCCACCAACGCCAGCCGCACGATGCTGATGAACCTGGAGACGCTGGACTGGGATGACGAGCTGCTGTCCTTCTTCGACATTCCCCGCGCCATGCTGCCGGAGATCCGGCCGTCGTCGGACCCGCGCTCGTACGGCAGCACCGGGCCGCACGGACCGTTCACCGGCCCGGTCCCGCTCACCGGCGACCTCGGCGACCAGCAGGCCGCCACCGTCGGGCAGGTCTGCTTCGCCCCGGGCGAGGCGAAGAACACCTACGGCACCGGCAACTTCATGCTGCTCAACACCGGCCGGGAGATCGTGCGGTCGAAGGCCGGGCTGCTCACCACCGTGTGCTACCAGTTCGGCGACGAGGCACCGGTTTACGCGCTGGAAGGCTCCATCGCGGTCACCGGCTCCGCCGTGCAGTGGCTGCGCGACCAACTCAAGATCATCAGCAGTGCGGCGCAGAGTGAGATCCTGGCCAGCCAGGTGGCGGACAGCGGCGGCGTGTACTTCGTGCCCGCCTTCTCCGGGCTGTTCGCACCGTACTGGCGCTCCGACGCCCGCGGCGCCATCGTTGGCCTGTCCCGCTACAACACCGACGCCCACATCGCCCGGGCCACCCTCGAGTCCATCTGCTACCAGAGCCGGGACGTCGCCGAGGCCATGGCACAGGACTCCGGGGTGCACCTGGAATGCCTCAAGGTCGACGGCGGGGTCACCGTCAACGACCTGTGCATGCAGTTGCAGGCCGACATCCTCGGCGTGCCGGTCAGCCGGCCGGTGGTCGCCGAGACCACCGCGCTCGGCGCCGCGTACGCCGCCGGCCTCGCCGTCGGATTCTGGAAGAACACCGACGAGCTGCGGGCGAACTGGAACGAGAGCAGGCGCTGGCAGCCGGCCTGGTCGCCGGAGCAGCGGGAGAACGGCTACGCCCGATGGAAGAAGGCCGTCCAGCGCACCCTCGACTGGGTCGAGGTGGACTGACCGCCGTGCTTTCACCCTCCACGGGAGGGGCCGCCGTCAGGGTCCGCCAGGTGCCGGCTGCGCGGCGAGAAGCCGCTTGATCTCCGCGGCGGCCGGGTGGGCCGGCGCGACGGCCAGGAAACGCCGCAGCGTCGTCGCCGCCTCGGCGGCCTGAGCGGTCCGCTGCGCCAGCCCCAGCACCAGCAGGCCGTCGGGGGAGTCCGGCTCGCGGGCCAGGACCTCCCGAGCGGTGCGTTGGGCGCCAGTGCTGTCACCGGCCCGCAGCAGCGCGAACGCGAGCCGCAGCCGGACGCCGTCGTCGGGCCGCTCGCGCAGCGCCTCCTGGTACATCCGCGCCGCGGCGTCGTACCGGTTCTGCGTCTCCAGGTCGTGGGCGAGTTGGAGGGCGACCGCGACCGGGTCGGCGGGTGCCGGCCGCGCGGGCGGGTCGAGCCGGTCGGCGGCGACCGCGACGGACGCCACCAGCGCCACCACCCCCACCGACGCCACCCGCCAGGCCCGTCGCGCGCCCCGGGCGTCCGGCCTCGACGGCGCGGCCGGACGGGCCCGGCCGGTGCGGGGGCGCAGCGTCCGCACCGCCGCGTAGCCGGCGGCGAGCAGGGCCAGCGCGGGTACGCCCCACAGCAGCAGTCGGACGCCGCGGGCCGGCGGGTCGGTCAGCACGTCCGCGCCGTACCGCTGGACGAACCAGCGCCGGATCTCGTCCCGGTCCCGCCCCTGGGCGAGTTGGTCCGCCACCACCTGTCGCATCGCCACGGCGATCGGTGACCGGGAGTCCGCCACCGACTCGCCCTGACAGGCCGGGCAGCGCAGCCCGGCAGCGACCGCGCGGACCGGATCCTGCCGGCCGTGTTCGCCCGCGGAGCGGACCAGCGCCAGAGCGGCCGCGGCGGCCAGCGCGCCGAGCATGAGGGCCACCAGGGCGTGTCGGCGCCAGGCCCGCCCGGGGGTGCGCCGCCGCCTCATCCGATTTGCGGCGTGGGAACCCGGCCATTTAGGGCCGAAAGGAAACATCGCTGCCTCCAATCGGCTGATTGTCTTAGGTGGACGGTAAAAAGTAAGGCGTGGGTGATGTGGTGAAGCGGGCGTACAAGTATCGCCTTTATCCGTCCCCTGACCAGGCTGAGCAGTTGAACCGGACGTTCGGGTGCGTGCGTCTGGTCTACAACCGGGCGTTGGAGGCCCGTACTCGGGCGTGGGCGGTGGATTGCCGGCGCACCACGTACGTGCAATCCTCGGCCTGGTTGACGGAGTGGAAGCGCACCGAGGAGTTGGCGTTCCTGAACGAGGTGTCGTCGGTGCCGTTGCAGCAGACGCTGCGGCATCTGCAGGCCGGGTTCGTGGCGTTCTGGGACAAGCGGGCCCGGTACCCGAGGTTCAAGTCCAAGCGCAAGTCGCGGGCGTCGGCGGAGTACACCCGCTCCGCGTTCCGGTGGCGTGACGGCCGGCTCACTCTGGCCAAGATGAACGCGCCGCTGAACATCGTGTGGTCGCGGCCCCTGCCCGAGGGGGTGGAACCGTCGACGGTCACCGTGTCTCGGGACGCTGCCGGTCGCTGGTTCGTGTCCATCCTGGTTGAGGACCCGACGGTGAAGCCACTGCCGCACCTCGCGGCCGAGGTCGGTGTGGACGCGGGCATCACCAGCCTGCTCACCCTGTCCCACCCGATGCCGGGGGTGAGCGACGAGCAGGGCAAGGTGGCCAACCCGCGTTACGGGCAGGCCGACCGGCGCAAGCTGGCCAAGGCCCAGCGGAACCTGGCCCGCAAACAGGACGGCTCCGCGAACCGGGCCAAGGCCCGGCTCACGGTGGCCCGTATCCATGCTCGTATCGCCGATCGGCGGCGGGACCATCTGCACAAGCTGACCACTCGACTCGTCCGTGAGACCCAAACGGTCGTGATCGAAGACCTCAGCGTGCGCAACATGCTCCGCAACCGCCGCCTGGCCCGCGTCATCTCCGACGCGAGTTGGAGTCAGTTCCGGAGCATGCTGGAGTACAAGGCCGCCTGGTACGGGCGTGAGGTGATCCCCGTCGACCGGTGGTACCCGTCGAGCAAGACCTGCTCGGCGTGCGGGCAGATCAACACCACCCTCGCCCTCAACGTGCGCACCTGGACATGCCCGGGTTGCGGAGCCGAGCACGACCGGGACACCAACGCTGCGAAGAACATCCTCGCCGCCGGGCTGGCGGAGAGGTAAAACGCCTGCGGAGCTGATGTAAGACCTCAAGGGAAACCTCCCGGCAAGGCAGTCGGCGATGAAACAGGAAACCTCACGGGCGACCGCGAGAATCCCGGCCCTTCAGGGCCGGGAAGATGTCAACCGGCCAGCAGCGGTGCGATCCGCTGCTCCAGCCACTGCCGGGTCACCACGCCCTGCCGTCGGTCGACGAGCCGGCCGTCCCGGTCGACCACGAAGGTCTCCGGTACGCCCCGCACACCCCACTCGACAGCCCGGGTGCCGTCCGGGTCCGGCACCACGGTCAGCCCTTTCGCGCCGGTCTCGTCGAGCAGCGCCCGGACCGCCTCGGCGCCGTCGCGGATGTTCAGCCCGACCAGCCGCACGCCGCGTGGCGACCACTCACGCTCGACGTCGACCAGCAGCGGCAGCTCGTCCCGGCACGGCCCGCACCAGGAGGCGAAGACGTTGACCAGCACCACCTGGCCCCGGACGTCGGAGAGCGCGAAGCGGCCACCGTCCAGGGTGGGGCCGGACAGCGCCGGGGCGGGTGTGCCCGCCACCGCCAACCCCTCGCCCGGGTTCGGGGCGGCCGGGGCGCGCAGGCCGAGGACGACCAGAGTGCCGACGACAGCGGTGAGCACGAGGACCACCGCCGGCCCGCCGCGCAGCCATCCGGGGCGGCGCAGCGCCGGGCGCCTCACCGTGCCGCTCCGGAACCGGCGGCCACCGGGGCGGGCACCGCCCGGCCGGCGCGGGCGGCCGGCCGCCGTGCGGAGCGGGCGGCGGCGAGCAGCCCGCCGGTGGCGGTCAGCGCCCCGCCGGCCCAGATCAGGCCGACGAGCGGGTTCACCGCGAGCCGCACGGTGGCGCTGCCGCTGTCCTCGCTGACCGCGATCAGCGTGACGTACGTGTCGCGCAGCAGGCCGGTGCCGATCGCCGGCACGGTCACCGCGGTGTCCCGGGCCGGGTGGTAGCGCAGGGCCGGGGTGATCGTCGGGCCGGCGCGGCCCGACGCCGTGAGCGCCAGCCGGGCCCGCACCGCCATGCTCCCGCTGCCGCCGGTCCGGTCCACGCCGACCAGGCGGACCGCGACTTCACCCACCCGCAGGGTCTCGCCGACCCGCAGTGTCCGTTCGGCGTCCCGCCCGTACGCCGACGACCCGGCGACGCCCAGTGCGACCAGGGCGAGCCCGGCGTGCGCGACCAGCCCGGCGAGCCGGCCGGGGCGGGGGCCGGACCGGCGCAGCCGGTGGATCAACTCCCCGGCCAGTCCGGTGAGGACGAACGCCGCCGCGCCGAACGCGGTGAGCGCGGCCGGGCCGGGTCGGCTGAGCAGTCCGACCAGGGCCACCGTGCCGAGGCCGGCGCCGGCGGGCACCGCGAGCCGCCGCAGCGCCGCTGACCGGTCACGTAGGGCGGGCGGCACGCCCAGCACCAGCAGCACCACCACCGCCAGCGGCACCGCGGTGCGCTGGTAGTAGGCGGGTCCCACGGACACGCGCGTCCCGTCCAACGGGGCGGAGAGCAGCGGCAGGATCGTGCCGATCAGCACCACCGCGGCGATGGTCACCAGGAGCACCCCGTTGACCAGCACGAGGGTGGGGCGGGAGAGCGCCCGCGGCGGTCCGGTGCGGGCCGGTTCAGGGGCCCGCCGGCCGGTCAGGACGGTCGACACCACCACCGCCAGCAGCACGAAGCCGAGCAGCATCGGACCCAGCGGTGAGTCGGTGAAGGCGTGCACGCTGGCCACCGCGCCGGACCGGGTGAGGAAGGTGCCCAGCAGCACCAGCAGGAAGCTCGCGCAGGCGAGCGCGCTGTGCCAGGCGGTCCGGCCGCGTACCAGCGTGGTGTGCAGGAACGCGGTCGCGGTCAGCCAGGGCAGCAGGGAGGCGTTCTCCACCGGGTCCCATGCCCAGTAACCGCCCCAGCCCAGCACCGCGTACGACCACCAGGCGCCGAGGCCGATGCCGCCGGTGAGCGCGGCCCAGGCCACCAGCGCCCACGGGCGGGCCATCCGCACCCAGGCGCGTCCGTCCCGCCCGGCCAGCGGCGCCGCGAGCGCGAACGCGAAGGGTACGACCAGACCGAGATAACCGGCGTAGAGCAGCGGCGGGTGTACGCCCATGGCCGGGTGCTGCTGGAGCAGTGGGTTCGGTCCGGGGCCGTCGATCGGCACCGGGCTCACCGGGCGGAACGGGTTCGCGGCGAAGCTGGACAGCGCGAAGAAGAACAGCATGACCACGCTGACGACCACCATCGCGTACGCGTGCAGCCGGGGCGGGTACGCGCGCCGGGCCAGCAGCGCCGCGTACCCGCCGAGGACCAGCAGCCACAGCAGCAGCGAGCCGTCCAGCGCGGACCACAGGCTGGTCAGCGTGTAGTAGAGCGGGACGTGCCGGCCGCCGTTCTCGGCCACGAAGCGCACGCTGAAGTCGTGCCGGAGCAGCGCCGTCTCCAGCACGGCGCAGGCCACGGCGGCGGCGGCCAGGGTGGCGGTGCTGCCGAGCCGGGCGGCGCGTACGGGCGCGTCGAACAGGGCCACCCGCAGCCAGAGCAGGGCGGTCAGGGTCGCGCAGGCCAGCCCGACGGCGAGGCTGGCGGTGCCGAGGTCACCGAGCATCGACCGGAGCCACGGGTGGGGACGACGGCCGGTACTCGTTGCCGTGCCGGACCACCACGTGGTCCGAGCGGAACACACCGTCGGACGACAGCGTGCCCTCGACGACCGCCCCGGTTCCCTCCCGGAACGTCTCGGGCGGCGCGCCGCGTTGCTCGACGGCGATCTCGCGACCTGCCGCCGCGAGCCGGAACGTCACCAGGTTGCCGTCGTGGCGCAGCGATCCGGGCACCACGTCACCGCCGAGGCGGACCCGGTGCCGGGCGAGGTCCGGGTCGTCGAGCAGCTCTGCCGGGGTCCGGTAGTAGGTGACGGTGTCGCGGAGCGCGCTGGTGACCAGCAGCCCGCCGGCGGCGAGCAGCACCGCGAGGAGGGCGACCCGGCCCGTCCGGCGACGCATCATCCGACTCTCACCGGGGTTCGTTCGGCGGTGGGGGCGGGCTCGGGCGCCAGGTGGCGCTCCAGTCGGACCACGCGGTGCAGCAGGACGCAGCACGCGGCGAGGGTTGCGGCGGCCACGGCGAGCAGCAGCGCGGTGGCCATCCGGGCGTCGATCGGCGGCCGGTGCGGGGCCAGCATCGTCGCCTGCTGGTGCAGCGAGCGCCACCAGACGACCGAGAAGTGCACCACGGGCACGAGGAGGAACCCGGCCACCCCGGCGACGGCGGCGGGCTTCGCCACCCGGTGGTCGCCGCCGTCGCGTCCCCCGGTCCGCTCGGCCAGGGCCCGCCGTAGGGCGAGGTAGCCGGCGTAGGCGAGCAGCAGCAGAGCCGTGCTGACCAGGCGGGGATCCCAGGCCCACCAGGTGCCCCAGACCAGGTGCCCCCAGACGGATCCGGTGGCGATGGCGGCGGCGGTGAGCACCACGCCGAGCTCGGCCGCCGCCCGGGCGAACCGGTCCCAGCGCAGGTCACCGCCGATCAGGTACGCCCCGCTGGCCACGAGCACGACCGCGAACGCGGCGTACGCCACCCAGGCGGCGGGGACGTGCACGTACATCAGCCGTTGCGCGTCGCCCTGCAGTTCGTCGGGGGGCGCGAGCCACGCGCCAGCCGCCGTGGCCGCCGCGGCGAGCCCGCCGGCGACCCAGGCCATCGTCCGGCGCGCGGCGGCCGCTCTGGCCGTGTCCGCGACGAGGTCCACCGTGGAGGCTTGCATGATCTCCCTGTCCGCGTCCCGGGGGCGCTTGACCGAAGGTGGGGATGGAGCCCACCATAAGGTCGCTTACAGCCCTATATCCCCCTGTTCGGAATAAAAAGGCGTGAAGGCGGTCAACCGGGACTAAGGTCCTTGCCGATGAGGACGACAGCGGAGACCGCCCCGCGCCCGGCCCGGCGGCAGCGCCGACCCGGGCCGGTGCTGCTGCTGGCCGGCCTGCTGCTGCTCGCCGGCTGCTCCGGCGGGTCACCGTCGGCGTTGAATCCGCAGGGGACCGGAGCGGCCCGGGTCAACGGCCTCTGGTGGCTGCTGTTCTGGATCTCCGTGGCGGTGTTCGCCGAAGTCATGGCGCTGCTCGCGTGGGCGCTGGTGTTCCGGCGGGGCACCGCCCGGGTGCGCCACGGTCAGCCGCTGCGCTTCGTGACGATCGCCGGCGCCGGACTGCCGTTCATCATCCTCGTGGCCGTGTACGGCGTCGGCCTCCGGGACCTCGCCGCGCTCGGCGCCGGACCGGGCCGGGACGCGCTGACCGTGGAGGTCATCGGCCACCAGTGGTGGTGGGAGGTGCGCTACGCGGGCCGATCCGGCGCCACCGCCAACGAGATCCACATCCCGGTGGGGGAGCGGGTCAAGGTACGCCTGCGCACCGACGACGTGCTGCACAGCTTCTGGGTGCCGCAGCTGATGCCGAAGACCGACCTGATCTCCGGCGAGACCCGCGAGACCTGGCTGGAGGCGCGGCAGGCGGGCAGCTACCGCGGCCAGTGCGCCGAGTACTGCGGTACCCAGCACGCCCACATGGCGTTCCTCGTGGTGGCGCAACCCCGCGCCGACTTCGACGCCTTCCTGGACCGGCTCGACGCCCCGGCTCGGGCGCCACAGACGGCTGCCGAACGGCGCGGCCAGCAGACCTTCGTGCAGGGCACCTGCGCCGCCTGCCACTCGATCCGGGGCACCGGCGCGCAGGGGCGGGTCGGGCCCGACCTGTCGAACGTGGGATCGCGGTGGAGCATCGGCGCCGGCGCCGTACCCAACGACGCCGGCCACCTCGGCGGCTGGATTGCCAACTCGCAGACCGTCAAGCCCGGCAACGCCATGCCCCCGCAACCGGTCGACGCCGCCCGACTGCCCGACCTCATCGCCTACCTTCGGTCGCTGGAGTAGGGGCCACCATGTCCACAACCACCAGCACACCACCCGGCATCGGCCGCGACGACCTGGCCCGGCTGGCCGAGCACTGGGACGAACCCCGCTCGCTGCGCGCCTGGTTCACCACCGTGGACCACAAGAAGATCGGCCGGCGCTACCTGGTCACCGCCGCGTTCTTCTTCGTCCTCGCCGGGCTCAGCGCCCTGCTGATGCGCACCCAGCTCGCCCGGCCCGAGTCCGGCGTGCTGTCGCCGCAGGAGTACAACCAGCTTTTCACCATGCACGGCACGGCGATGATCTTCCTGTTCGCCACGCCGATGCTGTTCGGCTTCGGCAACTTCCTCGTCCCGCTGATGATCGGTTCCCGGGACATGGCGTTCCCCAGGTTGAACGCCTTCGGCTACTGGGTGTTCCTCTTCGCCGGGCTGTTCATGTGGGCGAGCCTGCCGTTCGGGGCGGCGCCGAACAACGGCTGGTTCGCCTACGCGCCGCTCAACCAGGATCAGCACAACCCCGGCCTGCACATGGACGTCTACGCGCTGGGCCTGCTCTTCCTCGGCATCTCCACCACCGCGGGCGCGATCAACTTCATCGTCACCGCGCTCAAGCTGCGCGCGCCGGGGATGTCGCTCAACCGGGTGCCGTTGTTCGTCTGGGCGATCGTGGCCACCGCCTTCATGGTGGTCTTCGCCCTGCCCGCGCTGAACACGGACAACGCGCTGCTCTTCCTCGACCGCCGGTTCGACACCCACTTCTTTGACCCGGGCGGCGGCGGGAACGTGCTGCTCTGGCAGCACCTGTTCTGGATCTTCGGGCACCCCGACGTGTACATCATCGTGATGCCCGGGCTGGGCATCGTCTCCGCCGTGCTCCCCGCGTTCACCCGCCGCGGCGTCGTCGGCTACCCGCTGATCGTGCTGGCGATCGTCGCGATCTCCATCGTCTCGTTCGGGGTCTGGGTACACCACATGTTCGCCACCGGGCTGCCCCAGCTGTCGTACAGCTTCTTCAGCGCGGCCAGCACCATCATCACCATCCCGTCCGGGATCCAGATCTTCGCCTGGCTGGCCACCATGATGCTCGGCCGGCTGGTGCTGCGCGCCCCGCTGCTGTTCGTCATCGGGTTCATCGTGACCTTCGTGCTCGGCGGCTTCACCGGCGCGATGTTCGCGGTGACCGCCTTCGACCAACAGGTCACCGACTCGTACTTCGTGGTGGCCCACTTCCACTACGTGCTGCTCGGCGGGGCGCTCTTCCCGATACTCGCCGGCATCTACTTCTGGCTCCCCAAGATCACCGGTCGGATGTACCACGAGGGGCTCGGGCGGTGGGCGTTCTGGCTGGTCTTCACCGGCATGCACGTCACGTTCTTCCCCATGCACCTCTACGGCCTGTTCGGCATGCCCCGGCGCGTCTACACCTACCGCAGCGACCTGGGCTGGGACGTGGGGAACCTGATCAGCAGTATCGGGTCGTACGTGCTGGCACTCGGGCTGCTGCTGGTGCTCATCGGCGTGGTGCACGCGATCCGGCGGGGCCGGCCGGCCGGGCCGGACCCGTGGGAGGGCGACAGCCTGGAATGGTCGGCCGCCTCACCACCCGAGGCGTACAACTTCCCGGTCATTCCCCGCGTGCACAGCCTGCACCCCACCTGGGACGAGCGGACCGTGGAGTCGACCACCACGGGCGCGACCAAGGACCGCATCCTCAGCGAGGGCAAGCGCACCCTGTTCACCAGCGAGCTGGACGCGCGCCCCGAGCGCGCGGCGCAGATGCCGGAGCCCTCGTTCAAGCCGCTCGTGCTCGCCGGCGTGCTGCTGGTCTTCTTCACCGCCCTGCTGCTGGGCGCGTACCCGGTCGCGGTGGCCGCCGTGCTGGCGGTGGCGGCGACGATCGCGGCGTGGCTCTGGCCGCCTCGGCGGCCCGACGAGGAAATCGGGATCGCGTCATGACGGACCGGGGCGGGGTGGTGGCCGCGGCCACCGGTGTCGAGGCGCTGACCACGGAGGAGCCGGTCGGCCGGCCGACCGGCTGGTGGGGCATGGTGATGTTCGTGGCCACCGAGGCCACCCTCTTCGCCTGCCTGCTCGGCAGCTACTTCTACCTCCGCTTCCAGCACGGCCCCGTCTGGCCGCCGGAGGGCATCGACAAGCCGAAGCTGCTCATCCCGCTGGTGATGACCGGGGTGCTGGTGCCCAGCAGCCTGCCGGTGGTCTGGGCGGAACACGGCATCCGGCGGGGCCAGCGCTGGCGTCTGCGCGCCGGTCTCGCCGCGACCCTGGTGATGGGGCTGTCCTTCATGGCCCTGCTGGTCATCGAGTACCAGGACGACCTCCAGCACTTCACCATGACCACCAACGTCTACGGGTCGCTGTTCTACGTGATCACCGGGTTCCACGGGCTGCACGTGAGTGTCGGGTTGGCGATGATCGGGTGGCTGCTCGTCGCCTCCCTGCGCGGCGGCAGCTTCGGGTCCCACCGCCACGAACGGGTCCGCAACGCCGCGATCTACTGGCATTTCGTCGACACGGTGTGGGTCGCCATCCTGTTCACCATCTACCTCTCCCCGCGCCTGTGATGACCGCGCGACCCGGCCCACACGCCCGCCTGACCGGCGGGCTGCTGCTCTGGTACGGCGTGCTCGGCGGCGCGGTCGCCTGGGCGGTGCATCTGATCGCCGCCTGGAGCCTGGATGAGCTCGCCTGCGCCGCCAAGTCCGAGCGCATCGCCGGCGTACCGCTCTGGCAGGCCCTCAGCGTCGCCGTGTTCGTCCCGGGCGTGGCCACCCTGGGATCGTTGCTGGTCGCCACCCTGGTGCTGAGGCGTACCGGGCAGGCGCGGGCGGCCGGCGGCCACGACCGGGCCCTCGACCGGTCCCGGATGCTCGCCGTGGTGGGTGTCTGGGCGAACCTGCTGTTCCTGACGATCATCGCGCTCGGCGGCGTCGCCGTGCTGGTGTTCCCGCCATGTCAGGGCTGAGCGGCTACCGGGCCCACGGGCCCGGCCCGGGCGACGTGGCCGACGGCCTGCTGGCCATGCTGGTCGTCGCGGGGCTCTGCCTGCTCGCCGCCGGCTACGGCCGGGGCGTACAGGAGTTGTGGGCGCGCCGTGGCCCCGGCCGGGTCGTGCCGGGCTGGCGGGTGGCCGCGTTCGGCGGTGGGCTGCTGGTGGTGCTGGCGGCCGACCAGGGGCCGGTGCACCGGCTGGCGGAGTCCTCCTTCGCCGGCCACATGGCCCAGCACATGCTGCTCCTGCTGGTGGCCGGCCCGCTGCTCGCGGCGGGCGCGGCCGGGCTGCCGCTGACCGTGGCCGCACCCCGGCCGCTGCGCCGGCTGCTGGCCCGCTGGCGGGCCGCGGCCCCGGTGCGCCGGCTGCGCCGCCCGGCCGGGTACGCCCTGCTGGCCGCCGCGGCGCAGACCCTCGTCCTGTGGTTCTGGCACCTGCCGGGCCCGTACGTCGCCGCCGTGGACCGCCCGGTCCTGCACGCCGCCGAGCACGTGAGCCTGGTGGCGGCGGCCTGGCTGCTGTGGGCGCCGGTGCTCGGCCCGGCGCGCCACCGGGCGCCCGCTCCGGTGTCGCTGCTGCTGCTGGTCGGCACCATGCTGCCCGCGTCCGCCCTCGGCGCGGCCCTCACCTTCGCCCCCGAGCCGGTCTACCCCGTGCGCGTCCTCGGCCCCGACCCGGTCGCCGACCAGCAGCTCGCCGGGCTGCTGATGTGGGCGCCCATGGACGTGGCGGTGCTGGTGGCGACGTTGGCGGTCTTCCTCGCCTGGCTACTGCGGCTGGACCGGGACCGGCCCGACGACCTGGTTGCCGACCGGCCGGGCCGGCACCCGAAGCCGGTGGCGACCGGTACCGCAACGGAAGGGATGGTGCGATGAGCCGTCGTCTCTGGATGCTGGGCGCCGTGCTGGCGGCGCTGCCGGTCGTCACCGTGACCGGCTGCGCCTCGGCGCCGCCCCCACCGCCGCCCGAGTCCCGGGTCGGCCGGCCCGACCGGGGTGCGCAGCTCATCGCCCAGTACGGCTGCGGCTCGTGCCACACCATTCCCGGCATCGACCAGGCCGGTGGGCTGGTCGGCCCGCCGCTGACCCGCTTCGGCGCCCGGTCGTACATCGCCGGTGAGCTGCCCAACAACGCCGACAACCTGCAACGGTGGATCACCGACCCGCAGGCCGTCGAACCGGGCACCGCCATGCCGAAGCTGGGCGTCAGCGCGATCGACGCACAGGACATCGCCGCGTACCTCTACACCCTGGACTGACCGATGCGGCGACCACGAGCGGTGACGCTGCCCACCCCGCACCCCCGCCGGGCCCTCGCGGTCGGGTCCGTCCTGGCGCTGGCCGCGGGACCGGTGGCACTCGCGCCCGCACCCACCCCGACCCCGACCGCCACCACCCCCGCCGCCGACCGGGGCACCCAGCTCTACCTGGAGCAGTGCGCGAGCTGCCACGGCCCGCAGGGACAGGGATCGCAGCGGGGCCCGTCCCTGATCGGCGTCGGACCGGCCTCGGTGGACTTCCAGCTCTCCACCGGGCGGATGCCGCTCTCGCAGGAGGTGCCGCAGGCCACCCGCCGCGCACCGGTCTTCTCCGCCGACGACATCTCCGCGCTGGTCGGCCACGTGGCCAGCTTCGGCGGCGGGGGCCCGCAGATTCCCCGGGTCGCGCCCGGCGACGTGGTCTCGGGCCGCGCACTCTTCGCCGCCAACTGCGCGCCCTGCCACGGCGCGGGCGGCTCCGGTGCGGTCCTCACCAACGGCTGGATCGCTCCGCCGCTGTACGAGTCCACGGCCACCCAGGTCGCCGAGGCGGTCCGGGTCGGGCCCGGGCTGATGCCGGCCTTCCCCAGCCAGGTGCTCACCGACCGGCAGGTGAACGACCTGACCAGCTACGTGCAGCGGCTGCGCTCCGAGCGACTGGACCGGGGCGGCAATCCGATCGGCCGGCTGGGGCCGCTGGCCGAGGGGCTGGTCGGCTGGGTGGTGGTGCTCGCCCTGCTGGTGGGCGCCGTGCGATGGCTGGGCCGGAGGGCGGGGGAGTGAGCGGCCGGACTCCGTCGAAGAGCGAGCGGGCCGCGAGCCGCCGGATCGCCGCCGCGTTCCTGGTGAGCGCCGCCGGGGCGGTCGGCTTCGCGGTCACGTACGGGTTGAACGGCGGTACCCAGTGGGAAGGGGTGTGCCTGGCGGTCGCCTTCGCCGGCCTGGCGGTGGGGCTCGCGGTCTGGTCCCGCCGGTTGGTGCCGGTCGGCGGCTACGTCGAGGAGCACGAGGGCTTTGTTTCGCCCCCCGCCGAGCAGGCAATGACCGCGGCGGTGTTCCGCGCGCCGGAGAGCCCGACGCGCCGGTGGGGGCTGCTCGCGGCGCTCGGCTTCGCGCTGACCGCCCTCGGCGTCGCCGCGCTGTTCCCGCTGCGCTCCCTGCTCCCGTGGGACCGGCAACGCCCGACGCGGTCGCTGAAGGACACCCCGTGGGGGCCGGGTGTCCGGCTGGTGGACGACCAGGGACGACCGTTACGGCCGGACGACGTGCCCGCCGACACGATGGTCGCGGTCTTTCCGGAGGGCAGCATCGACGTCGGGGACGCGCCCGCGTTCGCGGTCCGCCTCAACCCGGAGCGCTTCATCCGCCAGCCCGCCGGCGGGCACCTGGGCGGCCTGGTCGTCTGGTCGCTGCTCTGCACCCACGCCGGCTGCCCGGTGCGGCTCTACCTCAAGGGCGCCGGCCGGGTGCTCTGCCCGTGCCACCAGTCCTCGTTCGACCTGCTGGCCGGCGCCCGGCCGATCGCCGGCCCCGCGGCACGCCCCCTGCCGGGGCTGCCGATCGAGGTCGGCCCGGACGGCTTCCTGCGGGCCACCGGCGACTTCACCGCGCCGCCCGGCGCCGGATTCTGGAGCCGACCATGATCATGGGTCCGCTGGCCCGCGCGCTGGACGACCGGCTCCGGCTCTCCCCGATCACCCGCCGCGCGCTGGCGAAGATCTTCCCCGACCACTGGTCGTTCATGCTCGGGGAGATCGCGCTCTACTCGTTCATCGCGCTGATCCTCACCGGCGTCTATCTCACGTTCTTCTTCGACGCCAGCTCTGCCGACCGGGTCTACCAGGGCTCCTACGCCCCGCTGGACGGCGCCACCACCTCCGCCGCGTACGCCTCGACGGTGCGGCTGAGCTGGGACGTCCGGGCCGGACTGCTGATCCGGCAGACCCACCACTGGGCGGCGCTGGCCTTCGTCGCGGCGATCGTGCTGCACCTGTCCCGGATCTTCTTCACCGGGGCGTTCCGGAAGCCGCGCGAACTCAACTGGCTGATCGGCGTGACCATGCTGGCCCTCGCCCTGGCCAACGGCTTCACCGGCTACTCCATGCCCGACGACCTCCTGTCCGGGCTGGGTCTGCGGATCATCACCTCGGTGGTGGAGTCCATCCCCCTGGTGGGGACCTGGCTGGCCGCGCTGGCCCTCGGCGGCGAGTTCCCCTCCGACGAGATGATCCCGCGGATGTTCATCACCCACGTGCTGCTCGTACCGGCGATCCTCGTCGCCCTCGTCTCGCTGCATCTGGGCATCCTGGTGCGGCAGAAGCACAGCCAGTTCCCGGGCCCGGGGCGGACCGAGCACAACGTGGTCGGCTCCCGGTTCTGGCCGGGTTACACCCTGCGCACGCTCGCCCTCTTCGCCTGGGTGCTGGCGGTGTTGTTCGCCCTCGGTGGGCTGGTCCAGATCAACCCGGTCTGGCTGTACGGTCCGTTCGCGCCGGCCGAGTCCAGCTCGCCGGCGCAGCCGGACTGGTATGTCGCCTGGGGCGACGGCGCGTTGCGCCTGTTCCCGCCGTGGGAGTTCCGCATCGGCGGATACCTGGTGCCGGCCCCGTTCTTCCCCGGCGTCGTGCTCGGCGGGCTGAGCTTCGTCGCCCTCTACCTGTGGCCGTTCATCGAACGATGGTGCACCCGCGACCGCCGCCCGCATCAGCTGCTCGACCGGCCCCGGAACCACCCGGTCCGGGTCGGCATCGGCGTGGGCGCACTGACCTTCTACGTGGTCCTCGTGGTGGCCGCGGGCGACGACATCCTCGCCCGGCTGCTCCGGGTGCCGGTCTACGACCTGTTGGCGCTGTTCCGCGTCCTGGTGCTGGTCCTGCCGATCGTGACCGGCGTGCTCGCGTTCCTCATCGCGCGGGCGCTGCGCCGGGGCGAGGCCGCCTCCCTCGGGGAACTCACCCGGGCCGACCTGCGCCGGGGGGCCCGCCCCGCGCCACGGCGCCCGACCGGCGAGGACGAACCCGAGGTCCCCGTCCGCCACCGCCCGGGGGAGCGGATCGAGCTGTGGCCGCACGGTGAGGTGTGGCGGTGGCGCTACCGGAACGAGGCCGGACAGCTGACCCTCACCAACAACCGGGCCGTCACGTCGCAGGAGGAGGCGGTCGAGACCGCCCGGCTGGCCTACCCGGGCGTGGACCGGGTCGTGGTGCCGGGGCCGCCCCCGCCGCCGGCCCGGGCGCTCCGGGTGGCCCTGCGCCGCTGGGGACGCGCGACCGCCGCCGGGTCGTTGCTCGTCGCGGCGCTGCTCGGGCGCAGGCGGGAACGCCGTCGGCGGCGGGACGGTGACGACGAACCTCCACCGGCCGAGCAGGCAGACGCCACCCCGGGCGGCGCCGACCCGACGTGAACCGCGGACCGGTGGCTGCTGGATCTGCCGCCGCGGTCAGTCGCGCCCGCATGCCGCGTCGCGCAGCGCGGTGAGCAGGGCGCGCAGCGCCGGCTGCTCCAGCGACGTCTCCCGGACCGCCGCGTGGATCCGCCGGACCGGCCGCGGGTTCCGGATCTCCCGTACGGCCACCTCGGGGTGGCGGCTGTCGAGGGCGGTCCGCGGGATCACGCTGACGCCGAGCCCGGCGGCGACGAAACCTTGCGCGGTGGGGTAGTCGTCGCACTCCACCGCGGTCCGCGGATGGAAACCCGCCGCCGCGCAGGCGGCCAGCACCACCTCCCGGCACGGCCCGGCCGGCTCGCTGCTGACCCAGGGCTCCGCGGCGAGATCGGCCAGGTCGACCGCCTCCTTCGCGGCGAGGCGGTGATCGCGGGGCAGGACCGCCAGGTACGGATCGTCGAGCAGGTGGACGAGGTGGACGCCGTCGCGGACCGGCGTGCCCGCGCGGACGAGGATGGCCAGGTCCGCGCGGCCCTGCGCCACCTCCGGCAGCGGATCAGGATCGATCAGCTTCAACTCGACGCGTACGTCCGGATGCTGGTGGCGGAACCGCGCCAGCGCGGGCGGGATCAGGGCGGCGCCGGCGGTGGCGAAGTAGCGCACCGTCAGTAGCCCGGTGCGGCCGGCCCGGAGCTCCGCCAGCGAGGTCTCCGCGTCGGCGATGCTCCGGCTGATGATGCCGGCGTGCTCGGTGAGCAGCCGGCCGGCCGCGGTGGGACGTACCCCCCGGCCGATCCGCTCCAGCAGCCGGACCCCGGTCTGCCGCTCCAGCGCGGCGATCTGCTGGCTGACCGCCGACGGGGTGTAACCGAGATGGGTCGCGGCCGCGGTGACCGAGCCGCTGGTCACGACCGCGCGGAGGACCTGGAGGCGACGCACGTCAAGCATGTAGCAGAGCTTAACGGTCAGGTAGAAAAGTTCACTTGTCCTGCTGATCCAGTCGGGGCACGGTGGAGCCGGCACGACGCGACGACACGCCTCGACGGGAGAGCCATGATCAGCGGTGGCGCACGGAACCTGCTCCGGATGGGCGTACTGGCCCTGTTGTGGGGCTCCACCTTCCTGTGGATCACCGTGGCCCTGGACGGGTTCACACCCGCCCAGGTGACCTTCGTCCGGTGCGCCCTGGGCGCCGCGGCACTCCTGCTGGCGTGCCGGCTGGCCGGCCATCGCCTGCCCACCGACCCGTCGATCTGGCGGCACCTGGCCGTGGCGGCCCTCCTCTGCAACGCCCTGCCGTTCGCGCTGTTCAGCCTCGGTCAGCGGACCGTCGACTCGGGGACCGCGGGGGTGCTGAACGCCACCACACCGCTCTGGTCGCTGCTGCTGGGCCTCTCGATCGGCGCGGAGCGCGACCTGCGCCCGATCCGCCTCGGCGGCCTCCTGCTCGGCTTCGCCGGAGTCGTGACCATCTTCGCCCCGTGGCGCCACGGGGGCCTGATCAGCTGGAACGCCCTGGCCATCCTCGGCGCGGCCGTCAGCTACGCCGCCGCCTTCGCCTACCTGGGGCGGACCCTGGTCGGCCGAGGCGTACCGACGATCGTGCTGTCCAGCGCCCAACTGCTCGCCGCGACCGGCTGGAGCGCGCTGTTCCTGCCCGTCGGTGGCCTCGACGCGCCGCAGGTGACCATGGCGTCGGTCGGCGCCCTCGTCGTGCTCGCCCTCGGCTGCACGGCGGTCACCTTCCACCTCACCTACAAGATCATCACCCACGAGGGCGCCACCAACGCCGCCAGCGTCGGCTATCTGCTGCCGGTCGTCTCGGTGACGTTGGGCGCACTCCTGCTCGACGAGCCGGTCACCATCCGGATGACCGTGGGCATGGTCGTCGTCCTGCTCGGCGTCGGCCTGACCCGGTGGCCGCCACGGGCGCCGGAGACACCGCCCGCCGCCGAGGTCGGTCATTCGCCGGCCCGCCGGCCGGTCGCGGACCCGGCGGACGCCGGGCCTGCCGCGGCGGCGGGCACCCGAGCCGGTTGAGCGGATCCTCCGCGCACCCACCGGTTCGCCACCGCCTGCGGCCCGCCCACTCACGCCGGTCGGATGAGGCACATTCCGCCCGGCGCGGGACCGTCCATGGCGGCCAACGCGTCGGGCACCTCGGCTAGGCCGATGGTGCGGGTGACCAGCTCGGCGGGGCGCAGCACGCCCGCGGTGACCAGCCGGAGCAGCTCCGGGTAGGCGTGCGCGGCCATGCCGTGGCTGCCGCGCAGCTCCAGCTCGTACGCGATCACGAGGTCCATCGGCAGGGCCGGGCGGCCCTGGGCGGCGGGGAGGAGCCCCACCTGCACGTGCCGTCCGCGCCGCCGCAGGCTCTCGATCGAGGCGGCGCAGGTGGCGTGGCTGCCCAGGGCGTCGAGCGACAGGTGCGCCCCGCCGTCGGTCGCGTCGCGAACGGCCGCGGCCACCGCGCCGGGGTCGGCGAGGGCACGCCCGTCCAGACAGACGGTGGCACCGCAGCGTCGGGCGAGTTCCAGCGCGCCGGGGGCGATGTCGACGGCCACCACCTGCGCACCGCACGCCGCCGCGATCATCACCGCGGACAGTCCCACGCCGCCGCAACCGTGCACCGCCACCCACTCGCCCGCGGCGACCCGCCCCTGGCCGACCACCGCCCGGAACGCCGTGGCGAACCGGCAGCCGAGCGCCGCCGCGGCCGGGTAGCCCAGCTCGTCGGGGAGCCGGATCAGGTTGACGTCGGCGTTTTGCACCGCCACGTACTCGGCGAACGAGCCCCAGTGGGTGAAGCCGGGCTGCGTCTGCCGCTCGCACACCTGCTGGTCGCCGGCGAGGCAGGCGGGGCACTGCCCGCACGCGCAGACGAAGGGCACGGTGACCCGGTCGCCGGGTCGCCAGCCGGGTACGCCGGCGCCGACCGCCGTGACGACCCCGGCGTACTCGTGGCCCGGGACGTGGGGCAGGCGGATGTCGGGGTCATGCCCCTGCCACCCGTGCCAGTCGCTGCGGCACAGCCCGGTCGCCTCGACCCGGATCACCGCGCCACCGGGCGGCGGCACCGGATCCGGGACGTCGCGGACCTCGGGTCGGACACCGAACTCGTCGAAGATCACGGCACGCATGCGCCGCATCCTCACACGCCGTGGACGGGCGGCCAACCGTGGACCGGGGGTCAGCGCCAGGCGACGCCGCGGGAGATGATGGCAGGGTGACGGCCGACGACCACCCGGGTGACATCATCGAGATCGGCGGCCCGGTCCGCGACGACCGCCCCCGGCGCCCCTGGCGGAAGTGGCTGCCGCTGGTGCTCGTCGCCGGCGTCGGGCTGGCCGTCTATGCGCGCACCGGCGCCGACAGCCGGCCGGACCGGCCACCGGCGGCCCCGTCGCCGTCCGCGACCAGAGCCGCCGCATCGCCGAGCTCGGCCACCCCCAGGCCGGCTGCCCCAGCGGTCACCGAGCTCGGCCACCCCCTGCTCGGGATCGACGCCGGCTGGCAGCTGTACGGCCGGGGTCCGGAATCGGTGGTCCGCGTCGAGTTCGCCCGCGGCCGGGTGACCACCACCCCCGTGCCGGCGCTGCGCAGCACCGGCCCGGTCAACTTCCTGATCGGCCCCGACCGGGTGGTCGTCCGGCCGTTGGACGCGGTGCCGGGCTACGTGGTGCCGGACGGGGGACCCGCGGCCGAAGCGACCGACGAGTTCAGCCGCAGTGGCGCGGCGCTGCCCGGTCCGGATCCGACCTCGGTGTGGGTGAGCGAGGAGGAGGCCGGGCGGATGCTCCTGGTCCGCTTCGACGGCCGGCGCACCGGGCAGACGCTCGTGCTCCCTCGGAACATGCAGGGCTTCGCCGAGCCGGACGGTGCCGGGTACCCGCTCGTCGGCGCGACCGGCGGGGTCTACTCGCTGCGCCCCGACGGTGTCCGCCGGATCACCACCGGCGAGGTGCTCGCCGTCGGCCCGAGACACTGGCTGGCCCGGGAGTGCGACGAGCGCCTGCGCTGCGCCGCGGTCCTGATCGAGCAGCGCACCGGGGCCCGACGTGCGGTGCCGCTGCGGCTGCCGGAGAACGAGGTCAGCCGTGGGCTGATCTCGCCGGACGGGACAAGGACCGCCATCTGGGTGAGTTCGCCGGGCGCATTGCCCCGGGTCCATCTGCTCGACCTGCGTTCCGGCGGGACCGTCCCGGTGGAGCTGGCGGTGGATGCCGGGTTCTTCCCGCAGGCAATGGTCTGGTCGCCGGACAGCCGGTGGCTGTTCGTCGCCGACACGGTCGGCCAGCTGCATGCCGTCGAGGTGGCGAGCGCCCGGCTGCGGGAACTCGGCGTCGTGCTGCCGCAGCTCGACCAGCTTGCGATGCGGGCCGGATAGCCACCTCCGGCCCGCCGCCCGACGCCTACTGCTGGCAGGCGATCTGGATCAGGTTGCCGCAGGTGTCGTCGAACACGGCGGTGGTCACCGGACCCATGGCCGTCGGCTCCTGGGTGAAGACGACGCCCTTCTCCCGCAGCCGGTCATACTCCTTGTGCACGTCCTCCACGGCGAACGAGGTGTACGGGATGCCGTCGGCGACCAGCGCCGCCTTGAACGGCTTTGCCGCCGGGTGGGCGTCCGGCTCGAGCACCAGCTCGGTGCCGTCCGGCTGGTCGGGCGAGACGACGGTGAGCCAGCTGACCGCGCCCATCGGGATCTCGGTCTTCTTCACGAAGCCCAGCACCTCGGTGTAGAACCGCAGCGCCTTCCGCTGGTCGTCGACGAGCACGCTGGTCAGGTTGATCCTCACGAGGACTCCTTCGTCCGGCGGTTGAGCCACCGCTCGACGATCTGTTCGAGCGGGGCGGGATTGATGGAATGGAACTTGTAACGCCCGTCGCGGCGTGACACCACCAGCCCGGCTGCCTCCAGCAGCTCGAGGTGCTGCGAGATCGCCTGCCGGGAGGAGGTGATCTGGTGCCGCATGGTCAGCCGGGAGCAGATCTCGAACAGGGTCTGGTCGTCGCGTTCGGTCAGCTCGTCGAGGATCTTGCGGCGGGTCGGGTCGGCGATCGCTCTGAACACGTCACCGTCTTTCACCGTGCCGAGTATATGCAAGCAGCCACTTGCCTATCAAGTCCGGCACGCCCACCGGGCGCCCGAGTCAGGAGGGATGGTCCCGGGACGGCTGCGGCCGCCGATCGATCGGCCTCTGGGGCGCTACCGGTTCGTGCGGGAAGTCCCGCCCGCCGCTCCACAGGGCCGGCACGGCGTCGAGGTTGCGGGCCAATGCGTAGCCGATGCTCTCGTAGTTGACCCGCCAACCGCGAAAGTGTGGCCAGGACTCCTCCGCCGAGCGTTCCGTGACGAAGCCGGCCTTCTGTATGTGCGCCACGGCCTCGGCGTACTCCTCGAACGTCAGCCGGAGCGGACCGTCGGGGTCGGGGTCGGGGTCGAACGGGATGCGGACCACCCGGGCGATCTCGCGCAGCGCGGTGAACCCCGACCGCAGCATCAGCCGCGCGGAGGGGACGACCGCCGCGGACGGGGCGAGGGAGATGTGCATGGCGGCGGCGTCCATCACCGCGATCAGGGCGACCACCCAGCCGCGGTACGGGCGCGGCGAACGGAACGACAGCAGCACCGGGTAGTTGCTGTGCGTCTCGCCGATGTCGGCGGCCAGCCGCTCCCAGTCCTCGTACAGGCCGCGCAGCTCGTCGACGGTGCCGACGAGGGCCTGCCGGGCCAGCAGCTCGGGTCCCCAGGCGGGCTGCGAGGCGCGGGCCTGGAGCAGGGTGACCTCCTGCTCCCGGCGGTTGAACGCGCCGTACAACGTCGGCAGGTAGGCGATCTGGAGCGCGATGACCACCGGTCCGCTCGCCGCGGCGATGAAGTCCAGCGGGTTGAGCGTGGACCGTTTGCCGGACGCGAAGCCGAGGGTGAACAGACTGGATCCGGCCTCCCGGAACGAGTCCGCCCACGAGATCCCGGACACCGCGTGCATGAGCAGCCCGTACGAGACCAGCAGCCCGGCCAGCCAGGACCACAGCATCGCGATCAGCACCGCCGGCGCGAGCCAGGCGAGGAACCGGTCGCGCACCTCGTAGCTGTGGAAGGGGGCCGACGCACGGCGCAGCACCCATCGCATCGACCGCCACAGCACCCGCACCAACGCGGACCCCAACCCGCGGGGCACCACCAGACTGCCCAGGATGCTGCTCGCGACGAGGACCAGGACGGCCAGTCCGGCGACCCCCGCGAACCACCGCATCAGGTCCATCCGCGCTCCCGTCCGCGCGCAGGCGCGGCGGCACACCGCCGCCAGACGGCCACCGAGCACACGTCACACCACCGTTCCCGCCACCGAGCCCGCCCCATGTGGGGTTCAACGCCAGCGCGCACGACCCGGCTACCGCGGCGCACCGCAGGAATCCGGCCCGGCACCCGTCACGCCGGCACGAGATGGAGCTGCTGGGCGAGGAAGAGCAGGCTGACGGCGGCCACCAACGCGGCGACCGCCCATCCCGCGACCCGCAGGCTCAGGTGGATCGGGGTGGCGCCGATCAGCCTGGGGTTTCCGGCGGCCAGGACGAGCAGGACCAACCCCAACGGGGTGGCGATGCCGCCGATCAGGCTCGCCAGGAACAGCAGCCGGATCGGACCTATCCCGGTGCTGGCCAGGGCGACACCGGCCACGGTCTGGGCGACGACCACCGCGTAGAACCGGGGCGCCTGGCGGGGAGTGCGGCTCAGTCCCCGCGGCCAGCCGAAGGCGCTGGCGGTGACGTACCCGCCGCTGGCCATGATCACCGGTACCGCGATGATCGCCGAGGCGAGCAACCCCAACGAGAACAGGACGCCGGCCAGCGGCCCCGCCAGGGGACGCAGCGCCTGGGCGGCCTGCTCGGCGGTCTCGACCTGCTGGTGGTGCGCGCCGAGCGTGGCGCCGCTGGCGACCAGGATGCACCAGAAGATCACCGCGGCCAGGCCGCCGCCGACCTGCGCGTCGAACTCGCGGAATTTGAGCTGCTCGCGGGCCCGCGGCTCCTCGACCTGTTCCACCGTCTGCCACACGTACATGTAGCTCGTCAGGGTGGTGCCGAGGATCGCCAGCGCACCCGCGAGATGGGCCTCGGTGAAGGGGATGGACGGGACAAGACTGCCCCGGGCCACCGCGAGCCAGTCCGGGTGAGCCAGCACCGCCGCCGCGCCGTACGCGAGCAGGCCCAGCATCACCACCTTGAGGACCCGCTCGACCTCGTCGTACTTGCCGAACAGCAGCAGGGCGAGGACCCCCGCGGCGAAGGCCGGCGCCAGCCAGCGGGACTCCACCCCGACCAGCAGGCCGATCGCCGCCGCCCCGGCGGCGACGTCGGCGGCGATCGTCACGACGTTGACGCCCAGGATCGAGACCAACAACAGGCTGCTCAGCACCCGGCCGTAGCCGTCGCGGACCGCCCGTTGCAGATCCCGCCCCGACAGCACGCCCACCCGGGTGGCGAGCACCTGCACCACCACCAGCGCCGGCATCATCAGCAGGGTCAGCCAGGCCAGCCCGAACATGGTGGTCGCCCCGACCACGACCAACGCCGCCACCGTGGTCGGATCCGTGTCCGCGGCCCCCGACACCAGGCCCGGGCCCAGCGACCGCAACCTGGACCCGGCGGCGGTCGTCGCCGCCCGGCGCGCCCGGCCACCCCGGCCTCGGACACCCCGGCGATCGCCCATCCGTCAAATCTGGCAGCGCGGCGGCGCGCCCGGGCCGAAGTTCGCGAAAGCCCAGGGCTGGTCCGGTGGGCGTGGGACGGTGCGCAACGGGTAAATGGGTACCCGCGAGCAGGCGGCGGGGCGGCGGATGCCGGTGGAACACGCGGTACGCGACCTGGTCACCCGGCTGCGGACGCGGTGACCCCGCGGCTCAACGGGCCGCGGAGATCAGAGCCAGACCGGTCTCCGGATCCACCCGTTTCGCCAGCTCCGGCGCCACCTCTGAGATGATGACCTCGAGCGTCGGCCAGACCCGGCCGCGCAGCAGGTGCCCACCGACCGTACTGCCGTCGGCCCGTCCCAGCACCGCGTGTACGTGCAGGGCGGGCTCGCCGTCCTTGGCGGCGACGTCGCCGAGCAGCGAGAGCACCTCGACCTGCTCCGCGACCGGGATGCGGCGGTAGTCACCGGCGTTCCGGTCGAACCAGCCGACCTCGGCGTCGGCGAACCCGCCCACCGCGGACACCCGGGCGGCGACCAGCCCGTGCTCCCGCAGCGCCGCGCCGATGGTGGTGACCGCCTCCTCCTCCTTGTCGCAGACCACCACCAGCACCCGACCGGTCTGGTGGCGTACCTCCCGCAGTCTCATTCGCGATCTCCCTGTGCGGACCAGCTCCTGGTCTCCGGCCATCCCGAGGCGCGTGCGCCGCAGCTTGGCCGGCGGAGCTTTCCCTCGAAGCGTAGGCAGCGGGCAGCTCCGGGGTGCGGTAATCGCCGGCGACTCCGGGCTGCCCGGATGTCGCGGGTGGCATGAACGGAGTGGTCACCGCCGTCCCGCACCCGTGAGCGCGTGGCCCCCGACGTGTGGTGACGGCAAGGTGGCCCGGCCGGCGGGTCACCGGCCGGGCCACCGCGGCCCGGTCGTCAGTAGCAGACCTTCTGGCCCTTGTTGATGAACTCGTAGTAGCCCTGGCCGCAGCCGAGGTGCCACAGGTGGCGCGGCTGGGCGCTCTGGCCGCCGTACAGCCCGCCGGCGGCGGTGAGCTTCGCGTTGTACTGCAGCCCGAAGTGCAGGTGCGGGGCGAACCCGCCGGTGCCGCCGACGAGCCCGATCACGGTGGCGTCGGTGATCCGCTGGCCCTTGCTGACCCGGATCGCGCTGAGATGGCAGACGTAGCTCCACCAACCGCCGCCGTGGTCGACCACGATGTACTGCTCGCAGGTCTCCCAACCGGCGGGCGCCCATCCGGCGTAGAGGACCGTGCCCGGCCCGCCCGGGGCCAGCACCTCGTCGCCCTGCGCCATGCCGAGGTCGAGAGCGTAGTACTGGTTCATCCGGTTCGTGGTGTTGCAGTTGACGTGGTAGCCCTCGCCGTAGTAGCTGCCGTTCTGCCACGCGTAGCCGAGACCGCCGTTGGCCTTGTAGGTCAACGGCGTCTGCAGGAACTTGTTGGTGGGCCAGTCCACGCACCCGCTGACCGCCGCCTCCGCCGAGGTCGGGATGGCCACCCCGGCCACCGCCAGCAGCACCGCCACCACCATTGCCCGCAACCGCCGAGCCGGTGTCAGCTGTCGCATCGCGCCTCCTTCCATAGATGAACAGACGTCGATGCTCGCGTAGAGTGCGGGCGACGAGAAGGGAGCGAGCTGTGGTGTCTACTGCCGACACCGCCGCACCACAGCCGGAGCGGATCGTCGCCGCGATCGTCGACGACCACCCCGTGACCCGGTACGGCATCGGGCACCTGCTGACCTCGGCCGGGATCACCGTCGCGGCCAGCGTCGGGCGTGCCCCGGACCTGCACGCGACCGGCCCCGTCGCCGCGTACGACGTGGTGGTAACCGACCTCTACCTGGACGCCACCGGCCCGGCGCTGGCCGAGATCGGCGCGTGGGCCGCGGACACCTCCGTCCTGGTCATCTCCGCGTCGGCCCGGCCCGGCGACGTGGCCGCCACCGTACGCTGCGGAGCCAGCGGCTACCTCACCAAGCACGCCTCCGAGCAGTTGCTGCTGCACGCCGTCCGCACCGTCGCGGCCGGCGGCTTCGCGTTGTCGGCCGAGCTGGCGGACATCCTGCACACGGAGCTGCGCTCCGGCCCGACGCCGGGCGACGGGTCGCCCCAGGCCCGGCTGTCCCCGCGTGAGGAGCAGACCCTCGCCCACCTGGCGCGCGGTCTGACGCACGCGCAGATCGCCGCCCGGATGGGCGTCCGGAAGGCGACGGTGGACACCTACGTCGAGCGCATCAGGTCGAAGCTGCAGCTGGGGAACAAGGCGGAACTCACCCGCGCTGCCCTGCAACGCATGTCACCGTCGTGACCACCGGCACCCCGGCGCGTCCCGCCGCGAGCGACAGCGAACGCCTGCTGCTGCTGACGTTCGTCCTGTTCCGGCTCGGCGCGCTCGCCCAGGTGGCGATCGGGCTGGTCAGCGCCTACCCGACGTACGCGGATCCGGCCGTGCACACCGGGCTGGCCGCAAGCATGCTGGTGAGCAGCCTCGGGCTGATCGTCGCCGGCCTCCGCCGCCGGGCGGCCCCACCCGGCTGGGCGGTGGCCGGCGACGCGGCGTGGACGGCGCTCGGCCTGTGCCTCAACGCGATGCTGGTCGCGCCGGACTTCATGTACCCGTACAGCGTCTCTGATCAGCTTGGCGATCCTGAGTCGGATGGGGTTTCCGGGATCTTTCCCACCGTGGTGGAGATGCGTGGGCGTGGAAGTGGAATCCCGCGCCCAGTGCTGCTCCGCGTGGCCGGTGGCCGGTGGTGGGTGTGCTGATCGTGTTCACGTCCTGGTGTCGGTGGGCTGCGCGGGGCAGCTTCCGGTCCGTTGGTGCGTGTCCCTCCGGACGCTTGCCCGCCCGGCCGTGAGGTCTGGCGGGGGAGGGTGCCCTGCGTCGCCTGGGCGCGGGGCGTGGTGGCTTGTGCCGGGTGGGGCCGGTCTTCGACCGGTCGCCCCGGCAGGTCTTCGTGATGACCGCGGAGGCTTCAAGTTTGTCGACCACGGCGCGGATGAGCATATGCCCGTTGGTCTTGTCGGTGATGGTCTTGGCTTGGTGGGTGAGGCCGCGGGCGGCGATGCGCCGCCAGGCGCCGTGGTCGCGGTCGCCTTGCCAGCGGCAGGACTGGTTGGGGCAGATGGCCCACTTCCAGCCCGCCACTGTGGGGCGGTCGGGGGCTTTGCGGTGCCGTAGTGGGGTCAAGCAGTGGGGGCAGTGCTTGGAGGTGTTGCGTGCAGGCGTGGTGACCACGGCGATACCGGTCTCGGCGGCGAGGTGCCGCATCCGGTCGACGATCTGCCCACGGATCTGCTGGGACAGGCGCGTGTTCATGGTGACGCCCATGCCCTTGGCTTCCAACGATCGCAGGTCTTCGACGTAGATGACGGTCGCCCGGGCGGCGATGGCCTGGTCGACGGCCCATCTGGCGGCGGTCCACGAGAGCGCGGCGTTCAGATTCGTCCGGCGGTCGCAGACGTGGCGGATCTCGTCGCGTAGGACGCCTAGTTTGCCGACGAGTTGATGCCGGGAGTCGACGCCGATAAGCCGCTGGTAGTGGTCGGCCTTGGCGTGCAGCCGCTCACTGTGGCGGCGCAGTCGGTGCTGCTTGGCCAGGACCCCGGCGGCCCGGAACTGGCCACCAGCCCCCAACGCCGTGATCCGCCCATCGTCGTAAAGTCGCACGGCCCCCGCGCTGAGGAGGGTGTTCAGACCCCAGTCCACGCCGAGCGCCGCCGTGTGACCGGCGCGCCGGGCTTTCGGCACGGCATGTGTGTACGCGACGTCGGCGCGGACCTGCCGGCCGGTTACCCGCAAGGTGGGTAGGTGCAGCACCGCCGAGGCGGGAACCGTGGGCGGCAGGATGATCGGACAGGCCACCCACGTCCAATCCCCGTACGCTCCCGGATCCGGCCGTGAGGGAAGCTGCAAACGCAGCAACACCCTCCCAGTGTCGGTCCCGCTGCGTTCGATGGTGGCCTGTTGCCGGTCACACGCGGCCAGCAGCAGCATCCGCGCGACTCGCGGGGCGCCTTCGAGTTCGAACACGTCCACCGGCAGACGGCCCTTAGCGTTGAGGAACGTGACGGCCTGCCGGGTGCGGCCCTTGATGACGCCCGACGGCAGATGCTGCCCGTCAGGGACCGACGCCCGAACGAGATCCCACTCGGCGGGAGTGCGCCCACGTGGATCGGCCGGCCACGTCGCCAGCACCCCACGGGTCAGATCAGCACGCCACGACGCCGAGCGCAGCGCACGCCCCGCCTGCTCCTGCGCCATCCGCACGATCCGGTCATTGACCTTCACACCCACAGGGGCGGTCACAGCCCAACCCAAGCGCCGCAGCGCCATCCACGCGTTCGACGGAAGTTTCCGGCCCCCCGCGTCCGCCCCGGAGGCCAACACCTCCACATCCGCAGAGTTCCAATGCTCGGCGATCAGAACCCCCACCATGCCCGCCACCAGATCGGCACACCAACCGACACGTTGCGCAAGCACAGCCTGAGACAGCACCTCGCCGGTCTTCTCATCCACACCCGCGCGCACCAGCCCGCGGGCACACCCGATGCGGGAAGCCTCGCCCTCGGCCAGCAGCAGCCTCCGGCTCACCGACCCATCGCCTCGACAACGATCTCGAAGAACCCGCGCTCACACCCGACCCACGACACCGGAATCCCCCCGACCCACCCAAAAACCAAGCACCGCCGGGCAAACACCGAAACGCGTCGCCGCCCTGTGGGAACCGAATAAGTTCCACACCGCCAAACTATGACCACTGGCGATTTCTAATCAAGTCGGTCAGCCTGGTCGGCTGCGTGGGGATCGGCCTGGCGTACCGCTCGCCGCTGGCCGTGCTGGTCGTCGCCGCGCTGCCACTGGCGGCCTACGCCGCGTCCGCCGCCCGGTACCTGCGGGAGCCGGTCTGGAACATCGTGCCGAACTCGGCGACCTATCTCGCCAACGCGCTGCTGGCCTGGGCGCTGGCCCAGTTGCTGAAGTGCACCGCCCGTCGGATCGACGACCTCACCGCCCGCACTGCCCGACATGAGCGTGACCTCGCGACGGCTCAGGAACGGGCTCGGCACGCCCGGCTGCTGCACGACCGGAGCCTGCAGACGCTGGAGATGCTGTCCCGCGGCCCCTGGATCACCGACCCGCGGCTGCGCGATCACGTGGCGGCGGAGGCGTCGTGGCTGCGTGGGCTGGTCCGTGGCGATCCGCCCACCGCGCCGGACGGGATCGCCGAGCGTGTCCAGGAACTCGTCCGCCGGCACATCCGGGCCGGCCTCGCCGTCACCATCCCGGACCGCCAGCTCCGCCAGCTCGCCGACCTCGACGACCGGGTGCCCCCGCTGGCGCTGGAGGCGCTGCTCGGGGCCGTCGACGAGGCGCTGACCAACGTCGCCAAGCATGCCGGCGTCACCAGCGCGGTGCTCACCGTCGACCTCGACGGCGACGCGATCCGGGCCAGCGTCGTCGACCACGGTCGTGGGTTCGATCCCGCATCGTGCGCCCCGAACTTCGGGATGGCCCAGTCGATCCACGGTCGCCTGGCAGCGGTGCGGGGCGCCAGCGTCGTGCACACCCGGCCCGGGCTGGGCACCCAGGTGGACCTGACGGTGCCGCTCGCCGCCGTCCGGGAGACCCGGGGCGTCACAGGTTGAGCGGCCCCGGGTCGGCGGCCAGCGCCCGGAATCGCCCCCGCGGGTCGGGCACCAGTCGCCGGGCCGACAGGTCGATCAGCCCACCCACCCCGGTCAGGGTCGCCACCGGGGTGCCGTCGGGGCGGGTGTAGTCCTGGTCGAGGTGGAACGTCTTGCCCCCGCCCCAACGGAACCCGCAGGACACGTCGACCTCGTCCCCGCCGCGCAGCTCCCGCAGGTAGCGCACGGTGACCTCCAGGGCGACCGGTCCCACTCCGCTGGCGATGAGCCGGTCCTGCGAGATGCCGGCGGCGCGCAGGCACTCCCACCGGGCGTGCTCGGCGTACTGCAGGTAGACGGCCTGGTTCAGGTGGCCCTGGGTGTCGAGTTCGTAGCCGCGGACGGTGATGCGTACCCGGAACGGATCTCCCATGGCCGCGAGCGTAACCGGGTGCGGTGACACCGGCTGTTACGCATCGAACCTCGTCACCGATATCGGGATGAAGCCCCATCTGAGGAGGTCTCATGTCGATCACCCGACTGTTCACCGCCGCCGCCGTGGCCGCGGCGCTCGTGGCCGTCACCGCCACACCCGTACAGGCGGCCACCAACGACCCGTTGTCCGACAAGCAGTGGGGGCTGCGGCAGATCCGCGCCGAGCAGGCCTGGGCGACCAGCACCGGAGCCGGGGTGGTGATCGCGGTGGTGGACACCGGCGTCGACCTCAGCCACCCGGACCTGAGCGCCAAGCTCGTACCCGGTGCCACCTTCGTCGGCTGCGGCCCCACCTCCTGCGGCAACGGCGACTGGCGGGGCCCCAACGGCGCGGCCGACGCCGGCGACGAGCACGGCACCCACGTGGCGGGTATCGCGGCCGCGGCCACCGGCAACGGTATCGGGGTCGCGGGGGTGGCCCCGGATGCGAAGGTCATGCCGATCAAGGTGTTGGAGGCGGGCAGTGGCAGCTTCGCCGACATTGCCGCGGGCATTCGCTACGCGGCCGACCACGGCGCCAAGGTGATCAACCTCAGCCTCGGGGCGCTGCCGGGTTCGCAGGCCCTCACCCTTACCGGGCTCGAGTCCGACGCCACCGCGGCGATCGCCTACGCGCAGACCAAGGGCGTCGCGGTCATCGCCGCCGCCGGCAACGAGACCGCACCGCTGTGCGACACACCGGCCTGGGAGGCCGGCGCCCTCTGCGTGACCGCCACCGACCGTAATGAGGTCAAGGCCTGGTACTCCAACCTGGGCGTGAAGGCCGACCTGAAGGCGGTGGCCGCTCCGGGCGGCGCCGGCCTCGTCAACTGCGACGACGACGTGTGGTCCAGTGTGCCCGTGGGTGCCGGCGCCGGCGGCTGCGGGCAGGGCGACTACGACGCGTACGCCGGGACGTCGATGGCGACGCCCGCCGTGTCGGGGGTCGCGGCCCTGCTCTTCGCCCAGGGGCGCAGCCTCGCCAACGTGTACTCGGTACTGATGTCCACCGCCCGCACCCCGGTGCTCGGCCTGCGCGGCGTCTACTCGCCGCTGTACGGCTGGGGAATCGTCGACGCCCAGGCTGCCGTGGCCGCGCCGCGCGCCTGACGCCGGCCGCCGACGAGCCGGGCGCGGGTGCCGGGCTCGTCGGCTGTCGACGTCTTCGCAGGCTCGGGGGCGATGCGGGTGGCGTGCCGGCCAACGTCCACCCGGCACCGCTCCGTGGTGGCCGGCGCGGCGGTGTACTACGGTTCCGACCCGACCCGGTCACGCCCCGATCGTCCGGCGGGCCGACCGGCTGACTGGCGCACGGCCTTGCGCCACCGGCGGGCCGCCAGGGCCAGGACGACCAGTACGACGGCGGCTGTGAGGCCGAGGACGACCGGCAGCGAGAGCGCCGACAGGATCCCGTTGCGGCCCTGCCGCTCGCTCTTGCCGGCGACCAGCGGATGGTCGTCCTTCTTCTCGCCGGGGGTGACCAGGCGGCCGACGGACGCGTCGGGGGAGAGGGCGAAGCCCCAGTCGAGCAGAGCCGCCGCCTCGCCCAGACTCCCCAGCGGTGCGGTCTCCGCGCCGAGCAGGGTCACCGCGAGCCGCCGGCCGTTGCGTTCGGCCACACCCACGTACGTCTGCCGGGCCAGGTCGGTGAAGCCCGTCTTTCCGCCGAGCGTCCCCGGGTAGTGGTCCAGCAGGGTGTTGTCGTGGGTGATGGCGAAGCCCTCGGTTCCCGCCTCGGCCGGAATCTGCGCCACCCGGGTGGCGATGTACCGGCGGAAGTCCTCGCGGGCGTAGGTGGCCCGCGCGATCAGCGCCAGGTCGTACGCGCTGGTGTACTGACCGGGGCCGTCCAGGCCGGAGGGTGTCGCCGCGTGGGTCTGGTTCGCCTGCAGCCGGTGCGCCTCGTCGTTCATCGCCTGTACGCCGCCCGGCCGGCCGGCGGAGCCGCCGCCCACGCGGGCCAGCACGTTGGCCGCGTCATTCCCCGACTTGAGGAGCAGCCCCAGCCACAGGCTCTCGACCGAGTAACGGCCGCCCGGGACCACCCCCATCAGGGAGCTGGCCGGATCGAGATCCTGCAGATCCGCCCGGGTCACCTCCACGATCTGGGTCGGGTCCAGGCGGGGCATCAGGGCGGCGGCCAGCAGCATCTTCTGCACGCTGGCCGGCGTGCGGTGCTCGTGCGGGCCGCAGCCACCCAGCACGGCGCCGGTGTTCAGGTCGGCCACGAGCCACGAGGTGGCGGTCACCGCCGGTGCCATCGGAGCACCCGCGGGAATGGCCAGACCCGTCGTGGCCAGCGAATCTCCACCGACCGCCTGATCGCCGGGACCGACCGGTGGCGGAGCCGGTGCGGCGGGTGGCGGCATCGGCGGCTTCACCGCCGGGCAGGGCACGTACGGTGCGGCTTCGGCCCGCGTCGGTGACCCGACCACCACGGCGGGCGCGGTCAGGAAAGCGCTGAGCGCGACGGCGGCAATGCGAAAGATGGTCACGTCAATGCACCGTAATCGCCGATCTGGCGGGCCCGGTCGGGTTGCCGAAACTGGTCCCGGGGGCGGCGAGAATCCGGGCCATGGGATGGTCGTCCACGTTCGGGTCGTCTTGTGCACGTCCGTGAAGCTTTCTCCTGAAGGTCCGGTTTCGTGGCAGTCTAAAGCACAGTGGTGCCGGGGTGGGTGCGCCGAGCCGCCCGGTGAGTGTGTTCCCGACGAACCGGCGCACGGTGACCGAGTCGGCCCCGATCCGGATCACCGGGAATCGGGTGCGGCTTCCGGACCGAGGTCGCGCAAGCGGAAACGCCGGGCGCAGTGGGTCGGGACGGGATGGGTGAGCAGCACCTCGCTCTTTCTGTCGGAATGCGTCGCCAACCGAAACTGTCGGCCCATTTCTGCCGCTAGGTAAAACCACGGGAGATGTTTCCGTGAGCCTGACCCGAGCAGTCTGCCGAAATCGCGCATATGCCTTCGCATCCCAGTGAGAATGTGGGCGGAGGGAAAGCCATGAACGGGGGGACAATATGGAGCTGAGGCGGCGATTGAGGCTGCTGTCGGTGACCATCGCGGCCACACCGCTGGTCCTCGTCGGGTGCACCGCCGACCGCCTGCCCGGTAAGCAGGCGCACGCGGCGCCACCGCAACTGACGGTGACGCCCGGCGACCAGTCGCGGGACGTGCCGGTCAGCGCCGAGGTGGGGACCGCCGTCAAGGGTGGGAAGATCACCGCGGTGCGGTTGACCGACGACAAGGGCGCGCAGGTGCCGGCCGAGCCGCGGGAGGACGGGTCGAGTTGGGTGCCGACGCGTCCGTTGCAGAATTCGCGGACGTACACGGCGGAGGTGACCGCAACCGGTGACAAGGGGCGGACGACCACGCAGAAGACGACGTTCACGACGATGGCCAAATCGACCAGAACGGCAGTCACCAGTGTCCTGAATTTCACTGCGGACCAGACGTACGGGACGGCCATGCCGGTAGTCGTCACGTTCGACCCGGAAATTCCGAAAGAGGCCAGGGCGGACGTGCAGCGGCGATTGTTCGTGAAGACGGATCCGCCGCAGCCGGGCACCTGGTCGTGGCTGGCCGACGGCAAACAGGTCGAATACCGGGCACCCGACTTCTGGAAGCCGGGCACCAAGATCAGCGTGCGGAGCGCGCTGGAGGGCCTGCCGATCGGCAAGGACGCCATCGGGGACGCGGACCGTTCGGCGAGTTCGAAGATCGGCCGGCAGGTCTCGCTCGACATCGACAACGCCAGCAAGCAGATGTCGGTCTACGAGGACGGCAAACTGCTCCGAAAGGTCCCGGTCAGTCTCGGCAAGCCGAGCACGCCCACCTCGAGCGGCAACATGGTGATCATGGAGAAGTTCGAGTACACGACCTTCAACACCATGGGTGACCCGAACGGCGGCTACATCGTCGACGTCGAGGACGCGCAGCGGCTCACCAACGGCGGCGAGTTCATCCACGCCGCACCATGGTCCGAGGGGGACCAGGGCAACATCAACGTCTCGCACGGCTGCACCAACGTCTCCAACGCCAATGCCGACTGGCTGATGCGGATCACGCAGGTCGGTGATCTGGTGACGGTGAAGGGCACCGAGGTGACGTTGGATCAGGGCAACGGCTGGACCGCCTGGAACGTCGGCTGGGACGAGTTCGCCAAGGGCAGCGCGCTGCCCGTACCGGCCGGCTTGAAGCCGACGGTCAGTGCCACGCCGCATCCGGGCGTGGTGGCCGGCGGGTCGGCGCCCGCCCCCGCCCGCTCCAACAGCGGCGGCTGATCCGGGCGTACGCCCTTCGCGCGACGACACCGCGGCCCGCGGCCGGAGCATCCGGCCGCGGGCCGCGGTGCTTGTCGTGGGACCGCCGAACCGGGCAATCCTCCGTATTTCTGTAGTAAGTGTGTTTAGCTGCCACAGAAGGGATGCCCTGCGTCGGGGGAGGGGTTGGCATGCACGGACGTGAGCTGCGCGGTCTGCTACATCCGTTCCTCCTGCTCCTGATCCTCGAACGGCCCGGTCACGGGTACGACCTGATCGACCGGCTCCGTGCCATGGGGATGCCCGATGTGGAACCCGGCCACGTCTACCGGGTGCTGCGCGGCCTGGAACGCGACCGGTCGGTGATCTCCGTGTGGGAGACCACCGGGGCCGGACCGGCGCGCCGATGCTACGAACTCACCGCCAAGGGCCGCCACGATCTCCGGTCCTGGACGGTCCGACTGGCGCAGCTCGACCAGGTCATCGGTGCCTGCCTGCGACGCACGGCGGGTGCCTTCGAGGGGACGCGGGCCGGCCACCCTGAGCGGTACGCCGCCGCCCGCCACTGAACGGAGGAGCATGGAGTCGCCCGTGATGCCCGCAGTTGACCGCGCGTTCGCCCGCCGGGTGGAGCCGGGGCAGGCGCTCGCCGATGACGCGGAGCGGATCGCGCGGGCCTGCTACGAGATGGCCGTACGCTTCCACCGCGGCGGAAAGCTGATCGTCTTCGGCAACGGCGGGCCGGCGACCGACGCCCAGCATGTCGTGGTGGAGTTCGTCCACCCGGTCATCGTGGGCAAGCGGGCACTGCCGGCGATCTCGCTGACCAACGACGCCGCCACCCTCACCGGGATCGCCCGCGCCGAGGGCTTCGACGAGGTGTTCGCGGCCCAGCTGCGCCTGCTCGCCGCCCCGCAGGACATCGCGCTCGGCCTGTCCGTCGACGGTCGCTGCGCCAACGTGCGGCGCGGCCTGGTGACGGCCCGCGACCTCGGCCTGCTCACCGTCGGGCTGTTCGGCGGCGACGGCGGCGACCTCGCCCGGGACGCCGTCGCCGACCACGTCGTGGTCGCCCGCTCCGACGATCCGTGCATCGTGAAGGAGGTGCACGTGACGACCTACCACATCCTGTGGGAGCTGGTGCACGTGTTCTTCGAGCAGCCCGGACTGCTGGCACCGGAGCTGGTCCGGTGACCGCACACCCACCGCCGGCGCAAGCCGTGCTGGCGTGCCACGGCGACGTGTGCATCACCTGTTCCGACGTGGCCGTCGCCGTCCGGGTACGGGAGCTGCTGGCCGACGGCCTGGCCGTGGTCGACACGGACGCCGGACCGGAGGAGGTCAGTGTGGCCCTGGTCGAGGCGGAACCGGGCGACGTGGTGCTCGTACATGCCAAGGAGGCCATCGCCGTGGTGGAGAAGCGCCCATGAGCGAGCGTCAGCGAGCGAATCATCAGCACAGTGCCGTGGTGCCTCATGACGGCACGGAGCGCAGCGGAGTGCCGGCATGAGCGCGGGGGTCGAGGGTGCGATCGGATCGCTATACCCGTTCCTCGACACCCGGCCGACCGACGTGGAGGCGGTGCTCGCCGCGGTGGCGAGGTCCACCGCGGAGAAGGCGGCGGAGATCGTCGCCCTCCGCGAATCCCTCGTCGCCGAGCACGGGCAGCGGCTGGTCGACTGCGCCCGCCGGTGCGCCGACGCCTTCCGCGCCGGCGGCACGCTGTTCGCGTTGGGCAACGGCGGCAGCAGCACCGACGCGCAGGACCTCGCGCAGTTGTTCCTGCACCCGCCGACGGCCGCCCGCCCGTTGCCGGCCATCTCGCTGACCCACGACGTCGCGCTGATCACGGCACTCTCCAACGACGTCGGGTTCGAGGTGGTCTTCGCCCGCCAGGTGGCGGCGTTCGGCCGCGCCGGGGACATCGTGGTGGGGCTGTCCACGAGCGGAGGGTCGACCAACGTCCTGCGGGCGTTCGAGGAGGCGGCCCGGCGCGGCCTGCTCACCATCGGCATCGCCGGATACGACGGCGGCCGGATGGCGGAATCCGAATTCGTCGACCACCTGTTCGTGGTGCCGTCGCCCTCGGTGCACCGGGTCCAGGAGGCGCAGACGACGGTCTACCACGTGCTCTGGGAACTCACCCAGCAGGCGCTGGCCGACGACCGCTGACCCGGAACCATGGAACTGACCAGTGCGCGGCGGGTGCACGTCCGCGTCGAGGGCATCGTGCAGGGCGTCGGCTTCCGGCCGTTCGTGCACGCGCTGGCCACCGAGTACGAGCTGGCCGGGTTCGTCGGCAACGACACCGCCGGCGTCTTCGTCGAGGTCGAAGGCGACGGGGACCGGCTGGCCGACTTCGTGGCCGACCTCAGCCGCCGTGCGCCGACCCTCGCCCAGGTCGAACGGCTCACCACCGAGGTGGTCCCGCCGACCGGCCAGCCCGGCTTCACCATCGTCACCAGTGTCACCGGCACCGGCCGGGAAGCCCTGATCTCCCCCGACACCGCCACCTGCCCGGACTGCCTCGCCGAGCTGTCCGATCCGGCGGACCGGCGCCACCGCTACCCGTTCACGAACTGCACCAACTGCGGCCCGCGGTTCACCATCGTCGAGGACGTCCCGTACGACCGCCGCACCACCACGATGGCCGAGTTCCCGCTCTGCGCCGACTGCGCCGCCGAGTACGCGGACCCCGGCAACCGCCGCTTCCACGCCGAGCCGGTGTGCTGCCCCGCTTGCGGTCCGGCCCTCCGGCTCGTCGACGCCGACGGCGCCCCGGTCTCCGGCGACCCCCTGGACACCGCCGTCCGGTGGCTGGGGGACGGCCGGATCGTCGCCGTCAAGGGCCTCGGCGGCTACCACCTGGCCGCCCGGGCCGACGACGAGCGGGTCGTCTCGACGCTGCGCGCCCGCAAGCACCGCGAGGAGAAGCCGTTCGCGGTGATGGCCGCCGACCTGCGGGCGGCGCGCGCTCTGGTCGACGTGGCGCCGGCGGCCGTGCCGGTGCTCACCGGCGCCCGCCGTCCCGTGGTGCTGCTGCCCCGCCGCGCCGACGCCCCGGTCGCCGCGTCGGTGGCGCCGGGCAACCGCGACCTGGGCGTGCTGCTGCCGTACACGCCGTTGCACCAGCTGCTGCTCGGCCGGCTCGGCCTGCCGATCGTGCTGACCAGCGGCAACGTCTCCGACGAGCCGATCGCGCACCGCGACGACGACGCCCGCCGACGGCTGGCCCCGATCGCCGACGCCTTCCTCACCCACGACCGGCGGATCCACGTCCGCACCGACGACTCGGTGGTACGCGTGTTCCGGGGCCGCGAGCTGCCGGTGCGGCGGTCCCGTGGCTACGTGCCCGCGCCGATCACCCTGCCCTGGCGGTTCGACCGGCCGGTGCTGGCCTGCGGCGCGGAGCTCAAGAACACCTTCTGCGTGGCGAAGGGGCGGCGCGCGTTCGTGTCGCACCACATCGGCGACCTGGCGAACTACGAGACGTTGCGGGCGTTCACCGACGGGATCGCGCACTTCACCCGGCTCTTCGACGTCCGGCCGGAGGTCGTCGCCCACGACCTGCATCCCGAATACCTGTCCACCAAGTACGCGCTGCAGCGCGAGGACGTCGAGCTGCTCGGCGTCCAGCACCACCACGCCCACATCGCGTCCTGCCTGGCCGACAACGGCGAACCCGGACCGGTGATCGGCGTCGCCTTCGACGGTCTCGGCTACGGCCCGGACGGCACCCTCTGGGGCGGGGAGTTGCTCGTCGCGGACCTGACCGGCTTCGACCGGGTCGGCCACCTGGCCACGGTCCCCATGCCCGGCGGCACTGCGGCGGTGCACGAGCCATGGCGGATGGCCGCGGCTCATCTCCACGAGATCTACGGCGACGCGGTGCCCGACCTGGCCGTGCGGCGCCGGCACGAGCGGCGCTGGCCCACCGTGGTGGCGTTGGGGCGCACCGGGACGAACTCGCCGCGCACCTCCAGCGCCGGCCGGCTGTTCGACGCCGTCGCGGCGATCCTCGGCCTACACGACCGGGTCACCTACGAGGGGCAGGCGGCGATCGCCCTGGAGCAGCGGGCCGATCCCGACGAGCGAGGCGGCTACCCGGTCGGGGTGACCGGCCCGGTGCCGCTCCTCGACGCCGGCCGCGACCTGGTCCGGTACGTGGTCGACGACCTGCTCGCCGGGGTGGACCCCGGTCGGATCGCCGCCCGTTTCCACCACGGCCTGGCCGACGCCGTGGTCGGGGCGGCCGGAGTCGTCCGGGAGCGCACCGGCCTGGCCACGGTGGCGCTCTCCGGTGGGGTCTTCCAGAACGTGCTGCTGCTCGACCGCGTGGTGAGCGGGCTGGAGCGCGACGGCTTCCGGGTGCTCGTGCACTCCCGGGTGCCGCCCAACGACGGTGGGATCTCGCTCGGCCAGGCCGCGGTGGCCGCGGCCCGGGCCGTGCCGGCCACCTGACCGCGCGCCGCAGCCAACTGTGCCCACGGCCCCGGCCCTGAGCCCCTCGGGCCGCGGCCACCTGTGCCCGCGGGTCGTGCCGCCGGCCGACCCGGTGACCGCTGTCAGCAGATCCGCGGGAGCGGATCCCCGACGAGCATGTCGACCACCCGGGTGCCGCCGAACGCCGTGTGGAGCAGCACCATCCCGGGCGGGTCGGCGGTGACCCGGCCGATGACCGCCGAGCCGACGCCGAGCGGGTGGCCGCGCAGCGCCGCCACGGCGGCCTCCGCCTGCGCGCCGTCCACCACGGCCACCAGGCGCCCCTCGCAGGCCACGTAGAGCGGGTCGATGCCGAGCAGTTCGCAGGCGCCGGTCACGGCGGGACGTACCGGCACCGCGGCCTCGTCGACGACGACGGCGACCCGGGCCGCCTGCGCCACCTCGTTGAGGATGGTCGCCACGCCGCCCCGGGTGGCGTCGCGCAGCAGCCGCACCCCGGGCGCCGCGTCGAGCAGCGCGGCCACCAGACCGGGTAGCGCCGCGGTGTCCGAGGTCAGGTCGGCGGCGATGTCCAGCTCGCCGCGGGCGAGCATGATGGTCACGCCGTGGTCGCCGATCGGCCCGGAGACGACGACCGCGTCACCGGGGCGGACCTGCGCGGTGCCGAGCGTCACGGGCCGCTCCAGCACACCCACGCCGGCGGTGTTGACGTAACAGCCGTCGGCCTTGCCCCGCTGCACCACCTTCGTGTCGCCGGTGACCACCTGGACCCCGGCGCGCTCCGCCGCGGCAGCCATGGAGGCGACGATCCGCCGCAGGTCGGCGACGGGAAAGCCCTCCTCCAGGATGAACCCGGCCGACAGGTACAGCGGCCGGGCGCCGCTGACCGCGAGGTCGTTCACCGTGCCGTTGACGGCGAGGTCGCCGATGTCGCCGCCGGGGAAGAACAGCGGCGACACCACGTACGAGTCGGTGGTGAAGGCCAGCCGGCCGGTGCCCACGGAGAGCACGGCGGCGTCGTCGAGCGCCTCCAGCGTCGGGTTGCGGAACGCCTCCACGAACAGCCCTTCGACCAGGCTGTGCGTCGCCTTCCCACCCGCGCCGTGCGCGAGCGTGAGTCGGCTCTCCCGGATCCGTGGCGCGCGTTGGCGGGCCCGCTCGATGCGCTGGAGCACCTGCTGCTCCGGCGACAGCTGCCCCGACCGGCGACCGGTCGTCGCCTCAGCCTCGGCCGCGCGTTCGGCCCGGCCGGCGGTGCGTTCGGTCGTCATACCGCGCTCGCCTCCGTCAGCCGCTGCCGCGCGAAGCGGCCGAAGTTGTAGTAGGCCGCGCACGCGCCCTCGGAGGAGACCATGCACGTGCCGATGGGTGTCTCCGGCGTGCACGCGGTGCCGAACACCTTGCACTCCCACGGCTTGAGCACTCCCTTGAGCACCTCGCCGCACTGGCAGGCCTTCGGGTCCGCGACGCGTACCCCGGGCACCTCGAAGATCCGCTCGGCGTCGTACGCCGCGTACTCGTCCCGCATCCGCAGGGCGGAGTGCGAGATGAAGCCGAGGCCGCGCCACTCGAAGTACGGGCGCAGCTGCATGACCCGGCCGATCGCCTCCAGCGCCCGCAGGTTGCCGTCCCAGGGCACCACCCGGGTGTACTGGTTCTCGACCTCGCAGCGGCCCTCCGCGAGCTGCTTGAGCAGCAGGTAGACCGACTGCAGGAGATCCAGTGGTTCGAACCCGGCGCACACCAGCGGCTTGCCGTAGTCGCGGGCGATGAACTCGTACGGCCGGCAGCCGATGACGGTGGAGACGTGCCCGGGCCCGAGGAAGCCGTCGAGGCGCAGGTCCGGTGAGTCGAGGATCGCCTTGATCGCCGGAAGGATGGTGACGTGGTTGCAGAAGACCGAGAAGTTGTCGACACCCTCGGCGGCCGCCCGCAGCACGGTCATCGCCGTGGACGGGGAGGTGGTCTCGAACCCGATCGCCATGAAGACCACCTTGCGGTCCGGGTTGGTCCGGGCGATCTTCAGGGCGTCCAGCGGCGAGTACACCATCCGGATGTCCGCGCCCGCCGCCTTGGCGTCCAGGAACGAGCCGTTCCCACCGGGGACCCGCATCATGTCGCCGAACGCGGTCATGATGACGCCCGGCTCGTGGGCGATGGCGATGGCGTCGTCCACCCGGCCCATCGGGATGACGCAGACCGGGCAGCCCGGTCCGTGCACGAGCGAGACGTTCTCCGGCAGGTAGTCCTCGATCCCGTGCTTGTAGATGGTGTGCGTGTGCCCGCCGCACACCTCCATGAACTTGTACTGCCGTCCCGGCTCGCACAATGCGGCGATCTGGGTGGCCAACGCCTGGGCCTTGTCCGCGTCGCGGTACTCGTCGACGAAACGCATCTGGTGATCCCCTAGCTGATGTCGGATTCGGCGAGCGCCTGCAACTCGTCGGTGTACGCCTGCCCGAGGCCGGTCAGCAGCGCCAGCGTGGCGGCCGCCTCGGCCTCGTCGATCTTGGACATGGCGAACCCGACGTGGACGAGCACCCAGTCGCCCACGCCGACCTGGTCCGCCTCGAGCAGGCCGATGTTGACCGCCCGCCGGACGCCCACGACGTCGACGACGGCGAGATCGTCGTGACCGGCCTTGATCTCGACGATCTCGCCCGGGATACCTAGACACATCGGCTCGTTCGGCCCTTCCTGCTCACATCTTCTCGATCTTGATGTAGCGCCGCAGCGCGGGCAGTTCCTTCCAGAACAGCCCCACGACGGCGGCGCCGGCCAGCAGCGCCAGCAGCTTCCGCATGACTCACCTCCTTCGGACCCGGCCCGGATCCGCTCAGCCTGGCGGCAGGTTCGGCATGATCGGCAGGATCGGGCCGTGCTTCTTGGGCCGGATGCCGGTTGAGCGGCGCCCGTCCACCGTCCCGTCGTCGTGATGGCCCGCCTGCTTGCGCCGCCGCGAGTTGCCCTCCTCGACACCCTTGGTGTGCGCCGGCGCGTCGAGTTCGACGTCGGGATCGCCCACTCGGATCTCGCCCATTACCGCCTCCTCCATCATTCGTCGCCGCAGTGCCGACCGTGCCGTCGGTCGAGCTCCTCGAAGAACCCGGGGATCGCCCGCCACACCGCGCTTCCCCCGGACATGCCCGTCCAGTGCCGCCGGATGAGCGCGACCAGCCGGTAGCAGTCGTCGACCGGCACCACCCACTGCTGGCCCCCGCCAGACTGCGTGCCCGTCCAGAGCAGGAACGCCTCGACCCGGGGCGCCAGCCCGGCCAGTGCGGGCGATCGTGCCTCGACCGCCCGCCAGGCGTCGGCATCGATCTCCGACTCGGTCGTGCCCAGCGGGCTCGGATAGTGCCCGAGCACCCGGCCGTCGCGCTGCTTCACGAAGAACACCAGACCGACCGGCACCCCGAGCTCGTCGGCGGACAGGCCGGTCAACCGCCGGCCGTGCGCGGGGACGAGCTGGTACCGGCCCCCGCCGGCCGACTCCCGCTCGAAGAGCAGGGAGCACGGCGGGCAGGCGCACAACAGTTCCCCGTCCTGCTCGTCCCACACGTGCCGGTGCTCGGGGGCGACCGGTCCGGCGCACATCCCGCAGCGCTCGACCGCCGCGCGCTGCCCCGCGCGGCGGATCGCCCGCTGCAGCGCGCCCGCCGTCATGTCGGGCCACCCAACGCCAGCGGCGCCGCAGCCGGCCCCGCCTCGCTCAGCGCTGCCGCATCGGTCCGGTCCGGCCGTTGCCACAGGTTGGCGACCGGGATCAACGCCGGAGCCGGCGCGGGCGCCACCACGTCGACGGCGGACAGCTCCGGCGCGAACGTCAGGACCTGCTGCCGGACCAGGTCCCGCAGGGCGGCGCCACCACACGAACTCGCGGACAGGCTGATCCGGGCCACCTCGTCCTGGACGCCGACCAGCGTGATCTCGGCGCCCTGCGCGCGTAGCTGCGGTCGGAGGTCGTCGACCGCTCGGGCCACCCGCCGGTCCAGCGGATCCGGATGGATGCGGTGCAACAGCAGCAGGTGCCGCAGCAGTTCGTCCCCGGTGAGCCGGTCGAGCGTGCGGGGGCTGTCGGCGGCGAGGTCGGTGACCCGGGCCAGCGCCTCGCCGTACACCTCGGTCAGCAGCTCGACGGCCTCCAGCGCCAGTTCGGCGGTGCGGCCGGGAGTCTGTTCGAGCTGGCCGAGCACGATGTCCAGGCGGGCCAGCCGCGGGGGGGGGGGCCGGGGGGGGGGGGGCCGGGGGGGGCGGGGGGGGGGCGGCGGGGCCGCCCCCCCCCCCGCCCCGGGGGGGGGGGTGGGGGGGGGGCGCCCCCCCCGCCCCCCGCAACCCC